>CAJNCK010000003.1:0-344892 GCA_905221245.1 bacterium
GTCAAATCAGCTGCTGGAATAACCGCTGTCTTACCTGACGGTGTTGTAACAGTTGCGTTACCTTTGTCATCTACTACCACCGTAGCTCCTGGGTTAACAGCTTTTACCTTATCCTCAATAGCTTTCTTCTCTTCTGGAGTAAGCGCTTCTGGATTGGCTACTACTGTCTTAGAGGCTGGGGTAATCACATCGTCGCCTGCATTTGGTTTAGACGCTGCTTCTGCTGTCTTCGTCAAATCAGCTGCTGGAATAACCGCTGTCTTACCTGACGGTGTTGTAACAGTTGCGTTACCCTTATCATCTACTACCACCGTAGCACCTGGGTTAACAGCTTTTACCTTATCCTCAATAGCTTTCTTCTCTTCTGGAGTAAGGGCTTCTGGATTGGCTACTACTGTCTTAGAGGCTGGCTTAACTACATCGTTTCCAGCTTTTGGTTGCGCTGCTTCTGTTTCTGTCTTCGTTAAGTCTTCCCCTGGGATAACTTCAGTCTTACCATCTTTTGTTGAAACAGTTGTGTTACCTTTATCATCCACAGTTACTACTGCATCTGGATTTACTTCTTTCACTTTCGCAGCGATTGCTGCCTTCTCTTCTGGAGTGAGTGAAGCTGGATTTTTCACTAATGTTTTATCCGCTGGTTTAACTACATTATTCCCTGCTTTTGGTACTGTAATTAAATCATCCTTTTTCACAACTTGGTCAGGTGTGATAATTACTTTATCACCATTTTGAGTTGTAACTGTAACATTACCATCTTCATCTTGAGTTACTGATGTTGCATTTGGATTTACTTTTTTAACAGCATCTAATACTTTTGCTTTTTCATCAGCTGTTAATGCACTCGGATCTTTTACAGCAACTTTATTGGCTGGAATATTAGCTTCACCAACACCTTTAACAGCTGTTTTAGCGACTTCTTTAATATCCTTAACATCCTGGGTTGCTGTAACATTCTCATCATCAATAGCTTTTTTAGCTTCAGTTGCCATCTCATCTACTTCATCTTTAAGAGCTTCTTTAGCTTTATCAGATAGATCAGTACGTGCATCAATTGCTTGCTTTTTAGCAGTTGCAGCATCATCAATAGCTTTTTTAGCTTCTGGTTTAACTTTCGCTTCTGGATTTACTGCTTTAACTTCCGCAACACCCTTAGTTTTAGCTGTGTCTACTGCTGTTTGCGCCGCTGTTGCTTTATCTGAGGTATCTGCAATCGCTGGTTGAGCATTGATAGCATCTGTAGCTTTTTTAGCTAAGTCTTTCGCTTCTTTCTTAGCCGCTTCTTTTTCTTCTGTCGTTAAATCTTTACGATCATCAAGTTCTTTTTCTTTCTTGGCTAATTCATCTGCTACAGCTTTTTTCGCTTGTTCTTTAGCGATTGGGTATACAGATGTTACATCTGCAACACCTTTATCTTCTGCATCATTAACAAGTTTTTGTGCCGCTGCCGCTGCTCCAGCCGTTTCTGCATTATCAGGTTGAGCATTAACTTTTGTAAGTTCTGCATCCGCTAATTTCTTAGCTTCAGCCTTAGCCGCATCTTTTTCTGCTTGTGTTAGATCATTACGATCATCAATTTCCTTGTTCTTAGCTGTTAATGCATTCCCAATAGCTTCTTTTGCATTTTCTTTTGCAACTGGATTAACCTTCCCAATTTCTGTTACTCCAGTACCTTTTGCTGTATCTACAGCTGCATCTGTCGTTGCTGCATCGATAGCTTTTGTTGCATCTTCAGCTGCTTTATTAACTTTAGCAAGAGCCGCATCTTTTTCTGCTTGTGTTAGATTTTTATCAGCATTAATTGCATCGGCTTTCGCTTGGCGCGCTGCTTCAACATCTGCTTTAGCAGCAGTCTTTTTCGCTACTACTGGATTGTCCCCTGCGATTGCTGTAGTTCCAGCATTTTGCGCCTTATCAATAGCATCTTTTGTCGTTACATTAGCATCGTTAATCGCTGCTACTGCTTTTTCTTTATCTGCATTTACTTTTGCGATTGCTGCTGCTTTTTCTTCGTCAGTAGCATTTGGAGTTTTGTTGATTTCTGCGATTTTTTCTTCTGCTGCCTTGTTAACTGCAGTAATTGCTGGCTGTTTATCTAAAGATACAAATTCTGATAATTTACGTTTATCTGTAGAACCATCTTTATAGGTTACAACAAGATTTCCTTGGTCATCCTTTGTTACTGATTTGATTCTAGAATCTTTGTCATCTACGTTCGTACCTTTTTTATCAGCTAAGTTCGCATCATCATTGTTGTTAGAGTACTCAAGTTTTAGTTTTTCTTGAATCTTCGCTAAGTCTTCTTCAGTTACATTGTTTGGATCTACTACTGCAACTTTTTCTGTTGGTGCAGTAATGTCGTATTTAGATGTTTGATTTTTAACGACAAAACGAATATATCCTGGTTTAGATTTTGCATCAGGGTCCTTATCTAAAGCATTAAAATCTCGACCCGCTGGCATTGAACTAAAGTTATCATTGTCATTAGCAACAACAAAACTTGTCCATTGTTGACCCGCATTCAGATTGGTTTCACCTGTCATTTTAATGGTTGCTTCCTGTTTGTTATCAGAAATTGTACCCCCACCAGTAACAACACCATTATTTACTACACCCATAGAGAATCCAAAACCTGTAGTATTATTCCAGTTAACATCTCCAGGTCCACGTAAATACAAATCTTTGACTTCAGTATCGTCTGTTGCTTTGAATGTCAAGTCTGTATTTTCACCAGTATAGACATAAATTTGTTTCTCAGCTAAGTTCGAGTACGGAAGTTCTACTGTTGGAGCAGGATTTTTACGTACAAATTCTGATAATTTACGTTTATCTGTAGAACCATCTTTATAGGTTACAACAAGATTTCCTTGGTCATCTTTTGTTACTGACTGAATCTTAGAATCTTTGTCATCTACATTCGTACCTTTTTTATCAGCTAAGTTAGCATCATCATTGTTGTTAGAATACTCAAGTTTTAGTTTTTCTTTAATCTTCGCTAAGTCTGCTTCAGTTACATTGTCTGGATCTACTACTGCAACTTTTTCTGTTGGTGCTGCAATATCATACTTAGATGTTTGATCTTTAACGACAAAACGAATATATCCTGGTTTAGATTTTGCATCAGGATCAATATCTAAAGCATTAAAGTTACGATCTGCTGGCATTGAACTAAAGTTATCATTGTCATTAGCAGCAACATAACTTGTCCATTGTTGACCCGCTTTCAGATTGGTTTCACCTGTCATTGTAATGGTTGCTTCCTGTTTATTATCAGAAATTGTACCCTTACCAGTAACAACACCATTATCAATCTTACCTGTTGTGAATCCAAAAGCTTCAGTGTTATTCCAGTTAACATCTCCAGGTCCACGCAAGTACATATCTTTTACAGTAGTATCGTCATTAGCTGTGAATGTTAAATCCGTATTTTCACCTGTATAAACATAAACTTGTTTCTCTGCTTGGTTTGAATATGGCACTTTTACTGTAGGTAGAGGATTGTTGCGTAAAACACTCGTTAAAGCAACAGAATCTCTTGACCCGTCTTTATAAGTAACAACAATCTGATCTCCTTGCTTCGTTACAGTGTCAATGTAGTTCGAAGCATTTTCTACTAATTTACCGTTTTTATCAAGCAATCTTGCATCGTCTGCTGTATTATAAGTGATTTTTATATTATTTTTAATTTTCTCAAAATCAGCTTGAGATAGATTGTTTACATCGGCAACAGCAATCTTACCAGCTTCATTTGTTTGTACTTGAATATCATATTTTTGAGTTTGTTCACGAACCCATAACTTAAAGTAGCCTTCTGGTAGTGGATTCGCATTTTCCTGATTGCCGGTAGGTTCTGAGAATACTGCCCCATCTAAATCTTCAGCGACTAGATAACGTGTCACTAACTTACCGGTATAAGTTGGTTTATTTGGCACCGATACTGTCCCTGTAATCGTTACCTTAGCAGGATTATCTTGTGTCGCTACAATTCCGTCAGTTTCATTTCTCTGAGATGAGAACGTTAGTCCATACTGATTGTTTATTTTCGAACCAGCAGCACCTGGGGCATCAATACCTCTTGATCCTTCTCCTATACGAATATCCTTAATTTTCCCAGAGTCATCTGTCACTGATAATTCAATATTGGTTTCTTCACCTTTATAAACATAAATATCTTTTGCAGTCGCATTAGAGAATGGAATATTCCCAACTGGTTTCTTATTCGTAACAGCTTCTGTACGGAAAGCATTATCTCGATCTAACGCTTTTCCATTACGTGAATCATTAGAACCTGTATTTTCAATTGAGTTAGAATCAGATTTTTTCTCTGTATTATCTGCTTTTTTACCAACAGTTTCTTTACCATTTGTAGTATCTACTACTGGTGTTTCTTTTTTCTCTACAGGTTTATTTTGCAATTTTGAGCTTACTACAGTGACAAATTTGTTATAAGCTGCTTTTAGTTCATCTTGGCTAGTTGCAGAAGCAAGGACAGATTTAGCAGAAGCTAACTCAGAATTTAAAAGAGCGATACTCTCCTCTGTCTTATTAGCGTATTTACCTGCTGAAATTTTCTCTTCAATTTCAGCAATATAGCTTTCCAATTGTG
Organism: bacterium; assembly: GCA_905221245.1. Classification (GTDB taxonomy): domain Bacteria; phylum Bacillota; class Bacilli; order Lactobacillales; family Streptococcaceae; genus Streptococcus. The sequence goes on from CAJNCK010000003.1 coordinate 4,607, forward strand.
ACTTATCCAATGTTGGAGTTGGTTTTGCTGATTCTTCTGGTTTAGAAGTCACTTCTGTTACTGAAGCATCAGCTTGGACAGCCTTGTCTCCCTCTTGAGGTGCTTTGTCTTCAAGATTTTTTTCAATAACTGTTGAATCCTGTTTCCCAAGTTCATTAGCTGACACCGCTCCATTACCCAAAAACATGAAAAGTGCAGCAACTGCTACGCTAGCTGCTCCAAAACTGTATTTACGAATTGAGTAACGCGTGACTTTTTCACGGCGTAAACGTTCAGAACGACTCATAGATGGTTTATTTCCCATTATCTTCTCCTCAAAAATTTATTTAGTTTAGTATCCATACAAAATACTAGCTGTCACTGAGACAGCTTGCAATTCTAATATGATTACTTATACATACTATTTTACTGTATTTTTTATTTATATTCAACTGATTAGACTTAAATTTTTACAAAAAAAAAAAAAGTATTTTGGGAAAGTAGACAATTTTCTGATATCTGCGCACTGTATTTTTATACATTTCATTGCAAGTTGTTTGATAGATGGATCCATCATTGGAATTAACCTATTTGTTGTAAAAAATAATGCTATTAATCACAGCAAAACTCTCCGTTTGAAAGTTACTTATCAAAAGATGTTTATTTTAGTATTGATTACACTACTAAATTCAGCTAACTAAAACTATCTATTCTCATATCTGCTAATTTCCCTGTCATCCTGACAGATAATGGTGGAGAATTTGCCAGGGTCGATGATATCGAAATGGATGTGCGAGGAGAGAGTAAACTCTTCTTTTGTGACCCTAATAGTTCTGACCAGAAAGGGAGAATCGAGAAAAATCACACACTGATTCGCGACATTCTACCCAAGGGAACTTTCTTTGATAATTTAACTCAGGAGGACATTAATCTCGTCTGTTCGCATGTCAACAGTGTCAAACGTGCTGCTTTGAATGGAAAGTCAGCCTATGAGCTCTTTGCCTTTACCTATGGAGAAGAGATGCCTAAGCTTCTCGGCATTTCTAAAATACCTGCAGAAGACGTCTGCCAGTCGTCTAAATTACTCCAACATAAGTACCTTTAACCCCATTCAAACGTCTCACACTAACTTCCACCATAGCGGAACTTAATCTGAAACGCTTTCAGATGAGGGGATTTTGTGCGCTCTTCCAAGTTCTTTGAGTATTAAATCTCCACTTGATTCCCTGAACCAAGCCACTGTTTTCTAATTCAGCCATAATAGTTATGACCTCAACAATATCAACTTCCATTTCACGTATTAAAAATGAAATGACAATATAGCGTGGTGATTGTAATTCTGTTATTATTTTCCCTCCTGAAAATAAAAAAAGTCTGGGACAATAGTCTCAGACTCCTTTTTTATTATAGTCTTTTTCCGACATTGATACGATTAATAGCACGTTGCAAAGCAATCTTAGCACGACGTTCTTGATCAATCAAGTTTTTTTCATGGGCTTCTTCGATTTCACGCTCTGCTCGAAGCTTGGCACGTTCTGCACGGCTAACATCGATATCACGAGCACGTTCTGCAGAATCCGCAACGATTGTGATGGTATCATTAGCAATTTCAATAACGCCTCCGTTTACTGCAATCCAGTTCACGTGATCTTCATCATCAATACGTTTTACCTTTACTTCATCAACTGCTAAAACCGCAATCATATTTTCATGTCGTGGCAAGATCCCCATCTCACCATCCAGAGTTCGAACCGATACATAGCTGGCATGGTGATCATAGACGAGACCATCTGGTGTCACGATCTGGACAGTTAACTGAGCCATAGATCACCTCTTAAAATCCCATTTTTTCAGCTTTGGCAATCACATCTTCGATAGAACCTACACCACGGAAGGCATCTTCTGGCAAGTGGTCGTGTTTACCATCAAGGATTTCCTTAAAGCCACGTACAGTTTCAGCAACTGGAACATAAGAACCTGGCTGACCAGTAAATTGTTCAGCAACGTTGAAGTTTTGTGACAAGAAGAACTGGATACGACGTGCACGAGCAACCAAGGTCTTTTCTTCATCAGAAAGCTCATCCATACCAAGGATAGCAATGATATCTTGCAACTCATGGTAACGTTGAAGGACACGTTTTACTTCAGCAGCAACTGCATAGTGCTCTTCTCCAACGATTTCAGGTGCCAAGGCACGTGAGCTTGAAGCAAGTGGATCAACGGCTGGGTAAATACCCAATTGTACCAACTTACGTTCCAAGTTTGTAGTAGAATCCAAGTGAGCGAAGGCTGTTGCTGGCGCTGGGTCAGTATAGTCATCCGCTGGCACATAGATAGCCTGGATAGAGGTTACAGAACCCTTCTTAGTTGATGTGATACGCTCTTGCAATTGACCCATTTCCGTAGCAAGTGTTGGTTGGTAACCAACGGCTGATGGCATACGACCCAAAAGGGCAGATACTTCTGAACCAGCTTGAGTGAAACGGAAGATATTATCGATAAAGAGAAGCACGTCTTGGCCTTCTACATCACGGAAGTATTCAGCGATTGTCAAACCAGTAAGGGCAACACGCATACGTGCTCCTGGTGGCTCATTCATCTGACCAAACACCATGGCTGTTTTCTCGATAACACCTGATTCTTTCATTTCCCAGTAAAGGTCGTTCCCCTCACGAGTACGTTCCCCAACACCGGTAAATACTGAGATACCACCGTGTTCTTGGGCAATGTTGTGAATCAATTCTTGGATCAAGACAGTTTTACCGACTCCGGCACCACCGAAAAGTCCAACCTTACCACCTTTTAGGTAAGGGGCAAGAAGGTCGATAACCTTAATCCCTGTTTCAAGGATTTCAGAAGAGGTAGACAATTCATCAAAAGTTGGAGCTTTTTTATGAATTGGCTGACGCTCTGCGTCTTCTGTAAAAGGAGCTTCCAAGTCAATGGTATCTCCCAAAACATTGAAGACACGTCCCAAAGTTTCTTTACCTACTGGTACAGAGATTGGACGGCCTGTGTCCAATACTTCCATTCCACGAGTCAAACCATCTGTTGATTCCATGGCGATAGTACGGACCATACCATCTCCCAACTCCAAGGCTACTTCAAGGACGATTTTTGTTTTTCTTTCGTCATTTTTGTAGACGACAAGTGCATTGTTAATCTCAGGAAGTTTTTCCCCTGCTGCAAACAAGACGTCTACAACGGGACCGATAACCTGAGCAATTTTACCTGAACTCATCTCCTTCTCCTATTCTATATAAGATACTATCGGTTCCTAGCTCAACTAGGTCCTAAGTTCATTTTCATACGAGCTGGACTAGTGCCTATTCTAAGGCACTAGCTCCTGCTACAATTTCTGTAATTTCTTGTGTAATCGCCGCCTGTCTGGCACGGTTATACTGAATTGTCAAATCATTAATGACTTTCTTAGCATTATCTGTCGCTGTTTGCATGGCTGTCATACCAGCAGCATTTTCAGCTGTCTTGGCATCGATAATAGCCCCGTAAATCATACTTTCTGCAAACTGAGGCAACAACTGCTCCAAAATTTCTTCTCGGCTGGTTTCCAATTCAAAAGTTAAGCTGTAGTCTTCATCCGCTTCATTTGGATCCAAGTCAACAATCGGAAGCATTTGTTCCACACGCATTTGACTAGTTAGCGTATTGACATGGTGGTTGTAGCAAACATAGAGCTCATCAAAAAGTTCATTTTGGTACATTTCAACTGTTTTTGAAATAATCTTACGAACTTCATCAAAGCTAGGCTGATCCGCCAAGCCACGTAATTCATAAAGTGGTTGAATACCGCGAGCCTTAAAGAAATCAGCTCCCATTCCACCAATACAGATCATTTCAAAACCTTTACCGTCTGGATGGTATTCTTCTTTCAACTCCATAACGGCTTTCAGAATAGAAGAATTATAACCTCCAACCAAACCGCGGTCTGAAGTGATGACGATATAGCCTGTCTTCTTCACAGGACGGCTAATCAACATCGGATTGGTTGAACCACCAGCTCCATTACCATGGAGGATATCTGTCAAGAGTTTGCGGACTTTCTGAGCGTAAACTTGGAAGTTGCGAGCAGCTTCTTCAGAGCGACCAAGCTTAGCAGCTGATACCATTTGCATAGCATTAGTGATTTGACTCGTATTTTTTGTTGAGGCGATTTTTGTTTTAATATCATTTAGAGATACTGCCATCTGACACCTCTATTCTTATTGGAAGCTGGTTTGATTGAGAAACTCTGTAATCGCAGCATCCAAGACTGCTTCTTCTGGCAAGTCTTTTGTATCACGAATGGTTTCCAAAATCTCTGGATGTTGAGCATCAAAGAAGGCATGGAACTCTTCCTCGAAACGAACAATATCATCTACTGGAACAGTATCCAAGAAACCGTGTGTCAAAGCATAGAGAATGGTTACTTGTTTCTCAACAGGCAATGGTTTGTGAACAGGTTGTTTCAAGACTTCAACTGTACGACGTCCACGGTTCAACTTAGCCTGTGTTGCTGCGTCCAAGTCAGAACCAAACTTAGTGAAGGCTTCCAACTCACGGTATGAAGCAAGGTCGATACGAAGTGTACCAGCAACCTTTTTCATTGCTTTGATTTGTGCAGAACCACCTACACGAGATACAGATGAACCCGCATCGATAGCTGGACGAATACCTGCATTGAAAAGACCATCACCAAGGAAGATTTGTCCATCAGTGATAGAAATCACGTTGGTTGCGATATAGGCAGAGATATCTCCTGCTTGTGTCTCGATAAATGGTAGGGCTGTAATTGATCCACCACCAAGTTCATCAGAAACTTTAGCTGAGCGCTCAAGCAAACGGCTGTGAAGGTAGAAAACATCCCCTGGGAAAGCTTCACGACCTGGAGGACGACGAAGCAAGAGAGACAGTTCACGATAAGCTACCGCTTGTTTTGATAAATCATCATAAACGATCAAAACATGCTTACCTTGGTACATAAATTCTTCCGCCATGGCAACCCCAGCATAAGGAGCTAGGAAGAGCAATGGAGATGGTTGTGAAGCAGAGGCTGTCACAACGATTGTGTAGTCCAAGGCACCGTACTGACGTAGTGTTTCTACTTGTGTACGAACTGTTGATTCTTTTTGTCCAATCGCAACATAGATACAGATCATATCTTGACCTTTTTGGTTCAAGATTGTATCAATCGCAATGGTTGTTTTCCCTGTCTGACGGTCACCGATAATCAACTCACGTTGACCACGACCAATCGGTACAAGGGCGTCAATAGCTTTCAAACCAGTTTGCAATGGTTCTGATACAGACTTACGTTGCATAACACCAGGAGCTGGTGCTTCTACTGGACGAGTTTTATCAGTATGGATTTCTCCAAGACCGTCAACCGGACGACCAAGCGGATCCACAACACGACCAATCAGACTTTCACCTACTGGGACTTCCATGATTTTACCTGTACGGCGGATTGTATCGCCTTCACGGATATCTGTAAAGTCACCCAAGATGATAATACCGACGTCTGTTGACTCCAAGTTTTGAGCCATACCATAAGAGCCGTTTTCAAAAATCAACAACTCTCCACTCATGGCATTTTCAAGGCCGTGAGCACGCGCGATACCGTCCCCGATATAGGTTACAACACCTGTTTCAGTCACATCAAAATTGGGTTTGAAATTTTCAATTTGTTGCTTAATTAAAGCGCTGATTTCTTGTGCGTTAATTGCCAAAAGAACACCACTTTCTATTTCAAATTTTCTTTAACAACTTTAAGTTGTTGTTTAATACTCACATCAATTGTCTTGTGATTGGCAAAAATGACAAAACCACCAATAAGACTTTCATCGATTTGTTCTTTTACACTCCTTACTTTAAGAGACATTTTTTTCTCAATCAAAGGGAGCAAGCGACTCTTCTGTTCATCAGTTAGAGGATGAGCAGAAGTAATCGTCACTTCAAATCGATTTGTTTCTTTTTCAAGTCGGTTCAAGCAATCTACAAGTACATCATAAAAAAGACTTGCTCTGTGGTTGTATGCCAGAACCTGGATAAAGTTTTGCAATAAAGGTGACACTGAGTCTTGGAAGAAAGCAATCGTTTTTTCCTTGTCAGACTCGTCTACTGCCACTTTTTTTAAAAAAGAAGGTAAACCTGTTTCTTCAGCAACTTGCTTGATTTGAGTCAAGTCTAAAAAGATACGGTCTTCTTCTCCTTTTTCAAGTACCAATTGGACAAAAGGTATGCTGTATTTTTCAATTACCTTTACTGTTTTCTTGTCCATTAAGCTTCTCCTAGCTGATCGATATACTGATCAATGAGTTCTTTATGGGCATGACCGTCAAGGTTTTGTGAGATGATTTTACCAGCTAAGCTGATTGTTAAATCTGCTACCTCACCCTTAACGCTTTGTAAAGCTTCAGCTTTGTTTTGAGCAATTTCTTGGTTTGCTTTTTCTTTTAAGCGTCCTGCTTCTAGTTTAGCATCTGCTAAAATACTAGCCTTACTTTTCTCAGCTGTTTCTTTCGCATTCTCAATGATTGTCTTAGCTTCTTTACGGCTACCAGCCAATTCATCTTCGCGTTTTTGAGCCAATACTTCCGCTTTTTTACGTGCTTCTTCAGCTCTGTCAATATCTGAAGCAATTTTTTCAGCTCTTTCTTCGAAAATGCTTGTAATATTAGACCATGCAAATTTTTTAATCAAGACTAGCAAAAGGATAAAAGAGCCAGCGATTAAAATAAAATTACCAATTAATTCACCTACTGTTACGTGCATCAGTTACTCCTTTCTACTCTTCATCATTAATTTTATTTCCTAGGTACATAGAGGATAATAGTGTAAAGACATAGGCCTGTACACAAGAAATGAACACGGAAAATGCAGTCCAAACTAAGTTTGTTCCAAATGCGATTGGATACCAAAAAATAGCCTGATGTGAAAGTAAGAGAAGCAAACTTGTCATTACTTCACCTGCAAAGATATTCCCAAAAATCCGCAAAGCAAGAGAAAGGAAATTCGTGACTTCTTCAAGTAGATTCATCGGTGTCATAAATGCAGGAGTTACAAAACCTTTTAGGTATTGTTTAATCCCACGACGACGAATCCCCTCAATATGCGCCATCACAATAATACAGAAAGACAAGACAAGGTCAAATGAAAGATTTGCAGTTGGCGATGTCCAAAGGTTTGTTCCATCTGTTGTTTGAAGTTTAGCCATCAAACCAAGATTATTGGCGATGACCATAAAAAGAAATAAGCATAAGTAAAAGAGTGAGTAATCTTTCATGTAGTGGGAACCAAGGTTAGGTTCTGTAAATCCATTTACAAAATCATAGAGATACTCTAGTACATTTTGTTTACCTTTGGGTTTCAAAGTCATATTACGACTTGCCCAATAGATAAATGCAAAAATCAGAAACACAGACAGCAAAGTCAAGGCTGTCAAAGTTAAATCAAAGGTAACAGGACCAATATTGATGGTTGGATTGATACTTTCTTCCATCTAACATTCTCCCTTCTCCAATTTATATTTCGTTATTTAATAATAAATGAGAAGACAAGAGTTACGAAGAAAGTTCCTTCAATAAAGGCAACCCCTAAAAACATCAAGCTACGAAACTCAGCGATAATATCTGGTTGGCGAGCAACTGATTTCAACAAACCATTCATCAACATACCCTCACCAAGAGATACACCCATACAGGCAAGACATAGACCAAAAAATGTTAAATTCATGACGAATTCTCCTTTTAATTAAAATTTACTTACTTAGTTTAGTCCTAAAAATTGGATTTGTCAACTTTTTACTAACATTGAAAGCGTTTAATGAAAATTATTTACAATTTTACTATTTTTAAGCATACTATATAGAAAACTTTGTAAAAAACTTGTAATAAATCCGACCATTATCTAGACATTTCTGAAAAATGTTGAAAAAATCCGAGATGAAATCTCGGATGGAAATTAATATATTTTCTTTAACCTAATGCTCTTTTAGTAAGTAGGATTAAAAGGAAATCTTTCGTTTCCTACATGTTTATTAAGCACGAACTGTGACGCTGGTTCCATCTTCCTTATAGAGATTGATGAGTCCTTCTTTTAATGCACGAACCATGTCTCCTGCTTGAACAGGTTGTGGAACCTTGATTGTCAAAAGTTCCATTGGATTTGGAGCGCGATCGATCTTATTTCCTTTAGCATCATGCAAATCTTCGATATAAGTCTCAAAATGACGGAAACCTGGGCCATAAAACTCAACTTGGTCCCCTTCGTTAATGACGTTCCGTTGGCGAATGGTTGCTGTTTGTGTCGCATCATCGTAAGAAACCACTTCAGCGACAAACTTATACTCAGGAATTTTACGACGAGCACCAAACAACTGCTCATTTTCAGATGGTGTACCATAGTAGAAACCTGTTGCTAATTCACGTTGGGCAACCTTCCACATCTCATCAATCAAGTCTTGCTTAATAGCTTCAAATTTTTCTGGACTTTCTAGATAAGCATCAACAGCTGCCTTGTAGCAGTTGGTTACTGTTGAAACATAGTGAATAGACTTCATACGTCCTTCAATCTTGAGACTATCTACACCGTTTTCAATCATATCTGGGATATGGTCAATCATAGACATGTCAACGGCTGACATTGAAAATTCTTCTGGAATCTCTCCCTTAAGGCTCTTACGTTCTTTCCCAAATGGCATATCGTAAAGGTCGTACTTCCAGCGGCAAGACTGAGAGCAACCACCACGGTTGGCATCACGCATACTCATGTGGTTTGATAGCGTACAGCGACCTGAGTAAGAAATACACATAGCTCCGTGGACAAAAGCTTCAATCTCAACGTCTGTACGTTTGCGGATTTCTGCTAATTCTTCCATTGAAACCTCACGCGCCAAAACGACACGAGTCAAGCCCAGTTCTTTCCAGAACTCAAGAGTTTCATAGTTAGTGGCACTGGCTTGGGTAGAGAGGTGGATTTCAAGACCTGGTGCTTCTGTCGCTGCAATCATAATCAAGGCTGGGTCAGATACGATAACTGCTGCAATCCCGATATCACGCAGTTTACGGAACCACTCACCAGCACCAGCTTCATTTCCTTCGTGCATAACCATATTGGCAGCTACATAGACCTTAGCTCCATACTTAGCCGCAAACTGCACGCCTTCTTCCATCTGTTCAAAGGTAAAGTTTCCGGCACGGCTACGAAGACCATAGGCCTGACCACCGATAAAGACAGCATCTGCCCCATATTGAACAGCTACCTTTAGCTTCTCTAAAGTCCCTGCAGGTGATAAAACCTCAGGACGTTTTAATGTTTTTGTCATGTTTTCTCCTATTTGCAATATAAAAGTTTGACGTTTTTCCTTCTCATTTTATAGTAAATAAGGGATAAAATCAAGCCTAGACAGATTGTTTTGACAATTCTAATCTTTTAGCAGTTGAAACAAGTAGTAAAATAGCCAGATAAAGTAAAAACCAGTATCCAAAGATACTGGCCAATTAAACTATATAAGATAGTCCTTAAATGACTATTCCCACTCAACTGTTGCAGGTGGTTTACTTGTAATATCATAGACGATACGGTTAACATGATCCACTTCGTTTACGATACGTACTGAGATTTTTTGAAGAACTTCCCAAGGAATTTTAGCAAAGTCAGCAGTCATACCATCGATAGAGGTGATAGCACGGATTGCGATTGTATAGTCGTACGTACGACCGTCACCCATAACACCAACTGAACGAACACCTGTGTTAACTGTGAAGTATTGCCAGATATCGCGGTCAAGACCAGCTTTAGCAATTTCTTCACGCAAGATAGCGTCTGACTCACGAACGGTTTCTAGTTTTTCTTCAGTGATTTCACCCATGACACGGATAGCAAGACCTGGTCCTGGGAATGGTTGGCGCCATACGATATGGTCTGGCATACCAAGCTCTGTACCAAGAGCACGAACTTCGTCCTTGTAAAGAGTGTTAAGTGGTTCAATCAATTCAAACTGCATGTCTTCTGGAAGACCGCCAACATTGTGGTGTGACTTGATAGTTTGGGCTGTATCCGTACCAGACTCAATCACGTCTGTATAAAGAGTTCCTTGAGCAAGGAATTTCACATCTTTGAGTTTGCTTGCTTCGTCATCAAAGACATAGACAAACTCGTTACCGATAATTTTACGTTTTTGTTCAGGGTCAGAAACGCCAGCAAGTTTATCAAGGAAACGTTTTGCAGCGTCTGCTTTGACGATATTCAAACCAAACTTACCACCAAGCATGTCCATAACTTGATCAGCTTCTCCTTTACGAAGAAGACCGTGATCCACGAAGATACAGATCAATTGATCGCCAATTGCTTTTTGAAGAAGAACACCAACAACTGAAGAGTCAACACCACCTGATAGACCGAGAAGAACACGTTTATCACCGACTGTTTCACGGATTTTTTGAATTTGCATGTCGATGAAGTTATCCATTGACCAGTCGCCTTTAGCCTTACAGATGTTAAGGGCAAAGTTACGAAGGATATCATTTCCGTATACAGAATGACGAACTTCTGGGTGGAATTGGATACCGTAAATGTGTTTGTCTGGGTTTTCAATGGCTGCATAAGGGCAGTCAGCTGATGTTCCTGTACGAACAAAGTCAGCAGGAATTTCAGTAACCGCATCACCATGGCTCATCAATACAGTTTGTTCATCAGGTGTTGATTCAAAAAGAGCTGATGGTGTGTGAGTAAGAGTTGATTGACCGTATTCACGATTTCCAGCGTCACCTGCAGGGACAACTTTTCCTCCAAGTTTATGGGTCAATAACTGCATACCGTAACAAATTCCCAAAATTGGAATTCCAAGTTCGAATATTTCTGGGTCAATATCGAATGAACCATCTTCGTATACAGAGTTTGGTCCACCTGAAAGGATAATTCCTACAGGATTGATTTCACGAACTTCAGCAGCTGAAATTTTATGGCTTTTTAGTTCTGAAAACACACCAATCTCACGGATACGGCGTGAAATCAGCTGGTTGTACTGGCTACCATAGTCCAATACGATGATTTTTTCTACATCTTGCAAATCAGTTGATATGTTGCTCATCTTTTTCCTTTCTCAAAAGAAATATCTTTTTCCAATATTCTATCACAAATAAGGGCGAATTACCAACTAAACAAGGCGAAGATTGACTTTTTCTAGTTTATTGAGGTACAATAGAGAAAAGATAGAAATGAAGTGAAAAATATGCTACCTGCTTATATGAAAATCCATGATCAGATTAAAAAGGATATTGACGAACATCGTTGGGCTATTGGGGAGAGGCTCCCTAGTGAACGAGACTTAGCAGAGCAGTTTGCGGTCAGTCGCATGACTCTTCGCCAAGCTGTATCTCTATTAGTCGAAGAAGGCGTTTTAGAGCGTCGTGTAGGAAGTGGCACCTTTGTTTCCAGTACTCGAGTACAAGAAAAGATGCGAGGGACAACCAGTTTTACTGAAATTGTTAAGGCCCAAGGTAAAGTTCCCTCTAGCCAGCTCATTTCCTACAGAAAAACCATTCCCAATGAACAGGAAGTTGCCAAGCTAGGAATTTCTCCTACCGAAAATATTATCCGAATGGAGCGGGTTCGCTATGCCGACCAAGTTCCTCTAGTTTATGAAGTTGCTTCTATTCCTGAAAAATTCATTAAGGACTTTAAAAAAGAAGAAATCACCAGTCATTTCTTCCAGACTCTACAAAAACACGGCTACCGCATTGGCAAATCACAGCAGACCATCTATGCTCGTCTTGCTAAGGAAAAGATTGCTCACTATTTGGAAGTTGAAAAAGGACATGCTATTCTTGGTTTAACTCAGGTTTCCTACCTAGAAGATGGAACAGCATTTGAATATGTAAAAAGTCAATATGTAGGCGAACGCTTTGAATTTTATCTTGAAAACAATTAATACTCTTCGAAAATCAAATTCAAACCGCGTCAGCTCTATCTGCAACCTCAAAGCAGTGCTTTGAGCAACCTACGGCTAGTTTCCTAGTTTGCTCTTTGATTTTCATTGAGTATAAAATACCACATAAAACCTCTCTGTCACAGACAAAGAGTCTTTTTATTTTTCTAAGAGTAAATCTTTCAAAGAAATCAGAGTTACAGCAAACAATATCATTGCCATGCCAAGAAAATCAATGGGATAAAATTGTTCATTCATGATTAAGAAGGCAAAGAAAACCGCCGATATTGGCTCAATTGAAGCCAACAAGCTTGACTTGACCGGTCCTATCAGACTGGCTCCTTTAAGGAAAGCTGTATAGGCAAAGACAGTACCGATAAGAATAATACCCGCAAAAGCAAGGAGAAAATCAAGACTGGTCGGTATATTAACCTGTAGAACCCCTGTAAAAGGAAGGGCGACCAAACCTGCTATGACCATTCCCACACCAATGACCAAGCTGCTCCCCCACTTCTTAATCAAGGCTATGGGTAAAATGATATACAGGGCGTAAGTCAGAGCAGAAAAGAGCCCCCAGAACAGACCTGCAGGTGTCATAGATAACTGGTCCAGCTGCCCATGAGTGGCGATCAGGAAGGTTCCTCCGATGGCTAATATGATAGAAACAATCTCTCCCAGTGTCGGTGCTACCTTATCCTTGATACAGCTATAAATCAAAATTCCAACAGGACAAACATACTGAAGCACCGTCGCAGTCCCTGCATTGGTTTCCTGAATAGCAGTTAGATAAGCAAATTGATTGAGGAAGAGGCCAATTAGAGCAAAAATGAGAAGAGACAGCAAACTTTTTCTATCCTTTAAAAAGGCCAGCATTCTATCCTTTGCAGTAGCATAAGCCAAGAGCATGAGAATTCCACCAGCTATTAAAAGACGCAAGTTGGTCAAAACCAGAGCCGAAATTCCGTGCGCCATCAGGTATTGGCCACTCGTTCCTGACAAACCCCAAGCAATCCCAGCCACAACTGTTAATAAAGTCCCTTTTAAACTATTTGACATGTCTCTCCTTATTCTTCTTTGCGAATCAAGTCCATCACTTGATTGCGGTCTAATATCCATTGAGTCCTCTCATCCTTTTCATAGGTACGATTCGATAGGAAAATGACCGCTTCTTGCTTCTGACAATTCCACATGATAAAGGTACCTGTATAGCCCGTATGGTCTAGCCAATCTCCTTCCAAATTCCATGCCAAAGAACGTTCCTTGTCATCCAAAGGAGAAAAATTTTGACTCAAATCTCTTGCAAAATCATCTGCTAAATAGTGTTCTAAAAAGATTTGTAAATCCTTTACAGTCGAAAACAAACCAGCACTCCCTGCATGTCTGCCCAGGAGGCGAGCCTTGGGATCATGTACTATGCCTGCCTCTACACCTCTAACTGTTGGAACAGCGCGCTCAACTGGCCCAAACTTGGTTTCATTCATTTCCCAAGGTTTCAAAACTTGTTCTTGTAAAATCACATCCAGGTCTTGATTAAATATTCTTTCCAAGATAAAACCTAACAGCAAAAAATGGACATCCGAATAAAGAAAGGCTGGCTGATTTCGTCTATTGAGATGAAACATAGCTTCCTTTAATTCTAAAGCTGTTAAAAGATCACGATTTGGAATAAACGGATCAAGATTTGTTGCGTGAGTCAAGAGCTGGCGAATAGTGATATCTGGATAATCACTTTCAGGTAAAAAATCGGTTACTGGTCTGTCAATATCTAATTGACCGTTTTCCCACAAAAAGGTATAAACTGTGCCAACCCCAACAACCTTGCTGACACTGGCTAGGTCATAAACGAGTCCTGCCTCAGTCTGCAAGCCATGCTCTGGGTCACTCTGGCCTAAATAGAACTCCGTCCATTGATTGTCCTTAAAATACGCAAAAGAGGCTCCGGGATAAATCCCTGCCTCGATTTGTTCTTCTATTTTTTTAATAATCTTGGTCCACTTCATACTTCTTCAAACCACAATTCAACATTATTTCTATCTTTACCAAGGAAGAATTTTTCAGACTTAGGAATAAAATATTCTGTAGACTCAAACTTCTTACGAAGACTTGCTATGTCTAATTCGTTGACCAAGAACTTAAGCATAGACAAGTCCCAGGTAACCGTACTGTCCACAGTCAGATCCTGCCCCTGAGCTGGAATAAAATCAAGGGATTCTCCAACTTCAGATGGCTCCAAGAAACTATCAACATCAGTTGGGAGGTGTAATTCCATAGAAATTTCAAATTTACTTAAAGAAATTGACTCCAGATCTGTTTGAAATTCTGGCTTTTCTTCTACTTCTACTAGACTTGCTCTGTCATCTTCTGCATGAATCAAAACCAAATCATTTTCGGGTGAAAAAATCTCAAAAGCGTAGCCATTTTGACCTTTATATAATTGATGAATCGAATCTGTTTTAGATAAGAGTCCTTCAATTTCTAAGGGATTTTCTACTTTGACAATCAATCTAGCTAGTTTTTTTCTTCCCTCTACCTTACGAGTGCGCATACTTGGAGCTTCTTCTAAAACCAGCTTTTCTAAACCTGTTTGATCACCTAGTGACAGAAAGGCTGACTCTTCTAACAAGGACTTCATGCCAAGGGTTCCTATATAAAATGTTTCATTTAATTTTCTATTATTAACTTTTAAAGTAGGAATAATCCGTACAATCTGATTTACATTCATAAATTCCTCCATCACTTTTTATTTTAAAGGATTTTAGAATTTTTTACAAGAAATTATGCTCAGATTTACTTTTTTTCGTAAAATTTCATCTAAAAAACCGAGGATTTCCCCGGTTTCAATTTCTTATAGGTAAAGGAATTTGAAGATAGCTACTGCCGCAATTGCTGCTGCGATCGGTGCTACTACTGGTACCCAAGAATACCACCATTTTGAATCGCCTTTGTGCTCACCAAGAACTGATTTTGGAAGGAAAGCATGAAGGAGACGTGGTCCCAAGTCACGGGCTGGGTTCAAGGCAGGTCCTGTAGGTCCACCAAGTGATGTTACCAAAGCCATAACAAGAAATCCAAGTGCCAAGTGAGCAATTCCAAGACCAGATTCCATAAATGGTGCTACTTGTTCTTTAGCTTGGTCAAGTGCTGCTGTTACTTGCTCTTGAGGAATTGTTTGACCTTGAGTAGTTGCTTGAGCAACTTGTGCATTAATGGCCGCTTGTGCTTTTGATACTAATTCAGCACCAAAGAAGTTTTTAGTCATACCAAGGGCTGCGAAGAAAAGAACAAATGAACCAACAAACTCGTTTACAAAACCATTAACAGTTGCTGTGAAATGTGATTCTTTTGTACCATTATCCAAACTTGAAATTGTTGAGAAAGTACCCAAAATATTGTTTGGATTTTCAGTTTTCAAGTAGTATGGGCGGTGTGTTGCCACAACCAAGGCTTGACCAAAGATAGCACCCAAAACTTGTGCGATGATATAAGGCGCAACTTGTGCCCAAGGGAATAGACCGCTTACTGCAAGTCCAAGAGTGAAGGCTGGGTTGATGTGGTTTCCAGATACATTACCAAACATCAAGGCAGGAATCATAACCCCCATACCATAACCAACAGCGATAACGATCCAGCCACTTTGGTGACCTTTCGTACCTTTAAGTTCAACGTTGGCAACTGCACCATTCCCAAGAATGATCAAAATAGCAGTTCCCAAAAATTCAGTGGCATATTTAATTGCCCATGTGAAATCCATTTGATAGATTCTCCTTAAAATTTTTTAGACAATCCTTATTCTATCAATTTTTATATCTTTTAGCAACTACTTTTCCGAAAGATTATATGAGAAAGCGGTTTTATTTCTTATAAAAAACAAAAGGATTAAGAAGGTCATTCTCCTTAATCCGATAGTTCTTATTCTTGACGTTGGCCGAAATATTTTCCAATTTTTTAATTAGCAAAAAAGTTCGAAATTCTTTTAAAATTATAATTTCATATTCTTTAATATGTTCTTTTAAGAAAAGTTAACTCTTTTCCACTATTTAAATTCATCTGATTCGTATAAATCCGATGATAATAAAATATGCATATCACATTTCTCATTATTCTTAATACGAATAAGCTCCCCATCTTTTAAATAATATTTATAATTAGTCATACTATTTATTTCTAAAAATTGATTTTCGTCATTATTTAATATGAACAAACTAACCTCTAGTTCACTACTAGTAATCGGTTCTATGATTTGAATATTGTAAAACTTCTCCTTGTGATTATAATGATATGAACTAAACTTTTTATATTCATCACTTCCTATTTTAATAAGCTGTATAGTTTTATTATCAATTACTAAATTTACTCTATCATCGTTACATTTCTCGATTTTCCCAAGTATTTCCTCTTTATCATTATAGATAACATTATCTTCATCAAAAGTGAAAAAACTACCCAAAAATTTAATTCTATTACCATCAATATTTAATAAGAATTTTCTCACAATAATATCTTGGTTCGTAAATTTATTTATTGTAATCATATTCCAATTTCCATATAAATATTTTTGACTAGATGGTAATCCAAGCATGATTTGAATTTTTTGTCTTAGTTTCTTAAAATAAATTAAAAATAAAAAAAGAGGATATGTTATTTCTAATACAATAAATCTATAAAGTCCAGTTAGCAACATCGTATAAATCGAAGCATTATTAACATCAGGACGGGGATAAATTAAAGAGGAAGCATAAATTATTGGGACAAGAAATAATACTGATATTTTTATAACCGAAAGTTGTTTTTGTCGTTGCTTTGTCACTTTTATATTAAATACATCCTCTAGAGTGTCAGTTGTCAATAATAAAGTAGCTACTGCTGTGATTGCCGAAACTAGAGCGGATTCAGATGGATTAATAAAAAATAATAAAATTGAAAAAATAATTACAAAAAAGATTAAAAATGTTCCAGTCAGTATCGCCCTTGAATTTGATCTTATCTTTATAAAACTCTCTATAAATATCGTTAATATAGAAATAAGTAATATCCATTTTTGACTATCATTTAACATAGAAAATAAAGTAAGAAACTCTATCAGACCTAATGAAATTGTTATACAATAATTGAAGCCTTTTTCTAGTTTATTTTTTCTTTTTGAAACAAAGTAAGTCACTAACAATTTTATTATAGAAAAAACCGAAACTAAAACTAATAAAACTTGATCTGTCATACCCCAAATAGAAATGAAGTGATAGCCAAGAAATAACGTTATTATAAATATAATAGTGTCAATAATAGACGAGAGAAAAAGAGGCTTTATTTCTTCTTTTTTCATTTAAAATTTAGACTCCTTAAAATAAATTAATAGGTGGTTTACAAAATATATTCAAAATAATAGAAAAATTTTCAGTTTCTTGGTTATAACATTTGACACGCACTCCCATAGCGATTTGTTTGTTTGTCTCGTACTATACGTAACTTGACAGACTAGTAGTCATATAAATAGTTTTCATTTATCATTACTACCCTTTTTGAAGGCTCCTATAAAATAAAATCAAAAATTAGAAATAAAATAATTAAGACGTATAAATTTTAGAAATTTTAGGATAGCTAACTTCATTATGGAACTTGATTTTTATCAAGTATTGTTGAAATTATGGCTTTAAATACCTTTGATGACAGTAGTTATATATTATTATATCATATCAATTAAATTGTTTCAAATTTGCTAACATTTGGTCTTCTATTCTATTAAAAAGGATAAAAGACGGCAAACTCCTTTCATCCTTTTCATTACTCTTGACGCTGACCAAAGTCCTTAATCATCTGCTCCATTTCTTGTCGACTCGGAGTTGTCAGCATATACAGATAATCTCCTTGAAGTTCCGCAAAGGCCGCTGGCATGATTTTTTTAACCTTGAACTGCTGGCTATATTTGGAAAGCAAGTCCTCCTCAGAATAGACATAATGAGCATTTGCACGACGGGATGTAGCTAAACAAAACTGAGGTTCAAAGTCTGACGCTGGGAACTCTTCTCCTGCTACAATAGCAGCATAGCCACGATAGAGGTCCAAGGAATGGGCAAAGTTATAAACATCAATGGTAAAACCACCTGCAGGGCGGTTATTGTACTCAATGGCGATGTAATCATCCCCTTCACGGAAGAACTCAATATGGAAGAACCGTTCTTTCATACCAAATTCTTTGACAATCGCTTCCCCATACTTGCGAAGTTTAGGATCCATATCCTTGAGAACGTAATAAGAATTGTCCATCTTGTAAATCATGAGATCAAGCGGTGTATAGGCGTAGTCAAAAGTTGTTGAAAAGACAATCTTACCACCCTTGTCTACGAGCCCGTCAAAGGTACAGATTTCACTAGAAGTAACAAATTTTTCAAAGAAATAAACGGTCGAATGGTCCCATTCTTGCTTAAAGTGATTGATATCATCTGCTGTCTCGAGCTTAAAGGTTGCGGCTGCTCCCACTCCATTATCAGGTTTGGCAATCATTGGAAGACCAATTTCTTTCACTGCTTGATCAACATCTGCTTCCGTCTTGATAACAGCTCCAGGTACCACAGGGACACCTGCTTTTTTGAAAAGTTTCTTCATTTCAGACTTAAATTTCGTCTTTTTGAGATCCTCTGGTTTAGCACCAAAAACATTGAATTGCTCACGAAGACTTGCGTCCAACTCTAACCAATATTCATTGTGGGATTCGATGCGATCAATTGGGCCATGTTTATAAAAAAGAAAAGCAACTGCACGTTTGACTTCATCTATGTTCTCAAGATTGTCTACACGGAAATACTCGGTCAGGCTATTGCGCAAGGGCTCATCCAATTGCTCGTATGGTTCTTGACCAATTCCCAAGACCGTGATGCCTTTATTAGCTAGTTCAATTGTAAACTGTTGAAAGTTTTGTGGATAGTAGGGAGAAATAACAAGGTAATTCATAGGTGACTCCTTTTATAAATAGAGATTGCCGAGGAAATAAGGCATTTGTTTGCGCCACCATTTCCAATCGTGGGCGACATCGTGTCCCCATTCAGCAAACCAGGCTGGAATTTGTTTCTGGTCAAAGGCTTCTTTAAGCTTGTAGAAGGATGGCAAGCCATCTTGTTCCCAGGCACCGAGACCCGTACACAGCACAATCTCTGCCTGACGATAACGGTCAATAAACCAGCCGTCGTTCTGGTTCCAGATATAATCTACTGGCGAGTTTTGGTAAATAGCATCGTCATTGTAGTAATCACCGACAAAGAAACGTGCGTCGTAAACACCACTAAGAGCAATCACCTTTGTAAAAACATCTGGATGTTGGAGAAAAAAGTTGACTGCATGGTAGGCGCCCATCGAGCAACCTGTCGTCATCATACCATCAAACCAACCTGTCTTATGCTTGATAAAAGGAATGGCCTCTTCAATCACATAGCGTTCATAGGCACGGTGCATTTCCGCTTGGTCGTGCCCATTTTTCCATGTGGCCAACCAGCTCTCACTATCTACACTGGACAAGGTAAAGAACTGGACACGGCCTTCCTCGATAAAGGAAGCACAGGCATCAATCATGCCAAAATCATAGTATTCATTGTGACTACCACCTGATGAAGCAAAGACAACAACTGGAATACCAGCATGTCCATAACGATTGAGGCACATTTCACGGTTGAGATGGCCACTCCAGTGGCTAAGATGTTCAATATGCATTTCGTTTTTTCCTTTCTTAACTTACCATTTTTCTGCAAAAAATCTCAGACAATCGGGTAGATTTTCTGACCAAGGGATTTCACTATGGATGGCACCAGACTGAACTTTCAGCACAAGATTATCCAGATGAACTCCCTCAGCAATCAAATCATGGTAATACCGAAGAGACGAATCGATATAGGCTTGTTTGATATTACCAGCCATCAGGGTCTTGTCCGTATCATCTGCTTCTTCTGTTCCAACATAGATAAAGATACGCTGGTCAGGCGATAGTTTCTGGCGCTCGATGTAGCGATTAAAGGCTTCTTGATGGAGCCAGTTAGCAGATGAAAAGACACCTAGACAACCAATTTGGTCTTGGTATTCTAGTCCGATAAACTGGGTAATATTGCCTCCTAGTGAAGACCCAATCATAGCCGTATGCTGGCGGTCAGCTTTGGTACGGTAGGTCTCATCGATAAAAGGTTTGACCACCTCCATGACAAACTCGGCATACTCCACACCCTTACCACCAAACTGCTGCCCTGGGATAGGAGATTCTTGGAACTTCCAAGCCGCATACTCATTCATCCGCCCCATGCCATCATTGTCAATGGCAACGACAATCATGCGACTGATATCAGGATTACGCTTAATAGCTGGGATAATCTTCCATGAATGGCCAATGAAAGACTCCTTGCTATAAAAAACATTTTGCCCGTCATGAAAGTAAACAACAGGATAGGAACGATCCGTGTCTTTCTCATAATCTTTAGGCAGAAGAACACGTACACGGCGTTCCTTACCTGTATAAGGAACCTTGAGTTTGTGTTCTTTCATTTTTAAATAAAAGTAGGATTGATTCATTGTCAGAAAACTCTCTATATTCAAAATTTTATTTTATTATATCACAATTATAGAAAAAAAGTTAGTTTAGCTTCCATTTTTGGAATTAAAAACTAACTTTTTCATCTATTTTTCTAAATTCTTCTGGATTTTCTGATTAGAGAAGATTGTCAATCAAGTCATCCACTTCATCTTTTTCAACCTGCGGTGTGATCTCAGTAATCATGATTCCAGCCACTGCTCGTTCAACTAATCCTTCAACATCCATACGCGCTTCGTACTGCTCCGCATTTTTAATCTTAGGATTTGTTTTCGGACGATCTGGTGCAAAAATGGTACAACAGTCTTCAAAAGGCTGGATAGAAATTTCAAAGGTGTCAATTTCCTGAGCAATGTCAATGATTTCCAACTTATCCATTGTCACAACTGGACGGATGATGGGAGTGTTGGTAACTGCATTGATAGCCTGCATGCTCTCCAAGGTTTGGCTAGCTACTTGACCAAGACTTTCCCCATTGATGATAACCAAACCATTTCGTACCTCACGAATACGATCGGTAATCCGCATCATAAAACGGCGTGTCAAGGTCATGAGGTAGGCTTCTGGTGCTTTAGCCTTGATTTCCTCTTGAATCTCTGTAAAAGGAACTTCGATAAACTGGATATTGCCCCCAAACTTGGTTAATTTACGAGTCAAATCTTGGGCTTTTTTAAGGGCACCAGGACTAGTATATGGTGGGCTGGCAAAGTGAACGGCCTCAATATCCACCCCACGCTTAAGTGCAAGATAACCTGCTACAGGTGAGTCAATCCCTCCTGACAACATAAGCATCCCTTTACCTGAAGTTCCAACTGGCAAACCACCAGCCCCACGAATAGTTTCATAAGAAAGATAGGCTGCTTCTTCACGGATTTCCACCTGAAGATTGATGTCAGGACTTTTCATTTGAGCTTGCACATTTGGAATGGCTTCGAAAACAGCTCCTCCAAGTGTTTGATTGAGTTCACGACTATCCAACTCAAAGTTGTGGTCGCTACGCTTGCTAGAAATTTTAAAGGTCATGCCATCCTTGTAGATGTCCTGCATAATCTCTTGGACAGCAGACTTCAGAACTTCTACAGATTTTTCAATCTTATAAACAGGGGAAAAGTTTTGAATTCCAAAAACTTGTTTGAGCGATTCTGCTACTGCTGTGTAATCTGCTCCATTGAGGTAAGCGTGGGCACGGTCACGATCTGCTGTTACCTTAACTTGGGGATAGATAGACAAAACGTCTGAAATATTATTGCGAAGTTTATTGATGAAACGCATACGATTTTTACCCTTGGTTGACAACTCTCCGTAGCGAATCATAATTTCTGAATACTGCATGAATGCTCCTATCTTACTTTTCTAGTTTGGTTGTAAATTAATTTTAACTTGGTCAAAAACTGCTCGACCTGACTCATATCATTTTCAAGGTCTAGACTAAGACGCACAGCTGACTGGGCCTTATCTTTATCCACTCCCATGGCAATCAGGGTTCCTGCAGGTTTCCCAGCCTTGGACGAACAAGCAGAGGTCGTTGAGATAAAAATATCATAGTCTTCAAAGGCGTGAACGACGACTTCACCACGAACACCCTTGATTCCAAAAGTCAGAATATGAGGGGCGAAGTCTTCCTCATCTGAAAAGACAAAAATATCTGGATAGTCCAGAAGTGCTTGACGAATCACTGCCTTCATCTGACCAGTCTTGCTAGTAAAGATATCTAGCTTTTCCATCGATAAACGGAGAGCCTTAGCTGTCGCTGCGATTCCTGCCACATTTTCAGTTGTCGAACGATAATCTCGCTCCTGACCACCACCTGTCAAAAGAGACGTAATCTTCTTGCCAGACTTGATATAGACAAAACCAACACCACGAACTCCGTGGAACTTGTGACTAGAGAAGGTCGCGAAATCCACTCGATCAGTCAAATATTTTTCAGTCGGAATTTTAGCAAGTGCCTGAACTGCATCAACGTGGAAGGAAATAGTCGGCTTGTCTGCTAACAGTTCTGAAATAGCTTGAATAGGTTGAATCGAGCCAATTTCATTGTTCACAGCCATGACGGAAACGAGGGTCGTATCAGGTCTTATCAAATCTGCTAGTGCCTCAACATCCACAAATCCTTTGTTATCAACTGGAGCAAAATCCACTTCAAAACCTTGAGATTTCAACCAAAGGGCTGACTCTTTGACTGCCGGATGTTCAATGGCTGATACAATGATGTGCTTTCCAAACTGAGCCTTTTCAAAGGCCACACCCTTGATGACCCAGTTATCTCCTTCTGTCCCACCAGAAGTAAAGAAGATTTCATCACTTTTCTTACCGATTAAATCTGCAATCTGTTGGCGAGAAGCATCTAAGATTCGTGTTGCCTGGTCTCCCAAACGATGGAGACTAGATGGATTTCCTAAAATTTTTGAAGCGACCTGCATATAGGTTTCAAGGGCTTCAGGATAGGGCTTGGTCGTCGCCGAATTATCAAAGTAAATCATGTTTTCTCACGCTTTCTAAAATCACTCCTTCTATTGTATCATGAAACGGAGCCTGCGACAAGAAAGGGCAATTCCTCTTTTTTTAAGATTTTTTTAAAGAAATGCGGTATAATAAATTTTAATTAAAGGAGAGAATGTATGTCTAATTATCGTAGAACTTCAAAACCAAAAACAGAACACATCAAAAAAGGCTTCACGGTCTTTCAAAAAACCGTCGCTACTATCGGTAGTATCCTCGGCTTAATTACCGCAAGTATCACTATCATGAACGCCTTGGATAATAACAAAAATACTAAAAAAGAACCTACGACAAGCCAGACGACAACAATTGTCAAAGAAATTCAAAAGGAATCCCCTCAGGAAAACACTAGTCCCAATAAGGAAAATAACACTACCCAAGAAAAAACACAGCAAGAGGAAACACCAAAAGCTAGCGTCAAGGTAGAGAAAAAAGAAGAGCAGAAAACAGCAACTCAGGATTCTTCTACTCCTACTCCAAGTAAACCTGCTACTGAAAATGAAAAACAGTCCAATAGTCCAACTTCGGAAAATAAAACTAATCAATAATCACTAAAATAGCCTCCTTCCAAACTTGGAAAGAAGCTATTTTTTTATTGTTGTAAAACTTTTCTTGGTTTGGTACCTTCAGCTGGACCAATGACACCTGCCATCTCAAGCTCTTCCATGAGACGGGTCGCACGGTTAAATCCAACTGACAAACGACGCTGAATCATAGATGCGCTGGCTTTCTGGGTCTCAATGACCAAAGCTTTGGCTTCTTCAAAAAGCGGATCTCCACCAGATTCACCATCTGAAAATTCTCCTTCATTTTCAGAAACCTCACCTGGATCAAAACTCTCATCGTAGTCCGCATCTGCCTGAGCCTTGATAAAGTTTACGATGCGCTCGACATCATCATCCGAGATAAAGGAGCCTTGGAGACGAACTGGATGATTTTCATCAATCGGTTTAAAAAGCATGTCTCCTCGACCAAGCAGTTTTTCCGCTCCATTTTCATCCAAGATGGTGCGCGAGTCTGTACCTGATGATACCGCAAAAGCCACTCGAGATGGGACATTGGCCTTAATCAGACCAGAGATGACATCAACGGATGGACGCTGGGTTGCAAGAATCATGTGGATACCTGCAGCACGCGCCTTCTGTCCAAGACGAATGATAGCATCTTCCACTTCCTTGCTGGCCACCATCATAAGGTCAGCCAACTCATCCACAATCACGACAATGAGCGGTAGCGGAATTTGCTTGTACTCAGACTGGGCATTGAACTCTTCTACCTTGGCATTAAAACCTGCAATATTCCGAACTCCCACCTTGGCAAAGAGTTCATAACGATTTTCCATTTCATCCACGACCTTTTGCAAAGCCTTGCTGGCCTTGCGTGGATTGGTCACGACTGGAATCAAGAGATGAGGAATGTCATTGTAAACAGACAACTCAACCATCTTGGGATCGACCATCATAAATTTAACTTGATCGGGTCTCGCCTTCATGAGGATGCTAGCGATAATGCCGTTAACAGCTACTGACTTCCCTGAACCCGTTGAACCTGCAACTAGCAAGTGGGGCATTTTGGAAAGGTCAAAAGCTCTTGCGGTTCCATTAACAGCCTTTCCTAGAGGAATTTCCAAGAGATTTTCTGCTTTCGTTTGAGATTGTTCCCATAGTTCTCGGAAAGAAACTGTCGCAATCTCAGAGTTAGGAACTTCGATTCCGACCAGGGATTTCCCAGGAATTGGTGCTTCAATTCGAACATCCTTGGCTGCCAAGGCTAGAGCGAGGTCATCTGCTAGATTGGAAATGCGGTTAACCCGTACACCGACTGCTGGCTTGACTTCATACTTGGTCACTGACGGCCCAATTTCAGCCCGTTCAACCGTTACCTTAATACCAAAACTAGCAAAGGTTTCTTCTAGGATTTTGATGTTTTCCCGAACGATTTTCTTCTCTTTAGACTGGTCTTTGGGTTTATCAGGGGCAAAGAGTTGTAAGCTTGGAAGTTTGTATTCGAGAGCCTCCTTGGCTGAAAAATCAACCTGTACATCTTCATCATCTGAGCCATCTTCCTGTTCAGGGAATTCAAGCTCTGGTTGAGGCAAGATGATTTCTGCTTCCACCCACTCTTCTTCAGGCATAGATGGAAGATCCTTAACAGCTTCCTCTGTCAAAATTTCGCCTGTTTCCATATCAACAGGAGGCAAATCGAGTAAGGCTTTTTCAGCCTCTTCCTCAGCCTTTTGGCGAGCTTTCTCTTCTTGTTTGACAAAGCGTTCCTCTTTTCGACGCTCATGTCCTTCCCGCCATTTGGCAAAGCCTTTACTGCAAAATTCAGCAATATCGTAAACAGACCAAGGACTGATTAGGAGAGCGCCTGCTAAAATCAAGATAGAACCAATGAAGTAAGTGCCGATATTTGAGAAGAGAAAGGCTGTTGGTACATAGAGGGCAACACCAATCAAGCCTCCACCAGCAAAACTGGTCGTTCGAAAACCAGTCAGATCAGTCACAACCTGAGCCATGGTTCCTTTTAGAACGGACTTGTCCAAACCATATTTCCAAACTAAGTAGGCCTCAAAAATCAAGAGCAAACCTGCAAATATGGTGAAAAAGCCAGATAAGAGCCCTTCCTGTTTTCGTATCCACTTGAAAAAGAAGAGGTAGATTAATAGGCCGAATATTGCCAGATAAGCTAGGCTACCCACCAGCAAGCGAATTAAATTGTAAAGGGTTATACCTGCAGCCCCTAATTTAAAGGCTGCGAAAATCAATAAAAGGGCGATTCCCAACGAAATCAACATTCGTTGAATCGCTTCTTTTCTTTCGAGTTCTGCTTTAGACGGTCTCCGTCTTGTTTTACTTGTATTCTTGTTTGCCATTCTTCTATTATACCATATTTCACAGGCATTTCGGAAAGAGAAAAAGACTGCACCCAACGGTCCAATCTTTTCATTTTTCTATTTTTTATGCTTGTGGTTTGCGTAGGTAACCATAGACCACACCACTTACGATTGCTCCTACCAAGACAGAAACGAGGTAAAGGAGAGCATTTGAAGTAAGGGCAATAACGAAGATTCCTCCGTGTGGGGCCATGAGTTTGATACCAGTAAGACCAACGAGGCCTCCTGCTACTGCTGAACCAAGGATGAAGCTTGGAATCGCACGAGCTGGGTCAGCAGCACCAAATGGAATTGCTCCCTCAGTGATAAATGACAAGCCCATGATGATGTTTGTCAAACCAGAGTTGCGTTCTTCCTTAGTAAATTTGTCTTTAAAGAGAAGTGTTGCGACAAAGATGGCAAGTGGTGGCACCATTCCTCCAGCCATAACTGCTGCCATAGCTACAGAACCACCTGAAGAAACTGTTGCTGCAAGCGTACCTGTACCAAATACATAAGCTGCTTTATTGACTGGTCCACCCATATCGACAGCCATCATTCCACCAAGGACGATACCAAGAAGGACTGCTGAACCTCCTCCAAGACCGCCTAGGAAGTCATTCATTGCAGTGTTAATTGCTGCCATTGGGATGTTAACAGCTAGCATAACAAATCCAGTCAAGATTGTTCCAAGAAGTGGTAAGAGAAGAATTGATTTAGCACCTTCAAGTGAACGAGGAACTTTAACGTATTTCTTGATAGCAAGAACCAAAGCACCTGCGATAAATCCACCAACAAGGGCACCTAGGAAACCAGATGAGACACCTGCAAGAGTTGAAGTTGCTTCACCACCTGCAGCATAAGGAATTTTACCAAAGGCAAAACCTTCTTTGGCAATAGCACCAGCCACGAAACCTGCTACCAAACCTGGTTTTTCAGCGATAGAGTAGGCTACATAACCTGCAAAGACTGGGAGCATCAAGCCAAAGGCTGCACCACCAATTTTCATGAACATAGAAGCTAACTCATGGTAGGAACCAAGATTACCAAGGTTTTCATTTGGAACACCCAAAGCACCGTCAATCAAGAAGGCAAGGGCAATCATGATACCACCACCGATAACGAATGGTAACATTTGAGATACACCACTCATCAAGTGTTTGTAGAAGGCACCACCAAGGCTTTGTTTTTCGTTAGAGGCTGTTGCAGCTTTTGCACCATTAGCGGCACGGTAGACTTCAGCATCTCCTGAAAGAGCTAAGTTAATTAACTCTTCTGTCTTACGGATACCGTCAGCAACTGGACGATTGATCAATGGTTTGCCATCGAAACGATCCATTTCTACAGCCTTGTCTGCTGCGATGATAACAGCTTTAGCCTTGCGGATATCTTCCGCAGTTAGTTGGTTTCCAACACCGCTAGCTCCGTTTGTTTCAACCTTAATACCAACCCCCATTTCAGCAGCCACTTTTTGAAGGGCTTCTTGGGCCATATAAGTGTGGGCAATACCTGTTGTACAAGCTGTAACAGCTACAATAAAATCACCAGATTCATTGACAGGTGCTTGAACAGGCTCTTCAGCTTTTTCTGAAGCTTGGTCAAAAAGTTCGATAACTTGGTCAGCTGATATTGCTTGACGAAGTTTGTCAGCAAAACCGTCTTTCATCAAGTATTGAGACAATTCTGCCAAGGCTGCCAAGTGGGTGTCATTGGCACCTTCTGGAGCTGCAATCATGAAGAATAAATCAGTTGCTTGTCCATCCAAGCTCTCATAGTCAACACCCTTATTTGACTTAGCAAAGAGAACTGTCGCTTCTTTGACAGCAGCGTTTTTGCTGTGAGGCATTGCGATTCCGTCACCCAAACCAGTAGAGGTCAGAGCTTCACGCGCCAAAATTCCTTCTTTAAATGTTTCAAAATCTGTCACATAACCGTGGTCTGTCAAACTTTTAATCATCTCGTCGATGACAGCTGTTTTTTCAGTTGCCTGCAAATCCAGCAACATGACATCTTTTCTCAATAGGTCTTGAATTTTCATCGTTTTTCTACCTCAACTTTTTCATATGTTTCTTTAATAAATTCTGCTGTTGCCAAGTCATCCGAGAAGGTCGTTGCTGTTCCACAAGCAACTCCCCATTTGAAGGCTTCTACTGCGTCTTTTGATTTGACAAATTCACCTGTAAATCCAGCAACCATAGAGTCACCAGCTCCAACTGAATTTTTGACTGTTCCCTTGATAGGTTTTGCGAAGTAAGCTCCCTCAGATGTGACAAGAAGAGCACCGTCACCAGCCATAGAAATAATGACGTTTTGAGCACCTTTAGCCAGTAACTCACGAGCGTATTTCTCAATTTCATCTAAACTTTCGAGTTTCACTCCAAAAATCGCTCCAAGTTCATGATTGTTTGGTTTGACCAAAAGTGGCTGGTAGTCCAAACTATCAATCAAGGTCTGTCCTTCAAAATCACAAACGACTTGCGCACCAGTCTTGCGTGTCAAGGCAATCAAATCCTTGTAGATAACATTTCCTAAGTTTTTAGCACTTGAACCAGCAAAGACAACTGTATCTTCTGCAGTCAAACTAGATAAAATAGCTTTCAATTCTTCTAGCTGAGCTGGTTCAACATTTGGACCAGTCCCGTTGATTTCTGTCTCTTGGTCTGCTTTGATTTTAACATTGATACGAGTATCTTCTGCCACTTGGACAAAACGTGTCTCGATTTCTTCCTCTGCCAGAGTATCTGTGATAAATTCACCAGTAAAACCTCCGATAAATCCAGTCGCTGTATTTGGAATACCCAAGCGTTTCAAGACACGACTGACATTGATTCCTTTCCCACCAGCAAACTTATCATCACTGTCCATACGATTGACACTACCGACTTGGACTTGGTCCAGACGGACAATATAGTCAATGGATGGATTGAGTGTGACTGTATAAATCATACTTCTATTACCTCCGTTTTCTCCTTAATAACCTGCAAGAGCTCATGCCCTTGACTTGTGATAACAATAGCGCGTTTGAGTGGTGCTACCTTAGCAAAGCAAGTTTGTCCAATCTTAGACGAATCCACCAAGACATAGGTCTGTTTGGCATTCTCTAAAATAGCACGCTTCACAGCTCCCTCCTCCATATCAGGAGTCGTATAATAGCCATCGTCCACACCATTCATCCCGATAAAGGCACGGTCAAAGTGCAATTGGTTAATCTGGTTAAGAGCAACGCCCCCGATACTAGCATCTGTCGCCATCTTGACACTTCCTCCAACCATGACAGTTGGAATCTGCTTTTCAACCAACTGAGCGGCATGGTGAATCGAGTTGGTCACGACTGTAACATTCTTATTGACCAATTCATGAATCAAAAAAGCAGTTGTTGTTCCAGCATCAATAAAGATGACATCTTTTTCTTTAATGAGAGAGGCTGCCTTCTGAGCTAGCAATTTCTTTTCTTGAAGGTTTTTGACAGATTTTTCTTGAATGGTTTCTTCTTCCTGCAAGGAATGGGGCAATTCTGCTCCGCCATGCACGCGACGAAGCTTGTTTTCCGCTTCCAACTCATCCAAGTCTCTTCGAACCGTTGATTCTGACGTTTCTAGCAAACTAACTAATTTTTCTAGAGAGACTACATGATGTTGATTCAACTCCTCTAAAATCAGTTGCTTCCGCTCTGTTTTTAACACTGAATCACCTCCTGTTATCGTTTACACTATTTATTCTATCACACTTTCTTTCGAAGTCAAGCATTTTTTATCATTTTCTTTCAATTTCTATCATTTTTCTTATTTCCAGAATTTTTATTGCAAGATAAGAGCCTTTATGGTAGACTATTTGAGTAAGTATTGGAAGATTACTCAAGAGGCTTAAGAGGCCGTGTTGGAAACGCGGTAGGCGTGTAACAGCGTGCGTGGGTTCGAATCCCATGTCTTCCGTAGAAAAGAAAAATTATTTCTAGGATGCAACAAATGTTGTATCTTTTTTGCTAATAAAACGAAATAAAGCAAGTAGCTATTATGAACTACTTGCTTTACTTTTTAAACTAATTATCAGATACTACTTTTATCTTTTTTATCTGAAGATTTATCTGTTGAGTTGCCTGTCGATTTATCACTAGACTTATCTTTGTCGTTAGTTTTTGAAACATTGCTTCTGACAACAGTCTCATAACCTTCTGTATTATCAATTAACTCCGTTGCTAGAGTACGATAATCCTCTTGAGAGATAAGCCAGTTGCCATCCTTATCTTTGGTTAATTTGATTTCAGTATCAAAATCTCCAGTAGTAAATGGTGTATACGCTAAGTTAGGGTCAACATCATTATAGATAGTAAAATCATGCCTAAACAGATGCTCAAAAATCCAGTATGAAATTAATGTTTGGTAACGTTTAATATCAACATTTGATCCCGCAGTATTGTACTTACCTAAGTTGTCAATCCCTCCAATTAGAGTAGTTAAAACGTCTCTTGTTGAAGAAGCCAAGCCCTTAGAATGCAACTTTTTAGATGTGAAAGTTACAGTAGCTGAACTCCCTGATTCGTCTAACTTAACATCTTTAATAGAGTAAGAACCAATCTCTTGGAACATTTTTCGTCTTACTTTTAAGAAACCTGTAATTGTTTCTTCTGGTGTTTCAATAGGAAAATCAGCATGCCATTGAACAGAATAGGTAGAGGCTGGTGTAAGACCATCATCTTTTACCTTTTCACTAGTTTGAACCGCAAATACTGCCTCAGTCCATTTTTCATAGGTTTCGCCGTAAATCTTTTTAAACTTAGCAATATCAGTAGTCAAAACTGCATCTAATAAAGTTTCAGCATCTTTTGTAACTTTTTCTTTGACTGATTCTTCTTTCTTATCAGTTTGTTCGGTTTTGTCAGAATTCGACCCTGACTGACTCGGAAGTGAAGAACAAGCACCTAAGACAACTGCTGAGAGCGCTAAAATACCAAGCAACTTAACTTTTTTCATAATACACCTCTTTATAAAATTTACTCTTGGAAAAAGTCCCTAAGAGTGTTTCTTTAGAAAATCTCAAGATTATTCTAACGGAGAATGAGGGATTCGAACCCTCGCACCAGTTACCCGACCTAACGATTTAGCAAACCGTCCTCTTCAGCCTCTTGAGTAATTCTCCAAAAATAAAAATACTAGAACGATTGGATTTATCAAACCTAACATCACGAATAAACATCATTTTTTGTTTATTTAATTTTTAACCGCTTACCCTTGTATTTTAAAGTAAATACTCTATCAACCAAGATAAAGTATCTAAGTCTATATTCAAAAATTTTTTAAACATCGTACTCAATTATACCCAATGTTCAAATTCAAGAATCATTTCCAAACTATGTTACATAGCCTCTTTTTCTGGATAATTGTTCTTTTTGAAAATCAAACACAACATTACAATAAACCCACAATATACAATCATTATATCATTCAGAGAGATAAAAGTCGGTATATTTTTTGTTTTTTTATGTCTAATTTTTGAACGTTGAGTTCATTTTTTTAGTTTTTATAAAGTACTCCAAAATAAAAAACGTTGATTTAACAACGTTTTACCAAGGAGTGCGAAAGAATGCAAAGGAATAATGGAGCCGGTGGGAGTCGAACCCACGTCCAAACACCTGCCAACATATTTGTCTACAACCATAGGTTATGTATTATTTTAACAGTCCCTCGACACATAACTCAAGCCTAGAAACTGCGAGTCTATCAATCTCTTATCAAGCCGCTAGACGAGACTTGATCGTATCTCGCTAATAATAAGACCTGTCATTGAACACGAGCAATCCAAATCGGGTCACGCCTGCTGGTGTTTAGGCAGCTAGAGCGTAAGAAGTGTTATTTTTTGCAGTTATATTTAACTGGCATTTTTACATCTGCCGATGAGTCGCAAAATATGCCTCATAATGCCTGTCGAATCCGTAACGACCCCAAAAGACAATAAGACCATTATACCTTATCTAACACAAAAATGCAAAAAGGAAATCAACTAACTACAAAAGATAGTCTTTCAAGGCTTTTGTCAAAACCTGATAACCAGTAACATTGAGATGCAGTCCATCAGTTGTATATTCTTTTTTGAGTTGACCTTCTTGGTCTGTCAAACTATCAAAAACTGGCACAAATTCTACCTGCATATAGGCAGAAGCAAGCTCTTGATAGGCTTGATTCCATTTCTGGATTTTTTCATTCGTGCGGATATAGACTGTCTGCTTGTACTCCTCTCCCTCATTAACTGGCAAAATGGAAAGCAATTTTATCTCTGCCAGTGGATAATCGCGAGCAATGGATTGTATGATAGCTTCGAGGTTATTGAGAGCCTCATTCACAGGAACATCTTTTCCGATATCATTTGTCCCAATCAAAAGGACAATTTTATCTACTGCTCCACCGTACAGATGCGCATCTAGATTCTCTAGTAATATCCCTGTCTGATAACCTCGAATGCCTCGATTGACAATTGTCTTTGAAGTCTCAAATAGTTCCTTCAGAGGATAATATTCAACAATGGAATCCCCAATAAAAAGAACGTCTGGTTCTACAACAGAAACCTGATTTAAGTGACGATACTTGGTTTGGATTTTTTCTTGTTCCTTTAGTAACCAATTTTCTAATAACTGTACTGCCACTTCATTCTCCTTTTTCTAACCAGTTTTCCAAGACTTGATAAACTCCGCCTTGGCTGTTGGCTGGTGCTAGAGCAGTAGCCACAGCTTTGGCTTTATCATCAGCATTTTCCATCGCATAGGCAATTCCAGCCATTTCAAGCATTTCAACATCATTTTCACTGTCACCAAAAGCCATGATTTGTTGGGAGGTCAAGTCCCAGCGCTTGAGTAATTCTTCCAAGCCCCATGCTTTATGAATTCCAGCTTGAAGGATATCAATGCAACCATAGCCACTCGATACAGCACGAACACGGCCATCAAAGAGGTCATTGATTTCTTCCAAGACCGAACTCAAACGTTCCTCACCAACAACCATACTCATCTTGAGCACACCACCAAAGAGGTCAGAGGTTAATTCGTCCACAAATTGCATCCGTTGGTAGAATTTTTCAATCATTTCTGGAGTCATAAAACTTTCAAGGTCTGTAAAAATCGTACCTTCTTTGACGAAACCACCCTTCATAGACGTTACAACAAACTGATCCTGACACGCTCGACCCTTGAAATGAGCCAAAGCCTTGTCGACAATGGCATCATCCCAAGTCTGAGCCTGAATCAGTTCATTATTTTCAAAAATACGAGCACCGTTAGCAACAACCAGAACCACTCGATCGACCAAGTGCTCCAGTAGTTGCCTCATGCGATGAATTTCATTGCCCGTCGCGATGACAAAACGAATACCCCTTTGATCCAACTGATCTAAAATCTTTTCCAAGCGTGGGAGATCAAGCTGGCCTCTAGCATCCAGCAAGGTCCCGTCCATATCTGTTGCAATTAACTTAATCGTCATTTACTTCCCTCTGGATTCAAGCTAATCCCACTTCAATCCCACATGTTCGTTCATTTCTTTATAGGCTGTATCAATTCGTTCCTTAGTCGCTTCATCTAACTGGTCACGATGACTACCACCCTCGATAAAATCTTCTAAGATATAGGTTTGGTAAAGGAAGAGTGGATAACCTTCTGGAGAATAGGTTCCTTTTGGTGTACGGTTTACCCAAGAAGGATGCGCTTTGGCAGTTTCGATTGTCGTCTTACCGGCTTTTTTCTTAATAGTCACATCCATGAGCACGCCACGCTCTGTCCACTTAGCATTCTCTTCATCTTGCATGGTTTCAATTCGTTGATTGGAAATGAAGTTCCCCATTGAATAGATAATGAGTTTCTTGTCTCCATCTTTTTCAACCGTTTCAGATGGTTCAACTACGTGAGGGTGCCCTCCAAAGATAATATCAGCTCCCCAATTGATCATCTTGTGATAAAGAGCCTTTTGTTCTTCAGTTGGTTCCAAGCGATACTCCACACCCATCTGAGGCATGATAATGGTGATATCTGCTTCCTTCTCTGCTCGTTCAATTTCAGCCTTCATCTTGTCTTCATTTAAGTCTGAAAGATAGCGATTATAATCTTCCTGAGAAATACTTTGCTCAATTCCATTAAAACCATAAGAATAGGCCAAAAGTGCCACCTTAATACCGTTCACTTCCTTGATAACCAGTGGAGCTTGATCACGGGACTCATGCGTATACACTCCAATAGGTGTCATTCCTGCCTTCTCAATAGCATCTGCTGTTGAGACCACACCTTCTATTTGTGAATCTAGGATATGGTTATGCGCCAAGTCTAATACTTGATAACCGGCATCCTTGATGGCATCCATAACTTCTCCAGGTGCATTAAAAAGAGGATAACCAGCCAAATAGTGGTCCTTGTTTACCGTACCTTCAAAATCGCCTATAATCAGATCTGCTTGTTTGAGCCATGGTTTCACATAATCAAAATTTTCATGAAAATCATAGGTCCCATCTTCTTTTAAGGCAGAACGATAGATGGGAATATGATAGAGGAGGTCCCCGTTGGCCATAATTCTAGCAGTTTTTTCCTCTTCCTGATCTTTAGCATTTTGATTCGTCTTATTTGCTTCTTGAGAAATGGCATCCTTTTTTTGACTGGTCAAGGGGATTCCTTGGAAACTTTCAAACAACAAGACCAAGCCCATTGATAAAGCAACTGCTAGCAAAAGTATCGCCACAAATCCCTTATTACTCCACTTGCGATAACTCCTAAAAAAGTTTACAAACCCCCTCATAAAACGAAAAACTGGTACACGTTTATGTCTATCTTGTCTTCTTTGCATCTTCATTCTCCCTACTTTCTAATGCAAGCCTTTTCTTTTTATTATATCACAGATAAGTATTTCTTTCACAATTGAATCGAACCTACAAGGCATTTTCTATAAAAGCTCGATACCGTAATGCTTTCAATCCTTGTCATTTTGTGATATCATGTAGAAGTAATGAAAGGAGAGAAAATGTCTGCAATAGAACGTATTACAAAAGCTGCTCACTTAATTGATATGAACGATATTATCCGTGAAGGGAATCCTACTCTACGCGCGGTTGCTGAGGAAGTTACTTTCCCCTTGTCTGACCAGGAAATCATCCTTGGAGAAAAGATGATGCAATTCCTTAAACATTCCCAAGATCCTGTCATGGCTGAGAAAATGGGGCTCCGAGGTGGGGTTGGACTTGCTGCTCCTCAATTAGATATCTCAAAACGTATTATCGCTGTTTTGGTGCCAAACATTGTCGAAGAAGGCGAAACTCCTCAGGAAGCTTACGACTTGCAAGCTATTATGTACAATCCAAAAATCGTCTCTCACTCAGTTCAAGACGCTGCTCTTGGTGAAGGAGAAGGTTGTCTGTCTGTTGATCGCAACGTACCTGGCTATGTAGTCCGCCATGCTCGCGTTACGGTTGACTACTTTGACAAGGATGGAGAAAAACACCGTATCAAGCTCAAAGGCTACAACTCCATCGTTGTTCAGCATGAAATTGACCACATCAACGGCATCATGTTTTACGATCGCATCAATGAAAAAGACCCATTTGAAGTTAAAGATGGTTTACTAATTCTAGAATAAAGAAAATCCCGTTGCAAGACGGGGTTTTGTGTTATAATAGAGGCATGAAAACAAATGATATTGTCTATGGCGTCCACGCCGTTACCGAAGCCCTCCTTGCAAACACAGGAAACAAACTTTACCTCCAAGAAGATCTCCGAGGTAAGAATGTTGAGAAAGTCAAGGAACTGGCTACAGAAAAGAAGGTGTCCATTTCTTGGACCTCAAAAAAATCCCTCTCTGAGATGACTGAAGGTGCTGTCCACCAAGGTTTTGTTCTACGAGTATCTGAATTTGCCTATAGCGAGCTAGATCACATTCTTGCCAAAACACGCCAAGAAGAAAATCCTTTGCTATTGATTCTGGACGGGTTAACTGATCCTCACAACTTAGGCTCCATCTTAAGAACCGCTGATGCGACCAATGTTTCAGGTGTCATCATTCCCAAACATCGTGCTGTCGGTGTTACTCCTGTCGTTGCCAAAACGGCCACAGGTGCTATTGAACACGTTCCCATTGCCCGAGTAACCAACCTCAGTCAAACTCTAGACAAACTCAAGGATGAAAGCTTCTGGACCTTTGGAACAGATATGAACGGTACTCCTTGCCACAAGTGGAATACAAAAGGGAAAATTGCCCTCATCATCGGAAATGAAGGAAAAGGTATCTCTAGCAACATCAAAAAACAGGTTGATGAAATGATTACCATTCCTATGAATGGACATGTTCAAAGCCTCAATGCCAGTGTTGCTGCAGCCATTCTCATGTACGAAGTTTTCCGAAATAGACTATAAAAAAGTTTCCAGTCATCTGATTGGAAACTTTTTTATGAATTATACTCAATGAAAATCAAAGAGCAAACTAGGAAGCTAACTGTAGACAGCTCAAAGCACTGCTTTGAGGTTGTAGATAAGACTGACGAAGTCAGCTCAAAACACTGTTTTGAGGTTGTGGATAGAACTGACGAAGTCAGTACCCATACCTACGGCAAAGCGAAGCTGACGTGGTCTGAAGAGATTTTCGAAGTGTATTAACTATGTTCTGTGATAAATTTATAGGCTTCTTGACCAGCAATAGCCCCATCTCCAACTGCTGTTGTTACTTGGCGAAGATCTTTCAAGCGAACATCTCCAACGGCAAAGATACCATCAACTGCAGTTTTCATGTGGTTATCTGTCACAATCCAGCCTGCCTGATCTTGGATATTCAATTCTTTAACAAAATCGCTAAGAGGGTCCAAGCCAACATAGATAAAGACGCCACCGAAGGCTTGTTCTGTCACTTGACCTGTTTTCACATTTTCAAAAACGACAGATTCTACTCGGTTTTCACCCTTGATTTCCTTCACTACAGAATCCCAGATAAAGCTGATTTTCTCATTCGCAAAGGCGCGGTCTTGTAAAACCTTTTGGGCGCGAAGTTGGTCACGACGGTGAACAATGGTAACAGTCTTAGCAAAACGAGTCAAGAAGATGGCTTCTTCAACAGCTGAATCTCCACCACCAACTACCAACAAATCTTGGTCACGGAAGAAAGCACCATCACACACCGCACAGTAAGAAACACCACGACTGTTCAGTTCTTCTTCTCCAGGCACTCCCAAAGGACGGTGTTTAGAACCAGTTGCTATGATAACTGTACGTGTTTCATATGTTTGGTCATCAGTAATCACTTTCTTAAAATCACCATGGTCTTCTACATTTTCAACATAACCATAAATGTGCTCAACACCAAGATTTTCAAGTGGTTCAAACATCTTTTCAGCCAATTCTGGTCCACTAATATTAGCATATCCTGGGTAATTTTCGATATCAGAGGTATTATTCATCTGACCACCTGGCAGACCACCTTCAATCAAGGCTACTTTTAGATTGCTTCGAGCAGCATACAAGGCTGCAGTCATACCTGCAGGTCCAGCACCGATAATAATAGTATCGTACATATAGTTTCCTTCTTTCTTGTTGTAACTATCTTTATTCTAACTCTTTCTTGTCAATCATGCAAGGATTATGCCTTGAAAACAAGAATTAAACTCATAACCGCAAAGGATAATACTGGAACAACCAAGACCCCAATCATAATCATATCATAGAGATGTGCTTGGCGAGCCTTGGCTGTCTTATCAACTCCCGACATGGCTCTCAGTCCAATCCAAATCCCTAAAAAAATCAGGACGAGGATGGTGGTCAAGATCAAACTCTCGAAATATAAAGAAAATAGTTGCAGTAGCATGATTTCTCTCATTTCTATCTTTTTTAAAGAGTAAACTCAGCTAGTCCAACTAACTGAGTTTTCCTTTATCTATTATATCAAATATAAGTCCGTTTGTAACTAGCAAAGAATTCTTTTGTCCGCTCTTCTTTAGGATGGTGGATAATCTCATCCGGTGTTCCAGATTCGATGATTTTCCCCTTATCTAAGAAGAGAATCTTATCAGCAACTTGGGCTACAAAGGACATATCATGACTAACCAAAATCATGGTTTGACCTGACTTAGCAGCATCTGCAATAGATTTTTCTACTTCACCGACCAATTCTGGGTCAAGAGCTGAAGTTGGTTCGTCTAAGAGCAAGACATCTGGTTTCATAGCGAGAGCACGCGCCAAGGCAACCCGTTGCTTCTGTCCACCTGATAAATGGCGAGGGTAATGGTTTTCACGGTCAGAAAGCCCAACCTTAGCCAACTCTTCCTTGGCAATCTTAGTCGCTTCTTGGTCGGATAATTTCTTGACAACAACCAAGCCTTCTTTCACATTATCAAGTGCTGTTCGGCGTTCAAACAAATTAAACTGTTGGAAAACCATGGACAGCTTACGGCGTAAGGCAAGGATTTCTTCTTGAGTAATCTTAGAAAAATCAACTGAGAAATCATCAATCTGAATAGAGCCACTGTCAGGTGTTTCAAGATAATTGAGACTGCGAAGGAAAGTTGATTTTCCAGCTCCTGAAGAACCAATCAAGGCTACAACTTCCCCTTTTTGAATATCCAAGTTCAGATGATCCAAGACAGTCTGTCCTGAAAAGGATTTGCTTAAATTCGAAATCTTAATCATTAACGAAGGTCTCCTTTCACATCTGTTTGAACTGTATCGGGTGCAGAAATAGCCATTTTTCTCTCGATGAAACGACCGAGGCTTTCAATTCCAATATTGACTACCCAATAAACAAGGGCAACGGAGATAAAGCGTTCAAAATAGCGGTAATCAGCTCCACCCAAAATCTGAGCTTGGGCAAAGACTTCCACCACACCCGCACTAAAGGCTAGAGATGTTCCCTTGGTCAAGCCAATTAGGGAATTGATCAAGGTTGGAGTCGCCACAACGGCCGCATTTGGAATAATCACACGACGATAAACTTGCGCTCTGGTCATCCCCAAACTACGTGCCGCCTCAATTTCACCAGGATTAACTGATAGAATGGCTGCACGAATGGTTTCACTAGCATAAGCTGCCTCATTAAAAGCAAAGGCAACAATCGCAAAAGCAGCAGCTGGAATGGCATTGATATTGAGACCAGTACCCCATTGCTGATTGAGAGCTTTCAAAGCCAAAGGAATTCCGTAGTAAGTCAACATGAGTTGCACCAAAATCGGTGTCCCTTTTAAGAAACTAACAAAGAAGGCCTGCAAGGGATATAAAATCTTGACACGATTGATTTTCACAATGGCAAAAAGAAGCGCCAAAACCAAGCCAAAAAGGGCACCACCAATGGTCAACATAATCGTTGTTGGAAGTTGTTGGACAATTCTTGGAATTCCATCAAAGACCGAACGCAGGCTAAAGAGCTTGCCATCTGGAATCAATTGCATCAAGTTTTGGTACCAATCTGATGCTAAAATCGTTGTAACATTCATAAAAACATCCTCTCCTGATAATGATTCATTCTACCATACTTCTGCCGTCAATGAAATTATTTGCTACGGTCAGATACAGACTTTGTCTACCTACTAGTTTATCATACTTTGAAACAGGGAGGTTATATATTTTATCTATCAAAGAGATAAGTAAAAACTATTTCAGTCCCAATTCTTCATAAGCTTTTCGATAACCAATTTGCTTAACACTTCCATTTTCTACTAAAATGGGGCGCTTTAACAACATACCGTCACTTGCTAGCAACTCAGCTGCTTCTTGGTTTGACAGACTTCCTACCTTATCTTTTAGTCCAAGTTCCCGGTATTTGATTCCACTAGTGTTGAAAAATTGTTTCAATTCGAAACCTGAGGTTTCTAGCCAGTTTAAAATGACTTCTTGGCTAGGTGTTTCTTCGACGATATGAACAGCTTTGTAGTCCACACCTAATTGATTTAATTCTTGTTTTGCTTTTTTACAAGTTGAACATTTTGGGTATTCGATAAATTCTAACATGTCTTTCACTTTCTATTTTATATCTTTAAAATCTGCGCCTTCATGGTCCAAGAGCCAGGCTTTCTTTTCCACTCCTGCGGCATAACCAGTCAGACGCTTTCCTGCTCCCAGCACACGATGACAAGGTACTAGGATAGACCACGGATTGCGACCTACTGCTCCACCAATTGCTTGAGCAGAAGCCACTTGCAGGTCTTGAGCTATTTGTCCATAGGTCACTGTCTGACCATAAGGAATTCCCTGTAAATAGGACCAAACTCGCTTTTCAAAATCCGTACCGATTGGAGCCAAAGGTAAGTTGGATAAATTCTGAGACTTGCCTTTAAAGTAACCATCTAAGCAAGCAATAACTGGGGCTAAAACAGGATGACTAACAACTTCTTCTATTGTTTCATCTCCTAATCCCCTTTCAAAATGCTTCTGGTCCTGTACCCAAATGCCATACAGATATTGCTCGTCAGCAACTACGGACAAGGTTCCTATTGGCGAAGTGTAGAGCATTTTTGCATACTTCTTTTGCATTATTTCTTCAATTTTTGATAGGCCAAGCGTTCGCCATCAACTGGAACCTTACCAACCTGTTTAAAACCGAGTTTTTCAAAGATATGCTGCATGACCTTGTTTGCAACATGCGTATCTGAGCGAAAATCTAGATAGTCAAAACCTTCAATCAAGCCCTCTAAGAAGGTTTGAGCTACTCCCTGTCCCTGAACATCTGTAGCCACAGCGATACGGTGAAAGACTAGGTATTCTGACTCTCCAGCCTGCCATTTTCCTTCATAAATGGCTTCATAGGCTGCCTCTGGACTTTTGGTCACAGCTGCATAAGCTAGTAGTTCTCCCTCCTCCAAGGCTACGTAGGCTTGGCCTGAGATAATATCCTCAATAATAATATCAGCATTTGGATAACCATTTTGCCACTGGTCACTACCAGCATCTGCTAAACATTTTTT
This sequence comes from bacterium, assembly GCA_905221245.1. GTDB lineage: Bacteria > Bacillota > Bacilli > Lactobacillales > Streptococcaceae > Streptococcus. The sequence goes on from CAJNCK010000003.1 coordinate 45,350, forward strand.
AGCATCTTCCATCACCTGCATGATGGCATCTACTTCATTTGGAAAAGCTAAACGAATTTCCATCTTTTCTCCTCATTTCTGACTACTTTCTCCCATCATAGCATAATTTAAGTCTTTCTACAAGCAGTTAAAACTTGACTTTCTGTTTTTATTATTTTATAATCTAGTTATTAAAACTAGATAAACAGGAGTTGAAAATGAAAACTGCTTTTTCCTACCCAAAATGGGCAGAAATTCCAAACATTGACCTCTATCTGGACCAAGTTTTGCTCTATGTAAATCAGGTCTGCGCCCCTATCTCTCCTGATAAAGACAAGGGCCTGACAGCATCTATGGTCAACAATTATGTGAAACATGGTTACCTAACAAAGCCTGACAAGAAAAAATACCAACGCCAACAGATTGCCCGTTTGATTGCTATCACAACCCTCAAGTCTGTATTTTCTATTCAAGAAATCGCTCAGACACTGAATACTCTACAAAGTCAAGCAAGTTCAGAACAACTCTACGATGCTTTTGTGGACTATATGAACCAAGGAATTGACCCAGCAAACCCTATTATCCAAACCAGCTGCCAAACCGTTAAACTCTATCATCAAACTCTAGACTTAATCCTTATCAAAGAAGAGGAGGTAATCCAATGAACACCAGCCTAAAGCTCAGCAAACAACTCAGTTTTGGAGAGGAGATTGCTAATAGCGTGACCCATGCCGTAGGCGCAGTCATCATGCTCATCTTACTCCCCATTTCATCCACCTATAGTTATGAGGCTCACGGATTTTTATCATCTATCGGCGTTTCCATTTTCGTTATTAGTCTCTTTCTCATGTTCCTATCATCCACCATTTATCACTCTATGGCCTATGGTTCGACCCATAAATATGTCTTGAGAATCATTGACCATTCGATGATTTATGTTGCTATTGCAGGCTCTTATACACCTGTCGTACTGACTTTGATGAATAACTGGTTTGGCTATCTGATTATTGCGATCCAGTGGGGAACGACCATCTTCGGAATCCTCTATAAAATCTTTGCTAAAAAGGTCAATGAGAAATTTAGCCTTGCTCTTTACCTGATTATGGGCTGGTTGGTTCTTGCTATCATTCCAGCCATTATCAGTCAAACAACACCAATCTTTTGGAGTCTTATGGTAACGGGCGGACTCTGTTATACAGTTGGGGCTGGATTTTACGCCAAGAAAAAACCTTATTTCCACATGATTTGGCATCTCTTTATCCTAGCAGCATCTGCCCTACAGTACATTGCCATTGTTTATTTCATGTAAAAAAGTTGAGAAATTCAATCTCAACTTTTTTGTTTACACATATTGATAAAGTACTGGTGCAAGCGAACATCATCAGTCAATTCTGGATGAAAAGAAGTTACCAGCATATTTTTTTCTTGGGCTGCAACAATTTGATCGTTCACTGTTGCTAGAATTTCTACACCCTCTCCAACACTGCTGATAATTGGACCACGGATAAAGGTCATTGGAATCTGACCAACTCCCTTACATTCTGCTTCCGTATAGAAACTACCTAGTTGGCGCCCATAAGCATTGCGCTCAACCACTATATCCATGGTTCCAAGATGACTTTCTTCCTGAGAAGTGATTTCCTTAGCCAGCAAAATTAAGCCTGCACAGGTTCCAAAGACTGGTAAACCAGATAGAATGGCTTCTCGAATGGGAAGCAACATCCTCTGGTCACGTAAGAGCTTGCCCATGGTTGTAGACTCACCACCAGGCAAAATCAAACCCGACAAGTCACTCTGATGTTGCTGAAAATCCTCTAGATTTCTGATTTCGACATTGTATACGCCTAATTTATCTAGCACTTTTGCATGTTCTGCAAAGGCACCTTGCAAGGCCAATATTCCAATTTTCATCTATTTTCCTCGCTCAGCCATGAGAATTTGGATTTCATTTTCATTGATACCAACCATGGCTTCTCCTAAATCTTCAGAGATTTGAGCTAGGATTTGAGGATTTCGGAAGTTAGTCACAGCCTTAACAATGGCACTAGCCCGTTTAACAGGATCTCCTGACTTGAAAATACCTGAACCGACAAAGACACCCTCTGCCCCTAATTGCATCATCAGCGCAGCATCTGCTGGCGTTGCAACACCTCCAGCTGCAAAGTTTACAACTGGCAATTTTCCATGTTGATGGACGTATTGAACCAATTCTACAGGGACTTGCAAGTCCTTAGCAGCAACATAAAGTTCGTCCTCACGTAGGTTTTGAATGCGGCGAATTTCCTGATTCATCATACGCATATGACGAACAGCTTGGACGATATCCCCCGTACCCGGTTCTCCTTTGGTACGAATCATAGAAGCACCTTCAGCGATACGACGCAAGGCTTCACCCAAATCCTTAGCTCCACAGACAAAAGGAACTTGGAATTCTTTCTTATCCACATGAAAACGGTCATCAGCTGGAGATAGAACTTCACTCTCATCGATATAGTCAATTTCGATAGCCTCTAAAATCTGGGCTTCAACAAAATGGCCTATTCTGACCTTGGCCATCACTGGAATGCTAACCGCTTCTTGGATTTCCTTAATCATCTTTGGATCACTCATACGGGAAACACCACCAGCTGCACGAATATCAGCCGGAATCCTCTCCAAGGCCATAACAGCTGCCGCACCAGCAGCTTCAGCGATACGGGCTTGTTCAGGATTTTGAACGTCCATGATAACTCCACCCTTGAGCATCTGCGCCAAGTTTTTATTTAGTTCATAACGATTTTCAGTCATTTCTTTATCCTCATCATTTGTATTGGTAGCTACCATTTCATTTTAAGTTAGATTAGAATGAATCACAAGATAAAAAAAATGCAATTGTATGGGTACATATTGACTAAAAAACTATCTGACCTTAACTTAAGGCCAGATAGTTCATCAAATTTTATTTTTCAGCTGTAAGTGCAGCCATTGTGATGTAGTTGTATGGTTTGTTGAAGTGTGGCAAGAAGAATAGGTCTGTCAATGCCAATTTATCAATTGTCACATGCTCTTGAATAGCAAGTGAGAACATGTGAATTCCCATACTAATCGCAGGGTCATGTGAAACCATTTGTGCACCAAGAATTTCACGACTATCTTTGTCAAAGACAATCTTGATGGCTACTTCATGGTTATCATGTTTCATGAATTCTGGTTTTTGAAGATCGTTAAAGCCTGTTTCAGTTGCGTTGTAACCAGCAGCTTTAGCTTTTTCAAGAGTCAAACCAGTTGAAACCATGTGAAGACCGTAGATTGAGATACCGTTTGAACCTTGAACACCGATTCCTTCCAATTCATGTCCACAAGCATTGTAAGCACCAACAATACCAGTACGAACTGCGTTTGAAGCAAGTGCGATGTAGCTTGTATCTTTACGAGCGTTGTCATAAACAGTCGCACAGTCTCCAACAGCAAATACACCAGGAAGTGAAGTTTCTTGTTTCTTGTTTACAAGGAAAGCACCGTTACGGAAGAGTTCAATCTTACCATCAGCAAGAGCAGTATTTGGACGGAAACCAACTGCAAGGATAACCATATCCACATCGAAAGTTTCTTTATCAGTAATCAAGCGTTCAACTTTACCGTCACCCTCGATTGCTTTAACAGTTTGACCAAGAGCCAAGCGAATGTTGTGGTCTTCCAAGTTCTTCGCCATCATTTGTGTGAAGTCTCTGTCATAGTAACCGTTCAAAACAGTATCAACGATATCAACAAGGACAACTTCTTTTCCAAGACGCTCAAAGGCTTCAGCAAGTTCAACACCGATGTAACCACCACCAACAACGGCGATACGGTCGAGGTGTTGGCTCTTGTCAGCAAGTTTATTGATAACTTCTTCAGCATTTTGGTACAATTTCACGAATTGTACGTTTTCAAGAGTTGCTTTAAATTCGCGGTTTCCTTTAACAATTTCAACACCTTCGATTGGTGGCAAGATTGGTGTAGAACCTGTAGCGAAAATCAATTTCTCGTATGATTCTTTGTGCTCTTTCCCTTCAACTTCTGCTGTAACTACTTTGTTATCATAGTCGATTGAAAGAACTGGTGAGTTCATGTAAACCTTAGCACCTTTAGCTTCCAATTTTTCTTTATCAGAATAGAACAAGCCTTCAGCACCGTCAATTTGTTCACCGATCCAAAGGGCCATTCCACATCCTAGGAAAGAGATGTTAGAGTTTTGGTCGAATACAACGATTTCGTTCTCATTGCCAAAATTATCCAACATAGTATTAATACATGCTGTACCAGCGTGGTTAGCACCAACTACAACGATTTTACTCATAGAAAAATTCCTACCTTTAATTAAAAATTTACTCTTCTAGTATAACATTTACTGTTAGCGTTTACAAGAGTTTAGCTAATTTTCCCGATTTTTTTGTAAAAAAATGTAAATAATCTGTATTTTATCAGCCATTCTTACAATTACTCTTTATTTTCTGAGCATATTTCTTGACAAGTTTACAAATTTTATTTGTGAAAACGCTGACTTTATGGTATGCTAGTATCATGGAAAGAAAATGTAAGGGGTTAAATTTAATATAAATTTACAATGTTTCAACCTTCTTTTCATAAGAGAAAGGAGTTGGTAGCTTGCCTCTTAGTTCACATTCTGAACGGCTAATGGGGACTACTATCACTATTTCATTAGTGGATGAGCGAGCCGATAGCTTGCTCCAAAAATCCTTTGATTTGCTCAAAGAGCTTGAATACCGCTTCAATGCCAATAGTCAAGAATCTGAGTTGATGGAAATCAATTATCAAGCTGGAATAGCTCCAGTCAAAGTTCATCCTGATTTGTTTGAACTGATTTCACTTGGATTAGAGCATAGCCTAGCGCCCTCTAGTCATCTCAACATCAGCATTGGTCCCTTGATTCAAACCTGGCGCATTGGTTTTTCAGATGCCAAGGTCGCCCAACCTCAAGAAATTGAATCGGTGTTACCTTTAATCAATCCTCATTCTATCGAGTTAGATTCTTCCACTTCTACTGTGTTTCTAAAACAGAAAGGAATGAAGATCGATCTTGGTTGTTTAGCCAAGGGTTATAGTGCGGATAAGGTTGCCCAATTTCTGAGAGAAGAGGGAGTGACATCTGCCTTGATCAATCTGGGAGGGAATATCCTGACCATTGGAAAAAATCAGGCAAGAGGGGATCAGCCTTGGCAAATTGGGATTCAAGACCCAGCCAATCCGAGGGGAAATCACTTAATGACCATCCCTATTGTCAATAAATCTGTCGTGACTTCAGGCATTTACGAACGTCACCTGACTGTCGATGGAAAAGATTACCATCATATTTTTGACAGCCAAACAGGATATCCTGTTGAAACGGAACTAGCAAGTCTAACTATCATCTCTGATAAATCTGTTGATGGAGAAATCTGGACAACTCGACTCTTTGGAGAAAGACCTGCTTCTATCCTCTGGCAAGTCGAAAGTTTGGAGGGCATCGAAGCTATCCTCATCGATAAGGAAGGTCACCTAAGCTGTTCTTCAGGAATTCCTACTCTATAGAAACAACTGTTTCAATGGAGTTTTAAAATCGTATTATGTAAAAAGAGAAAGGAAATCTCATGTTAAAACTTATTGCTATTGTTGGAACAAATTCAAAACGTTCTACAAACCGTCAATTGCTTCAATACATGCAAAAACACTTTGCTGACAAAGCTGAAATTGAACTTGTTGAAATCAAAGACATCCCTGTCTTTAACAAGCCAGCTGACAAGCAAGTACCTGCTGAAATCTTAGAAATTGCTGCTAAAATTGAAGAGGCTGATGGTGTTATTATCGGTACTCCTGAATATGACCACTCTATCCCAGCTGTTTTGATGAGCGCTCTTGCTTGGTTGTCATACGGTATTTACCCACTTTTGAACAAACCAATCATGATTACTGGTGCTTCATATGGTACTCTTGGTTCATCACGCGCCCAATTACAACTTCGTCAAATCTTAAACGCACCAGAAATTAAAGCAAGTGTCCTTCCAGATGAATTCTTGCTTTCACACTCTCTTCAAGCCTTTAACCCAAGTGGAGATTTAGTAGATCTTGATGTTATCAAAAAACTGGATGCTACTTTTGACGACTTCCGTATCTTTGTAAAAATCACGGAAAAATTGCGTAACGCACAAGAACTACTTCGCAAAGATGCTGAAGACTTTGACTGGGAAAATTTGTAAGATAGGAGACCAAAAAGAATGAAATTTGTTGGACTTGTAGGATCAAACTACGATCAATCATATAACCGTAAACTCTTGGAATTTATCCGTCGTCACTTCAAACTCAAATTTGAATTAGAAGTCCTCGAAATTGATGAAGTTCCAATGTTTAACCAAGACGAAAAATGGGATGAAAGTTTCCAATTGCGTCTCTTGTATAACAGAATTACTCGTGCTGATGGTGTCATTATCGCCACTCCTGAGCACAACCACACAATCTCAGCTTCTCTTAAATCTGTTCTTGAATGGCTTTCATACGAAGTTCATCCATTTGAAAACAAACCAGTCATGATTGTGGGTGCTTCTTACTACGACCAAGGTACTTCTCGTGCCCAAGTTCACCTTCGTAAGATTCTTGACGCTCCAGGTGTCAATGCCTACACACTTCCAGGTAACGAATTCCTTCTTGGTAAAGCCAAAGAAGCATTTGACGCAGAGGGTAATATCACGAACGAAGGAACTATTAATTTCCTTGAAACTTGCTTGGATAATTTTGTAAAATATGTAGGAGTTGTTTCAAAATTGAAAAAACCAAAACCAATTGAACCAGAAGATTTGGATTGTGGCAGACCAATTGCTACCACAATCACAGAAGTTGATCCCGATGATCCAGAATGGGTTGAAAAAGTTGCTGAAATTACTGGTGCGGTTTCAGGTGATACCTATGTCAAACTAGATCATGGTATCTTAACTGTTAACCAAATCGATATGTTCTTGAAAGCAATGCCATTTGAATTGACATTTGCAGATGATAACAACCAATTCTTATACTACAATAATGTTCACCAAGATCCAAACACCATGTTTGCTAAACGTGTACCATCTCAATCTGGTAACCGTCTCTCAACTGTCCATAACTCACTTCCCGGTGGACGTATGAAAAATGTTGAATGGGTTGTCGGTGTACTGCGTAATGGTGATCAAGAATATGTTCGTACAATCGTTCCTGGATCTCCTGCAGGGGTTATCAATACTCACAACTATCAAGCTATGTACTATCCTGATGGATCATACGCTGGTATCAATGAAATAGTCTTCAACTTCCAACCATGGCTTGATTGGTACCTCAATACAACTGGTCAACGTCTAGTTGGTGGAAATGCTGCAGCTCCTGCTGGCGGACATGGTCACGGTGATGCAGATGCTACATCTGGAGCTTCTGATGCAGGTGAGGCTGGAGGCCACGGTGGTGGTGCAGACGCTACATCTGGAGCAAGCAACTAATAGTAGTTTTAGGAACCAAATTGGTTCCTTTTTTAACCAAAAAAGACTAGCAGTTTGTATCTGCTAGTCTTTTGATTATGATTTCACCAATCTTTGTTAAAAGAAAGAATAGTTTTTATGAATTTGGATCATCAAGACTTCTGCCATGTAAACCTTTTTCACGTTGTACTTGGCGTAGTTTTTCTGGTGTAACATCGTTTCCTTCTTCGTCAACAATTTTGATCCCTTCGATGTGGTGACGAACAGAGCGACGATAGCCTTCGATATACTCCTCACGAAGTTTAGCTTGTTCCACTTTTTCAGCAGAAGTTAAGCCTTCTGTTTTTTTCTTTTTGGCAAGCTCGTTGATACGAGCGATTTTTTTCGGATCCATTTCTTCTCCTTTGTGATAAGATACAGTCCGTTTGACTGAGTTTATTTAGTATTGATTTGGTTAAAACGTGCAAGTTTAGCTGCTTTTTGAGTTAAATGAGACAAGATAGCCAAACGATTTTGACGGACAGCCTGATCTTCGGCCATAACCATAGTATTTTCAAAGAAAGCATCAATAACTGGACTAAGCGCAAAGAGCTGTTTCAATTGCTGACTGGCAGTCCCTGACAAAACGAGTGATTCTACTGCTTCTGCCAAGGCTTTCTCTTCTTCATTCTCAAAGAGAGCTGAATCAACTGTAGCAACTCCTTCTGCCTTCTCAGCCAAGTTAAAGGCACGAGAAAGTGATTCAACAGATGGTTTGAAGTCTTCTTCCTTGCTTGCTTCTACGAGAGCACTTGCCGCTTCCAACATATCCGCCACAACAAAGTTTGATCCTGCAAGAACGGCTTCCTTGATATCTTTTGGAGTAGAACCCATCATCTTATCAACACGAGCCTTGATAAATTCCATAACCTCTGTCTTATTTTCATAAGTCAAGCTGTCAAATTTCAAAGCATAAAGGCTATCAATCAGCTCATCCATAGCAATGTGCCAACCAAAGGCATCCAAGATACGAACCACACCTTGCGTCGCACGACGAAGGGCATAAGGGTCATTAGAACCTGATGGAATCAAACCTACTGAGAAGAAACTCAAAATCGTATCCAATTTGTCTGCAATGGCTAGAATGGCTCCAACCTTGCTCTCTGGAAGTTCTCCTTCGGCTGATGTAGGCATGTAGTGTTCACGAATAGCAGCTGCAACTGCTGGAGTTTCACCAGAAAGAAGGGCATATTTCTCCCCCATAATACCTTGGAGCTCGTCAAATTCGCCAACCATACCTGTCAACAAGTCAAACTTGTAAATGGCTGCTGCACGGGCTAGGTCAATCGTTTCATCCGCTGACAAGCCTGCTTTTTCTGCCAAGAGAATAGCAATCTGACCAGTACGAATCATGTGTTCACGAAGGGAACCAATTTTCTCATGGAAGGTGACATTGTTTAATTTTTCAACAAGGTCTGAAATAACCAATTTTTGGTCTTCACGCCAGAAGAATTCACCGTCTTCCAAACGAGCTACCAAAACTTTTTCATTTCCTTTAATGACATTTTCCAAATGCTCTGCGTTTCCGTTACGGACTGAAATAAAGTTTGGCAATAGTTTACCGTCTTGATCACGAACAACAAAGTAACGTTGGTGTTCTTTCATTGAAGTCACCAAAACTTCTTCTGGAACTTCAAGGTATTTAGCATCAAAACTTCCCATAAAGGCAGTTGGGTATTCAACCAAGTTCAAGACTTCATTAAGCAAATCAGCATCAATTTCGATACGTACACCATGTTTCACCTCAATTTCCTTGATTTGGTCAACAATCATTTGCTCACGTTCACGAGGATCCGCAATTACAAACTGTGCACGAAGGTCTTCTTCATAGCTCAAAGCTGACTGAATCTTAGTTTCTTGTCCCAAGAAACGATGACCACGGCTCACACGATCCCCCTTGATATCAAGGAAATCCAAGTCAAACTCTTGCTCATCCAAGAGAACAGTTAAAGTGTGAACAGGGCGGATGTATTCAAAACTATTTCCAGCCCAGTGCATGCTGACAGGGAAAGTCAATGACTTCAAGACATCTACAACACCAGGAACAATAGCTTCAACTGCTTGACCAACTTCTTCCTTAGTGACATAGACATATTCTTCACCTTTGATTTCACGGAATTCGATATCTTCAACCGTCAAGCCTTTTCCACGGACAAATCCTTGAGCTGCTTTGGTGAAGTTTCCATCACTATCCAAGGCAATTTTCTTTGCTGGACCCTTGAAATCTTCTGTCAAATCAGACTGCTTGTCTGCAAGACCAGTCACACGAACAGCCAAACGACGTGGTGTTGAGAAGGTTTGAATGGCTTCAAAAGACAAGCGGTTTTCCTTGAGGAAGGCTGCCATTTTTTCGCCTAGTTGTTTTTCACTTGGTGTGACAACATAGGCTGGTAATTCTTCAAGACCGAGTTCTACTAATAAGTTTTTTGTCATGTTTTTTCCTTTACATTTTCTTCAATCTTTTTTGATATGCACCTTAGGTACTGGGAACGTCGCTAACTAACTTTGTGAGTCTGTATGGAAATCTAATGCAAAATTGATCAAGATTTCCAACAGTCTCATCAAAGTGGATTTAGCTGACTGATTTTTGAACCTAAGGTTTCAAAAATCCCCACATAACAGTACGGCGGTGCATATCCCTCTAGCAAGTCTTCGACTTGCCTCTAACGATTTTAGAGCACAGTATTACTCACTATTCTGCGTCTTCTGCTAAAAGTTTAGTACGTGTTGCTTCATCTAAAAGTGGGTAACCTAGGCGTTTGCGTTCTGCGACAAAGGTTTTGGCTACGACACGGGCCAAGTTACGGATACGAGCGATATAGCCTGCACGTTCTGTTACAGATACGGCCCCACGTGCATCAAGCAGGTTAAAGGTGTGTGAACATTTGAGAACATAGTCATAGGCAGGGTGAACTAAGCCTTCTTCCAGAGCACGACCAGCTTCTTTTTCAAACTTATCAAAGTTTTCCAGCAACATTTCTTGGTCCGAAATTTCAAATGAATATTTTGAATGCTCATACTCAGGCTGAATAAAGATTTCTCCGTATTTTACACCATCAGCCCACTCGATATCATAGACAGAGTCTACTTCTTGAATGTAAGAAGCCAAACGCTCCAAACCATAGGTAACTTCCGCAGTCACAGGACCAGTTGCCAATCCACCAACTTGTTGGAAATAAGTGAATTGAGTGATTTCCATCCCATCAAGCCAAACTTCCCAACCAAGACCAGCTGAACCAGTAGATGGATTTTCCCAGTTATCCTCAACGAAACGAATATCGTGTTCCAAAGGATTGATTCCCAATTTTTCCAAAGACTCAAGGTAAAGTTCTTGGATGTTTGATGGAGATGGCTTCATGACCACTTGGAATTGGTGGTGTTGGTAAAGGCGGTTAGGATTTTCCCCGTAACGACCGTCAGCAGGACGACGTGATGGCTCTACATAAGCCGCATTCCATGGCTCAGGTCCGATAGCACGAAGGAAAGTGTATGGACTCATTGTCCCCGCACCTTTTTCATTATCATAAGCCTGCATGAGCATACAACCTTGGTCATTCCAAAATTGTTGCAAAGTAAGGATGATTTCCTGGAAAGTCAATTTTTTAGACATTTTTTACTCCTTTGTATATAAATTACTTGCGACACGAGTCTGCCTCGTCGATGATACGAGGCAAGACGAGTTAATACTGCGTCTAGCTCAGGCACTCTAGTGCTGAGCGTGGGGCAGTCCAACTGTAAGGAGGCCTCTGCCACTGACGCAGTGAAATGTTAATTTCTTAGACATTGTTTACTCCTTTAGTTTTTATATTTCTTTTTCAATTAATTTCTGCTGAACAAACCAATTTAACAAGGGAAGAGTTTTATCTGTATTTGCCCATAAATGATAAGAATCGAAGACCGCTTGTACACTACCTAGATTTTCTACCAACTTATCTATTGTCAAAAAACTACGCCAGTATTCGTAAAAAATACTTGCATAGTTCTTATCGTAAGTCGAAGAACCAAAATCATTCAATGAATGCCAATCATACTTCTTCTGGAAAAGTTCTACAAGAGATTGATTACAAATTTTTTCCGCTTGAAATTCCTCTTCTGTCAAGAAATACTTGCGACTAATATATTCAACCATCCCCTCTTCGAACCAGATATAAGAGTCGTAACCATCAAAATCATCTAAAAAGTGCTCCGACCAATGAGTTAACTCATGTCCTACAATCTGTAAGAGGAAATTTTCAGATAAAGAATGATAGTGATTTTCTATTGCTTGAGTTTGCTGAGAACACTCGTAGTCCATCAACTGATACAAATATAACTCTTTCCAAACAGCTAAATCAGGCGTCATAACCATTCGTCTATTATTTGTATAGGCTGGAACAGCACTTTCCCTAATAATCTGTGTAGCAGCATTAAAACTTGACCAAATAACGGCTTGCGGTAAATCACAGACTGCAAGTTCATTCTTTAAAAAAGATTGATAATCTTTCAACTTTTCTGTATTTCTTACTACAAAATCACGAAATGTAGCTAGTTGACTATCGTCTTTTACAAGATAAAGGTTTTCCACGTCTCTCCTTTCTTTCACACAATAGACTGAATAAGCAAAAGAACCGCGTCCGACAATCCTAGGTTGATTTAACCTAGGGGCGTCAGAAACGCGGTTCCACCCTAATTTATTACTTCATTGTTTTTGAAAATACTACAGAAAGCGCCAGTTCTTTATTTTGCCCTACTTGGCTCCCACTATCCCAAGCTCGCTTGAAGAACGCCATAAGACTTTCTTTCCTGCTGACTATTATATCAAAAATTAGAACAATGTACAATTCTTTTTATGATTTTCTAGAAATCCATATCATCAACTCGTGGAGCACCAGACTGAACAGCAATCGCTTTTAAGGTTTCACGCTCCTCGTGACTCAGCTCAATTCCGAAACAATCAAGATTAGCCTGAATACGGGATGCTGTAACAGATTTTGGAAGTGGTAAAAATCCTTCTGTCAAGCTCCAAGCTAAGGCTATCTGGGCAACAGACTTTCCGTGATTTGCTGCGATTTCTTGGACTTGCTTGCTATCAAAAAGTTCTCCCTGACCAAAAGGTCCCCAAGCTTCCAATAAAATTCCTTTTTCACGACAGTAATCTACGACGTGATCTTGATACACACCTGGCGCCAAGCGTACCTGATTGACAGCTGGGACGATTCTTGATGTTTCAAGCAAAGCATCCAAATGATGGGGAAGAAAATTACTAACCCCGATAGCACGTATTTTGCCTTCTTGATAAAGGTCCTCCATCGCTCTCCAGACTTCTGAATTTCGGACTTTCCATTGGTCATTTTCCCTAAGAGGTTTTGGATTTGGCCAATGAATCAAATACAAATCCAAATATTCCAAGCCCAGCTTCTCTAAAGACTCTTCAAAAGCCTGACGAGCTTGCTCATAGTTATGGTTTGTATTCCAGAGTTTACTGGTAACAAAAATTTCCTCACGCGGAACGCCACTGTCTTGAATAGCACGACCAACGCTTTCTTCATTTTTATAGATAGCTGCCGTATCGATATGGCGATAGCCCGCCTTTAAAGCCTCTAGGACAGCTTGGTAAGCAATCTCCCCATTTTCAGCCTTCCAGGTTCCAAAACCCAGAACTGGTATTGTAACGCCATTATTTAAAGTATAAGATTTCATTATTTTTCCTTTCTATGTGAAGAAAATCCAAAGAAATAAATTCTCAAAGAAAACTTATCTCTTTAGATTTTTTGAATTATTGATCACGGTCGTAGTAAAGCTGGTGGGCTTTGAGGCGAGAGTCTAACAAATCTGGTACGGTTACAAAGTCATAACCTTGCCCTTTCAAATAGTCAATAACCTTCGGCAGAGCATTTACTGTCTCAGCATGGATATCATGCATAAGAATAATAGAACCATTCTTGACTTCACGCTGAATTTCTGTCAAAATAGCTGCTTCATTTTTACTCTTCCAGTCCAGACTATCCACATCCCACATAATAAAACTCAAATCGAGGCTATTGCGAATTTCGTCCGTAATGGCTCCATAAGGCGGACGCATAAGTTTAGAACTAGAGCCCAGGACTTTAGTTAGCGCATCCTCAGTATCAGTTATTTGTTTTTTAGCGTCATCAAGCGAAAGTTTTGAAAGCACTGGATGGCTCCAACTATGGTTTCCAATGACATGACCATCTGCTTTCATACGTTTCAGAATCTCTTCATTGCCAGAAACATTCTTACCTAAAACAAAGAAAGTTGCCTTGATACCATACTTAGAAAGTGTATCTAATGCTTGATTTGTCGTTGCAGGATTTGGTCCATCATCAAAAGTCAAGGCTACTACTTTACGATTTTTCTTTTCATAATAAGCCTTATATAGTTCTGCATCCTTATCTAATAAGTAAGAGGACTGAATAACTTCAAAGAAACTAGATACCGGCAAGGCAATCTCATCTAGATTTTCAACCGCCTGACTTGGATAAAGGATAATCTGACTATCCTTGTAATCAAAGTTCCATGCAGACAAGTCTTGGTCAGAAAAGCCTTTAACAACCTGATCGACCTTTTCTTGTTCTAATTTCTTATCCTGTAAGAAAGAAGTGATTTCTTTTAACAGCTTCTCTTTAACCTTACTAGCATCTGAAAATAGTTGATCAAGTGTAAAAGGTTTACCATCTTCTGTCAAATGCACTTTCGCTAGACTAGTTTTTTCAGTCTCTTCAACTTTTGACGAAGTTAAATCATAGACTTGTTTCAACACATTTCGGTTGACAATCCCTTTTAAAGTTGAATCCTGTTTCTCTGTATAATAAAAAACCAGATTTTCCTTATCTTCCAGATTTTCCTTAATATCCTTTGTCATGATTTCTTTTATAGACGAAATCACTTGCTCCCCTTGGAGAGGATAATAGGCAATCACTTCAGCTTGTCCCTTACGAAAATGATCCTTCTGATTTCCCTCACTCAATTGATCATCTTTCTCTTTTTTGAGCGTTTCAATCTTTTGCTCAAAACTTTGCTTTGTATATATTTTATATCCAATCATCGATCCAAGGACACAAATGCTTACTGAAAAGATAGCTACTAAGGCTATTAAACTCATTCTTCTCTTATCGTGATTCTCACGCTTTGCTCTACTTTTATCCATAGAACCATCATATCAAATTCAAGCTATAATTTCAATGATTTTGGAGGAAATAGTATATTAAAAAAGAGGGGAATCCCCTCTTAGAATCTTATTTTACTGCTTCTTTCAAAGCATCTACTTTATCGAGACGCTCCCATGGAAGGTCAATATCTGTACGTCCCATATGTCCATAAGCCGCTGTTTGACGGTAAATTGGACGTTTAAGATCCAACATTTGTATAATTCCTGCAGGGCGAAGGTCAAAGATTTGACGAGCCGCTTTTTCAAGCTTGCTTTCAGCTACTGTTCCTGTACCGAAAGTATCGATACGAACAGAAACAGGCTGCGCAACACCGATAGCGTAGGCCAACTGTACTTCTGCCTTCTTAGCCAAACCAGCTGCAACGATATTTTTGGCAATATAGCGAGCTGCATATGACGCAGAACGGTCTACCTTAGTCGCATCCTTCCCAGAGAAGGCACCGCCACCATGACGAGAGTAGCCACCATAGGTATCCACGATAATCTTACGACCAGTCAAACCTGAGTCCCCTTGAGGTCCACCGATTACAAATCGACCAGTTGGATTGATGAAGAATTTTGTTTGCTCATCCAAATAAGATGCTGGAATTACTTCTTTGATAACCTTGTTAATCACATCATTGTGAATTTGTTCGTTGCTGACTTCTGGATCATGCTGAGTTGAAATAACAACTGTGTCCACACGTACTGGACGGTCATTTTCATCATACTCAACTGTAACTTGTGATTTAGCATCTGGACGAAGATAACTGATTTCACCAGACTTACGAAGTTCTGCCAGACGACGAACCAATTTATGACTGAGTGAAATTGGCAAAGGCATAAGCTCTTCTGTTTCATCCACTGCAAATCCAAACATGAGACCTTGGTCTCCAGCACCAATCAAATCCAGTGGATCTTGATCAGCATTTCCACGAACCTCCAAGGCTTCGTTAACCCCTTGAGCGATATCTGGTGACTGCTCAACAAGTGACGGATGAACTCCCACCGTCTCAGCAGAAAAACCATACTCTGTATTGGTGTAGCCAATCTCTGCAATGGTATCACGAACCACACGGTTAATATCCACATAGGCATTTGTAGATATTTCACCAAAAACATGGACGGAACCAGTATATACAGCTGTCTCAGCAGCAACGTGCGCTTCTGGATCCTTAGCTAAAATAGCATCCAAAATCGCATCTGAAATTTGGTCTGCAATCTTATCTGGATGCCCCTCAGATACAGATTCAGACGTGAATAATTTACGTTCTGACATAAAAATGTCCCCCCTTAAAAATAGTGTTATAGAGTTACAAAGTACTGATAGAGATCCCTATCATCTACGAGTTGCGACTCGAAAGAAAAACTAGAAATTTCTACCATCTTATCGGGACTATATAACTCCATCATTATATCATTTTTTAGCGCAATTTGCAGTCTTTAATGTAGTGTTTCAATGTAGATATTTCGTTCTTATAAAGCAAAAAGTTGGAGCTCATTACTCCAACAATTACTATTAAAATGTTTGGCGTTTTGCTTTACGCTCTGCACGACCACGTGCGCGATTTTCAGCGCGCTTGGTCTTGCGGCGTTTTTCATCAACCGCCCATTGAATTTTCTTCTTATAACCTGGTTTGACTTTTTTCTTTTTCTTTTTAACCAAACCAATCATTTCGATATCAAGTTTATCTTGTTTTTTCTCACGGTTGGCACGACGATCACGGTCATAAGTATCTTGAAATTCCCCGTCTTTGACCATTTTAGGAGTAAACTTGATTCCCAATTTCTCCAACTCACGGATATCCGAGTCATCACTGGGTTGGTAAAGGGTAATAGCTGTACCTGGTAGGCCATTTCTTCCAGTACGACCAACACGGTGAACAAAGAAAGATAAATCTTGCGGAATGGCATCATTGATGACATGGCTGACACCTTCAATGTCAATCCCACGCGCTGCCAAGTCTGTTGCGACAATGTACTCAAAATCCAGATTTTTCACCTGGTTCATGATACGCTTGCGTTCACGAGGGGCAATATCTCCATGAATCTTCGCTACCTTCAAGCCTTGAGCAGTCAGATATGAATGCAATTCATCAGCACGCATTTTAGTGTTAACAAAAATCATTGCCAAATACGGTTGCATCAACTGAGTTAACTGGTAAATTTGAGCATTCTTGTCACGTCCCTTTGTAGAAATCAACCAATTATCAATGGTATCAGAAATGACCGTTTTGGTCTTGATTTTCTCCATAACAGGATTTGATAAGTATTTTTTCAAGAATGGTTGCAGTTTTTGTGGGATAGTCGCTGAGAAGACCATGAATTGCAAGTCTTTTGGAAGGCTTCCAGCAATCTTATCAACAGTTTCCAAGAATCCCATATCCAAGGTCATATCTGCCTCATCGACCACAAAGGTCTTAGCCTTGTGAATAGCTAGGTCACCAGACTTAACTAAGTCATAAATACGGCCAGGCGTTCCGATAACAATATGAGGCTGGTTACTTGCCAATTTGTCAATCTGGCGAGCCTTATCCGTACCACCCACATAATTAACCACACGAACTTCGACATCTGAGTGGGCTGCAATCTGACGGGCTGCTTGGTAAATTTGAGTAGCTAATTCACGGCTCGGTGCAGTAATGACTGCTTGAACACTATCGTCGGCTTCATCTAATTGCTGGAAAATCGGCAATAGGAAAGTGTGAGTCTTACCCGAACCTGTTTTTGATTCACCGACTAGGTCACGACCTGTCAAAACAATAGGAATCAACTTGTCTTGCACCTCTGTTGGAGTTGTAAATTTCAACTCCTCCAAGGCTTCACTAATATATTTTTTAAATTGAAATTTCGTAAATGACATAATATCCTCGATTCTATCTATCCTATCAATTATACCATATTTTATTCCATTTCAGTAGTCTCACTTATTTAGGCTATTTCTAGTAGCTTCTCTAGTAAAAAAGGCTGGAATTTGTGAATCCCAACCTCTTTTCAGTCATTATTTCCAGTTTAAAATAGCATTCAAGCCATAGTGATCACTCACTTGTGGACTCTTGTTACCATCAAATACGACATGTAAATTTTCCACCGCTAACTCCTTGGTAGTAAAAACATAGTCGATTCGAAGGGGTTCAGTGTTCCCCTTCCATCCATCAATTTCTGGTGGAACAGTATAGCTACCACTTTTATCTTGAGCAACTTCAAATGCGTCTTGTAAGCCTAATGGACTAGCTAAAATAGCTTGGTAACCTTCCTGACCAGCTGGATTGTTGAAATCTCCAGCTAGCAAAAGCGGCTTGTTCAATTCTTTCAAGACAGCTTCAAATCGTGCCCATTCTTCTTGGAAACCTTTATCCCACCAAGAAAGGTGGACACTGGCAACTGCAAGCTCCTTACCATCAACTACAGTTTCAGCCAAGGCAACACGACGAGTATGATAGTCTGTTGGATCATCCACATCTGAAACCAAAATTTCTCTTGCTTCAATAGGTGTTTTAGACAAGATAGCTACACCTTCATGGTAGCGATCATAACCGATATGGTTATAGGCCCAAGTCCAGTAGTAATTTTTCCCTTGCTCAGATAACTTTTCAACCAAGAGTCTAACATAGTGATCTTGGTGAATAGGCTCAGCTGCTGGCAAAGCTTGATAAAGATCATTGACCTCTACCTCTGGAGATGTGATCTCCTGATTGATTTCTTGGAAACAAATCAAATCATAGTCTTTTTCAAGGATATCCTCAAGCAAAATCTGGAATTTTTCCTCAGCTTCTTTTTCCATCCAACTATGAGTATTGAGTGTTAAAAATTTCATTCTTTTCTCCCAAAATAAGAGGTTGGAATACAGCTTCCAACCTCAAGTATATTACAATTCTACTTTAGCAACTGCTGTTTTAGCTGCAAGAGAACCTGTTTTTTCTAATTTAACTGATTTAATTGCATCACCATTTGTGAAGACAACTACTGTTGAAGTTTCACGTCCTGCTGCACGGATAGCATCCAAGTCAGCTGTGACAAGGAGATCTCCTGCTGCAACTTTTTGTCCTTCAGCAACATGAACTGTAAATGGTTTACCTTCAAGACTTACTGTGTCCAAACCAATGTGAACCAATACTTCAAGACCTGCTTCAGTCACAAGACCAAGAGCATGTTTTGTTGGGAAGATACTTGATACAGTACCTGAAACTGGAGATACAATATTTCCATTTGCTGGTTCTACTGCAAATCCATCACCCATCATTTTTTGAGCAAATACTGGATCTTTTACTTGTTCCAAAGCAACAACTTGACCGTCTGCTACTGAGTAAACTTCCTCAGTAAGACCTTTGAAGTGAACAGTGTTTTGTTGCGCTTCTGTCATTTGACTTGGAAGAGTTTCAGGAATGATTTCACCTGAATCAAGGATATCTTGGATATCAGATTTCAATACGTCTGCTTTTGGACCGTAGATAGCTTGAACTCCTTGTCCTTTCATGACAAGACCCATAGCTCCTTCTGCTTTCCATTGTTCTGCATCACCGACTTTGTCAGCGTCTTTTACAGTTACACGAAGACGAGTCATACATGCATCAACATCAACGATGTTTGCACGTCCACCAAGAAGGTTGATAATGTTTACAGCTTGAGAACCTGCAGCAACTTTTACTTCACCGCTAGCTTCTTCTGAACCTTCAGCAGTTTCGTAGTTACCGTTACGTCCTGGAGTGGCGTAGTTGAATTTTTGAATCATGAAGTTTGCGATAAAGTACATGATTACAGCAAAGAGAACAGTTACCCAAATGAAGTTAACGATATCCATACCGATACCAGCGCTAATCGCGATAGGTGTACGAGTCAAGAACTCGATTGAACCGAATGAGTGCATACGTAGGTTTACAACGTCAGCCATTGCAAAGGCAGCACCTTGAACAAGTGAGTAAACAAGATACATAGGTGTTGCGATGAACATGAACATGTATTCGATTGGTTCAGTAACCCCTGTCAAGAATGTTGCAAGAGCTGTTGCAATCATCATACCTTTGTATTTGTGTTTCTTATCAGCATCAACATTACGGTAGATAGCCACAATCACACCCATCAAGATACCGAATGAACCGATCATTTGTCCAACTTTGAAACGAGCTGGATGGACTGTATCTAACAAGTGTTGGTATTGAGTAGCATCAGTACCTTTAAGGTTTACAAGGTCTGTTACCCATGCAAGCCATAGTGGGTCTTGACCAAATACTTGGCTACCTTTTGCTGCACCAGTTAAGACTTCATAAGTACCACCAAGAGCTGTGTAGTTCATTGGGATAGTCAACATGTGGTGAAGACCAAATGGCAAGAGCAAGCGTTCCAATGTACCATACAAGAATGGTGCAAGGATTGGAGCAGTTTCTTGTGAGTTAGCAATCCAGATACCAAAGCTATTGATACCAGTTTGCACAAGTGGCCAGAAAGCTGAAAGTACGATTGCAGCGATTACTGAACGAAGAATAACTACAAACGGTACAAAACGTTTTCCGTTAAAGAATGAAAGTGCATCAGGAAGCTTACGGAAGTTGTAGTATTTGTTGTAAGCAGTTGCTCCAATAAAACCTGAGATAATCCCTACGAACACACCCATGTTAAGTGCTGGGGCTTCCATAACACTAATGAAGTAATCAGCAACTTTGATTGATCCACCAAAGAGAGTTGTTACCATAGCATCTGGATTTTTCAACATATCGCCTGATACGCCAAAGATTGTACCAGTGATACGGTTAATCAAGATGAAGGCAAGACCAGCGGCGAAAGCACCACCAGCACGTTCTTTAGCCCAGCTACCTCCAATGGCTAGGGCGAACAAGATATGAAGGTTAACGATAACCCCCCAACCGATTTGCTCTAGTACACCACCAGTAATAACGAGTGGAGCAAAGTTAGGGTTGATCATCACAAGCGACTTACCGATTGAAATCATCAAACCAGCAGCCGGCATAACGGCGATAACCACCATCAAAGCCTTACCGAATTTTTGCCAAAACTCGAAAGACAAGACATTTTTGAATGTATCTTTCATCATTCAAATCTCCTTTATTTTTATTTAGGCAAACGTTTTACGAAAACGTTTGCACTTTCTACAATTCAATTATACCACTTTTTTTTTTTTTTTAAAGGCTTTTATTAAAAAAAGGAGACTTTTTTCTAAAATTTTTGTAGTAAAAAAGGAGATAGTAAAATCTCCTCAAATATACATCTATTAAAATTTAGACTTTTAAGAATCGGCGCATAGAAATTCCTGATCCCAATGAACCAATGAAAATTCCAATCACAAATAATAAGGCAATCATCAGTGGACTGAATACTTCTGGTGATATCATTGAAAGGTTCTGACCAACTAATGACTTATTAACCGATTGGTAAACCATTTTATAGACAATAAATACCAAAACTGATGGAAGTGTTGCTCCAAGCAAACCGATGAAGGCACCTTCAAGCAAGAAAGGCCCGCGGATATAGCCATTCTTAGCACCTACTAAACGCATGATTTGAATTTCACGGCTTCGTGAAATGATGGTGATACGTATAGTATTAGAAATCAAGAACACCGCAATGAAAATCAATAATCCAGCGATAACTAGTCCCCAGACACGAATAAATGAGGCTAACTTAAACAAGCGTTCTGTATTAGCACCACCATCTTGAACTTCTGACACACCTTCGATTTTTTTAGCCTCTTCTGCTACTGTCTTTACATCACTTGGTGTATTGGTATCTACTATATAGGCATCATAAAGTGGGTTTGCATCACCTTCAAAGATTTTCCAGTTGTCCCCCATTGTTTCTGTCAACTTTTCATATTGTTCTTCTTTGCTTGAGAAGGTAACACTTTTAACAGTTGACATACCTTTCAAAGCATCGTATACCTTATGGTAGTCGTTATTTGTAACAGTTTGGCCTTCTTTTTCAATAGTCTCACTATTATCAGCTACATCCTTACGAATGTATACCATTACTCGGACGTTATTTTCAATATCTGTAGCTAGTTTAGCCGTATTAAAGATAACAGATGCAAATATTGCAACCAAGGTCAAAGTAATCATAACTGAACTGACAGCAGCTACTGTCATCCAGCCATTTCGTTTCAAACTTTTTAATGATTCAAATAAATGACGAAAAAATCTACTAATCATCGTATCCATATTCTCCTTTAGCTTCGTCACGAACGACACGGCCATTTTCAATGGCAATGACACGGTGGCGCAAGGTATTTACAATCTGACTGTTGTGGGTAGCCATCAAGACAGTTGTACCTTGGAGATTGATGCGTTCCAGCAAGTTCATAATTTCCCATGAATTATCTGGGTCCAAGTTTCCTGTTGGTTCGTCCGCAATCAATACTTTTGGATTGTTTACAATGGCACGTGCAATTGCAATCCGTTGCTGTTCTCCCCCTGAAAGTTCATTTGGGAAAGAACGAACCTTATGCTTCAATCCAACCAAGTCTAAGACTTCCATAACACGTTTTTTGATATTACGGCGACTTTCTCCAATTACCTCCATTGCATAAGCAATATTTTCATAAACGGTTTTCTTTGGTAACAGTTTATAATCTTGGAAGACAACCCCAACACTACGACGTAGGAGAGGAACATCTTTCTTTTTAATTTTAACCAGATTAAAACCAGCAACAGATAAGCTTCCTTTTTCGATTTTTACTTCGCGATACAAAGAACGAATAAAGGTTGATTTCCCAGCTCCTGAAGGTCCTACGATGTAAACAAATTCCCCTGGTTGAACGCTTACCGAAACACCACGTAGGGCAGTCGTTCCGTTGTCGTATTTTTTGACGACATCTCTCATTTCAATGATTGACATGTGAGTTCCTTTCTATCTTAGCTGATTCGCCACTTGAGATAAGCATCGATAAAACCATCTAGGTCTCCATCCATAACCTTATCTACCTGCGCAACTTCAAAACTAGTTCGATGATCTTTTACCATAGTATAAGGCGTGAAAACATATGAACGGATTTGGCTTCCCCATGTGATTTCCTTTTTCTCACCCTTGAGGGAATCAACTTCCGCAGCTTTCTTTTCTTGCTCCATTTGATAGAGCTTAGCCTGCAACATCTTCATGGCACGATCTCTATTTCCATACTGGGTACGATCGACCGTTGACTGGACAACAGTCCCAGTAGGAATATGTGTTAAACGCACACCTGTTGAAACTTTATTGACGTTTTGTCCACCAGCTCCACCTGAACGAAAGGTATCCATCTTGATATCATCTTCACGGATTTCCACTTCAATGGTATCATCCAATTCTGGCATTACTTCTACAGATGTGAAAGAGGTATGGCGACGTTTAGCAGAGTCAAATGGTGAAATTCGCACCAAGCGGTGAACACCCATTTCTGACTTGAGAAGACCATAGGCATTAGGTCCTTCAAATGATAAGGTTACTGACTTGATACCAGCTTCATCTCCTGCTTGGTAATCCAATACTTCCACTTTAAAGCCTTTAGCATTTCCATAGCGAGTGTACATACGAAGCAACATATCACCCCAGTCCTGAGCCTCAGTACCACCGGATCCTGGATGGATTTCCAAAATCGCATTATTATGGTCATAAGGTTCTGACAAGAGCAAGGTCATCTCGTAACTGGTCATCATCTTATCAAGTTCTGACAACTGTTCAACCAATTCTTCATGCACCGACTCATCTTCAGCTAAAAAGTCTAATAAAATTTCGACTTCGTCCTGCAACTCTTCCATTTTGTGGAAGGTGTTGTAGGTGTTTTTTAATTCATTTAATTCTTGCGACGTTTTTTGGGCCGCGATATTATCGTTCCAAAAATCAGGTTCTGTCATCTTGTTTTCCAAGATGGCAATCTCTTCCTCTAAACCTTCGAGGTCAAAGAGACCCCCTGAAAGAAGCTAATTTTTCACGATTTGCGTCAATTTTCTGACGAATTACTGAAATGTCCATAAATACTCCTTTTTTGTATCGTTTTATTATACCATATTCTCTCATTTCTTTCCATCTTTTGCTCCAATCTCCCATTGCATGTAAAAAGAAGCCTTTCGGCTTCCCTTCTTATAAAACTTTCGCAGAAGTACGACTAATCTCTTCCACTTGAATATTTTCAGCTTCAAATTTTTGCTTTAATGCTATCAAATCAACTGAACCATCAATTTGAACTTCGATAATGACCTTACCATCTTTACGCGGAATATTGACTGTGTGGGAGATGTTCAAATTTTCTTCAACGATTAGAGAAACAATCTTACCAAGAACGCCAACTTCATCTTCTGTAACAAAGCGCACACGAATTCCTTCCTCACCATAACCAGCAATTTCAAGAAAGGCTTGGAAAACGTCACGGTCCGTAATAACTCCATAGACTTGATGGTTATCAACGACAGGAAGAATACCAATCTTATTTTTCAACATCAGATAAGTTGCATCCTCTAGACTCGCATAGCCTGAAACAGTGACAACATCGCGAATCATGACATCTTTTACTTTTGTCTTATTTAGAAGATAATTCATCTCATAGATAGAAAGACTGGTTGCCTTGGATGGACTAGCTTGGGCAATGGTTCCCTCAGTCACCAAACCAACCAATTGATCATTTTCGATAACAGGCAAGCGGTGCAATCCTTGCTCTCTCATCAAATCTGCTGCATGAGATACTGTTGTATCTGGACTAATATACACTACCTTGCGGGTCATAAAATCTTTAACTGCCATGAGACTTCTCCTTTTCTATTCTTATCCCTATTATACAATCTTTTTGTAAATCTATCAAACGCTTACATTTCTTTTTCAAAATTCAGAAAAGTATGAATAAGCTAGCAAAAAGAGCTCTAAAATCGAGCTCTGTGAATGAAGGTAAGATACCTTTCATTCGATTTTTTCAATTATTAGAAATTCATCTTTCAAAGTAGATGCAGATTTGTTTGCAAACTAAATATGCCGACTAAAACAATCCACTGGATAAGATGATTGCTTCGCAATCTCCATCCGCAACCTAAACTAGTCTCCCAGACTATGCAAAGATTGCTTACGCAATCTCCATCTGCCGACTAAAAAGGTCCCCCGGACCTTTTTAGCCACCTAGATATGCTTTTCTGACTTCTTCTGATGATGCGAGTTCTTTTCCTGTTCCTGATAGGACGATTTTCCCTGTTTCCAATACATATCCTCGGTCAGAGATTGCGAGTGCTTTATTGGCATTTTGTTCAATCAAGAGGACGGTCGTTCCTTGTTTCTGGATATCTTGAATGATATCAAAAATCTCTTGGATAAAGATTGGGGCAAGTCCCATTGATGGTTCATCTAAAAGAAGAAGTTTTGGTGTTGACATAAGAGCGCGACCCATGGCAAGCATTTGTTGTTCCCCTCCTGAAAGAGTTGCTGCATCTTGGTTCTTCCGTTCTTCAAGACGTGGGAAACGTGAGAAAACTTTCTTCAAGTTAGTTTGATTTTCTTCACGATTTTTCTTTAAGAAAGCTCCCATTTCAAGATTTTCCATAACAGTCAAGCCAGGGAAGACGTGGCGTCCTTCTGGTACTTGTGAAAGACCACCTGCCACGATTTTCTGAGCTGGCATTTTTTGGATTTCTTGACCTAAAAATTCAATTTTTCCTGAGCTTGGTCTAACTAGACCAGACAAGGTACGGAGAATGGTTGTCTTACCTGCGCCATTGGCACCGATAAGGGAAACTACTTCTCCTTCATTCACTTCAAAGCTTACATCACGGACTGCTTGGATCATGCCATAATGCACAGAAAGATTATCAACTTTTAACATAGACATTAGGCTTCACCTCCTAGATAAGCTTCGATAACGCGTTTATTGGTCTTAATTTCGTCAGGAGTTCCTTGTGCAATCAAACGGCCATATTCAAGTACGTAGATACGTTCTGTTACTTCCATGACCAGATTCATATCGTGTTCAATCAGCATGATCGTAATCTTAAATTCATCTTTGATACGACGAATTAACTCAGTCAATTCAGCTGTTTCCTGAGGGTTCATACCTGCGGCTGGTTCATCTAAAAAGAGAATTTTAGGTTCCGTAGCGAGGGCACGAACAATTTCCAAACGACGTTGTTGTCCGTAGGCAAGATTTTTAGCAAGAGTTTCTGCATCACCATCTAAATCAAAGATTTTAAGCAATTCCAAAGCTTTAGCTTTTAATTCTTTTTCACTCTTGTAAAAAGCTGGTAAGCGTAAGAAACTAGCAAAAACATGTTGTTTGTGATGGTTGCCAAAAGCAATCAAAACATTGTCCAAAACTGTTAAATCTTTAAAGAGACGGATATTTTGGAAAGTACGTCCAAGTCCCAAAGAAGCAATCTTATAAGGTGCCTTTCCATTCAAAAGGTGACCATCTAAGGTAACTGTTCCCTCGCTTGGTTCATAAACACCCGTCAAGAGGTTGAAAAGGGTGGTTTTCCCAGCTCCATTTGGACCGATTAGTCCAACCAGTTCCCCTTCGTTCAATTCAAGAGTTACATCTCCAACAGCTGTTAGACCGCCAAAATGTTTGGTTAACTGTTTTACTTCAAGTAATGCCATTAGTTTTGTTCCTCCTTCTTAGATTTTTTAAAGAAACGTGATAGGCTCAATTCCCATGTTCCAAGGAGTCCACCTGGTCTGAAAATCATTACCAATACCAAGGCCAAAGCGTAGATAATCATACGCACGCTAGCAACGTCTTGGAGAAGCATATTCAAAATTCCAAGAACAATAGCTGAAACAATCGCACCTGTAATTGAACCAAGTCCACCAAAGACAACAATGATCAATACGTTGATTGAGTTGATGAAAGTGTAATCTTTCGGTACAACTGAACCGATAAATCCTGCCTGAAGTGACCCTGCAATACTTGCAGTAATAGCACCAAAGACAAAGGCGATGATTTTAATTTTAGTCGTATTAACCCCAACTGACTCAGCAGCGATTTCATCCTCACGAACAGAGAGAGTTGAACGACCAATTGGACTACGCAAGAAGTTCAAGGTTGCAATGGTTGTAATCACGACAAAGAAGTAGACCATTTGCCAAGTTGTAAAGTTAGGAATTCCCAAGATACCTGCCGCACCATTTGTAAGGCTTCCACCATTGATGATAAAGATACGGATAATTTCAGATACACCGAGAGTAGCTACTGCAAGATAGTCCCCCTTCAAGCGCAAGGTTGGAATTCCGACAAGTAAGGCAACTGCTCCTGAAAGCAAAGCACCTACAATCATAGCTCCAAAGAAGGCACCGTAGGTTGGTGATTTAGAGCCAATAATAGCAGCGGCATAAGCACCAATCGCCATAAAACCAGCATGCCCAAGTGAAAATTGTCCTGAAAAACCAACAATTAGGTTAAGACCAACAGCCAGAATAATATTAATTCCAATTTGTTGTAAAATCTGTACATAGAATAGGTTGAGTACTCCAACTGAAACCAGTACACTAATCAAACCATAACCAGCTAACAAAAGGAGTAACCATAGAATATTAACTTTTAAATTTTCTTTCATCGTTTACACCTTCTCTTTCACATTCTTACCAAGGATACCAGCTGGGCGGACAATCAAGATTAACAACAGGATTCCATAAACAATGGCATCACGGAAGTCTGACATCCCAAAGGCTGTCGCAAAAGTTTCCAATAGACCAATTACAAAACCACCAAGAGCCGCACCAGGAATGATTCCGATACCGCCAAGTACTGCGGCTACGAAAGATTTAAGACCTGGAGTAACCCCCATCAAAGGCTCAAGAGAGTTATAATAGAGGGCAATCAGAACACCAGCCGCACCCGCAAGAGCAGAACCCAAAGCAAAGGTAAAGCTGATAGTACGGTTGACATTGATCCCCATCAATTGCGCCGCATCGCTATCTACTGATACTGCACGCATGGCTTTCCCCATCTTAGTCTTTTGGACAATGACTTGTAACAAAATCATCAAAATCAAGGAAATGGCCAAAATCATTAACTGCACATTTGTTAAGCTAATTGGTCCCAAATCATAGCGCACTGTTTGAATCGCTTGAGGGAAGGCACGAGTATTGGCACCAACCAGATAGACCATCCCATACTCCAATAGGAAGGAAACCCCAATAGCTGTAATCAAAACAGCAATACGAGTAGAGTGACGCAAAGGTCGGTAAGCAAGAAACTCAATCACGACACCAAGAATGGCTGTCGCTAGCATAGCTACAATAAGCGCTACAAAGAAATTCATTTGGAAAGAATTAATCAAGAAATAACCGATAAAGGCTCCCATCATATAAATATCACCATGGGCGAAGTTGATGAGCTTGATAATTCCGTAAACCATGGTATATCCTAGTGCTAACAGCGCATAAACACTACCTAGAATCAAACCATTTACTAGTTGTTGGAGCATAAGATTCACTCTTTCTATTTATAATTCCGAGGGTTTTCCCTCACTTTTTGATAGGTTCTTAAACATCGAAACAGGGAGTGAGTTCGAGTCTCATTCCCTATTTCAACATTTTCTATTATGGTTTTACAACTTCTGCTGCTTCAACCTTACCATTGTTCATGGTCATCATGTAAGCAGTTTTGACTGTGTTGTGGTCTGCATCAAAGCTTGTTTGACCAGTTACACCTTCAAAATCTTTTGTTTTAGCAAGGTTATCCTTGATTTCACCAGAGTTTTTAGCACCTTTTGCTGCGTTTGCTACAAGGTGAACTGAGTCATAAGCCAAAGCTGCAAATGTTGAAGGCTCTTCGTTGTACTTAGCACGGTATGCGTCAAGGAAGGCTTTTGCTTTAGCTGAAACTTCTACAGTAGTTGAGAAGCCTGAGATAAAGTAGATGTTTGATGCTTTTTCAGCAGTTGCTTGTTGTACAAATTCTTCACCGTTGAATCCATCACCACCAACGATTGGTTTGTCAATTCCCATGCCACGCGCTTGGTTTACAATTTTACCAGCTTCAGTGTAGTAACCAGGAACAACGATCGCATCAAAGTCTTTCCCTTTCATTTTTGTAAGGGCTGCTTGGAAGTCTGTGTCACCTGCTACGAAAGTTTCATCTGCAACGATTTCACCTTTATAAGCTTCACGGAAGGCTTTGGCAATACCTTTAGCATAGTCACTAGCATTGTCAGTATATAGAACAACCTTCTTAGCTTGCAATTTATCAGAAACATAGTTTGAGATAATTTTTCCTTGGAAGCTATCTTGGAAAGTTCCAATAAAGAGGTAATCTTGACCTTTAGTCAATCCATCTTGAGTCGCACTTGGCGAAATCAATGGAACACCAGCTTTTGTAGCGTTCGCTACCGCAGCTGCAGTTGCACCAGATGTCGCAGGTCCTACGATTGCTGATACTTTAGATTGGGTTACAAGATTGGTTGTTACTGAAGCCGCCTCAGCTGTTTCAGACTTGTTATCTTTATCAACTACTTCGATTTGTTTTCCATCGATACCACCTGCTGCATTGATTTCATCAACAGCAAGTTGGGCACCTTTTTGTTCAGATGTACCGTAAGCTGCTACGGCACCAGTTTCCTCGAAGTTAAATCCGATTTTGATTGTCTTTTCATCTACTGAGTTACCAGCAGCGTTTGACGCTCCAGACTTCACTTCTCCACAGGCTGCAAGAAGTGCTACACTTGCAAGCGCCACAAACGATAGGGCAAATTTTTTCTTCATCTTTTTTGTCTCCTTATTTCTTAAATAAATAGCATGTTAAGAATATACCGAATTATCAGAAAATTGTCAACACTTTTCTTGAACTTTTTTAATGATAACGTTTTCCTCTCGATAAAGATTGCCCACAAAGGGTGTTTCCAGCTCTTGGATATGACAAACTCTGACTTTTTTGATAAATTTTTCCTTGCTCAAGTGTCCGACCAATTGCTCCACTTCTTGAGTTGGAACATAGAGTTGTAAGTAACGATGTTTCTTGGAATGATAGGTAATATCTCCAAAATCCTGCAGTTTTTTGGCATCACGATTATAGTAAAGATAGATAATCAAGCCAGATCGATTGACTTTTTCAAACATGGTAAATCCTCTTTCTAAGAAATCTCTCCCTATTATACCAAAAAAAGCAAACCCAGTCGAGTTTGCCTTCTATCATCATTAATTCAATGAATTGTTGGCCATGATTTCATCAATAAAGCCATATTCAAGTGTTTCCTGGGCGCTCATCCAGTTATCTCGTTCTGCATCTGCATGGACTTTTTCGATTGACTGACCTGAATTTTCAGCCAATATTTTTTCCAAGATGTTACGAGTTTTAAGCAAGTGTTCTGCAGCGATAGCCATATCAGTTTGTTGGGTACCACCACCTGTACCACCCATTGGTTGGTGGATCATATACTCTGCATTTGGAAGCATGAAACGTTTACCTTTTGCTCCACTTGATGCAATGACCGTCCCCATAGATGCGGCCATTCCCATAACGATGGTTTGGACATCTGCCTTGATAAAGTTCATAGTATCAACGATTGCCAAACCAGCTGAAACGGAACCACCTGGTGTATTGACATAAAGGTAAATATCTTTTGTACTATCTTGGGCATCCAAGAAAAGCAACTGGGCAATAACTGAGTTAGCCATATTGTCTTCAACTGGACCTGTCAGCATAATGATGCGGTCTTTGAGAAGACGTGAGTAAATATCGTAGGAACGTTCTCCACGGCTTGTTTGTTCAATAACTACAGGAATCATTCATTTCTCCTTTTGAGTTTTAATTTTGTTGGTCAAATGACTGAAGATAAGACTATTATAATATCTTGGTCAAAAAAGGTCAAATTTTTGCTCTGTTTTCATCAGACAGAAACAAAAATTCAACCTCCTTTCACGACTGGAACTTCTTTTCCAAGTCATTCTTCTTTTCGATTTTATTTCGTACCGAACAAGCGGTCCCCAGCATCCCCAAGACCTGGAACGATATAACCGTGTTCGTTCAAGCGTTCATCCAAGGCTGCTGTAAAGATTTCTACATCTGGATGAGCTTCTTGAAGGGCTTTTACACCTTCTGGAGCAGATACAAGGCAGACAAATTTGATATTTGACGCGCCACGTTTTTTAAGAGAATCAACAGCTAAGATTGCTGAGCCACCTGTTGCCAACATTGGGTCTACGACAAAAATTTGACGTTGGTCAATATCTTCAGGCAATTTCACCAAGTACTCAACTGGTTGAAGTGTTTCTTCATCACGGTACATACCGATGTGACCAACCTTAGCAGCTGGAACCAAGCTCAAGAGTCCATCAACCATCCCGATACCTGCACGCAAGATTGGAACGATGGCCAATTTCTTACCTGCCAATTGTTTTTGAACTGTTTTTGTAATTGGTGTTTCGATTTCCACATCTTCTAGTGGCAGATCACGAAGTACTTCATACCCCATCAACATGGCAATCTCATCTACTAGCTCACGAAAAGCTTTTGTAGAAGTATCTGTACGACGCAAGATTGACAATTTGTGTTGAATCAGTGGATGATTAATAACTTCAATTTTTCCCATTTTTGGAATTCCTTCTTTCAATTTATTCTTCTTATTATACCAAAAAACGGTTTAAAAATCTTTCTAAACCATTTATTTTTGATAATTTTTACATTAGATCTGCCTCTTTAAGAGCTGCTTGTACTGTCTCAAGTGGTAAATGAGTCAATTCTGTTCCCTTTTCTTGATAAAGGTATTGGGCGTAGTCGTCCATTCGGTACTGGTTGATATAAACCACACGCTTACAACCGACCTGAAGCAATTGTTTGGTACAATTCAGACAAGGAAAATGGGTTACATAGGCTGTAAAGCCTTTAGGAACACCACGTTCTGCACCTTGAAGGATAGCATTGACCTCAGCGTGAAGGGTGCGAACACAGTGGCCTTCAATGACCAGACATTCGTGGTCAATACAATGCTCGGTACCTGACACCGAACCATTGTAACCAGTGGAAATAACCTTATTATCCTTAACCAGAATCGCACCCACTTTGGCACGTTTACAAGTGGAACGATTGGCAATTAGTAGGGCTTGGGCTGCAAAATACTCATCCCATGCTAGTCTTTTTTCAGTCATCTCTTTTCTCCTTTTTCTCTATTTTTTAAAAAATGGTAACCGTAAATCCGCAATCTTTTCAGCAGGTACCTTCATGCCATCCTTGATCCATTTTAAAAGGACTGAGACGATGGCTGAGCTCCAAAAGGAATGAAGATAAGAGCTGACACCTTTTGATTTCCCATGGTATTTTTCTAGAAATTCCTGCATGGCTTGGACAAAGATTTTTTCCAGATGGTAATCTAAGGCCAATTGAATCACTCTGGCTTCCTTTCTGGCCTCCCGGAAAAGATGAACCCAGACCAGATAAAGGTCTGTCTTTAAATCATAATGGTGCAGTTGTTCCATGATGTTGTGGACAGTTCGTTTAAAGACGCTTTCTAAAATCTCCTCTTTGGAATCATAATTGCGATAAAAGGCCGCACGAGAAACGCCTGCACGTTTGACCAATTCAGAAATACTAATCTTGGTCAAGTCCTTTTTTTCCAAGAGCTGCAAGAGGGCTGTTTCGATGGCTTCTCTAGTTAATAAATTGGATTCTTGGTTTGATTTTCTGAGATTTTCAAGAGACTTTTCAGAGATTCTACGTTCAGACATAACATTTTCTTTCTACTTGTCACAACAGACGGATGAGGCTTTTGTTTCAAGGGCTTTCATGATATAATTGTAAAAAAAGACAGAACCTTTGTCAATGTATAACTGACAAAGATGGAGAATTTCTATGACTTGGAAGATTATTGCTGACTCTGGTTGTGATTATCGTCAGCTGGCAAGACCAGCTATTGACACGACCTTTGTAAGTGTGCCCTTAACCATTCAAGTAGCTGATCAGGTCTTTGTTGATGATGCCAGTCTTGACATTGACCAAATGATGGAAACCATGTATGCAACTGCAGAAGCTTCAAAATCAGCTTGTCCAAGCCCAGATGATTATTTGCGAGCATTTGAAGGAGCCAAAAACATTTTCCTAGTAACCATCACTGGTACTCTTTCTGGAAGCCACAATAGTGCTCAACTAGCAAAAAATATTTATCTGGAAGAACATCCTGATACTAAAATTCATATAATTGATAGTTTGTCTGCTGGTGGGGAAGTTGACTTGCTCGTAGAAAAAGTGAATGACTTGATCGACCAGGGCTTATCTTTTGAAGAAGTGGTTGAAGCTATCACCGCCTATCAAGAAAAAACCAAGTTACTTTTTGTCCTAGCTAAAGTCGATAACTTGGTGAAGAACGGCCGTTTGAGCAAGCTTATCGGTACGGTCGTTGGCCTTCTCAATATCCGTATGGTCGGAGAAGCTAGTGAAACTGGAACTCTCGAATTGCTACAAAAAGCACGAGGACCAAAGAAATCAGTTCAAGCTGCCTATGATGAAATCATTAAAGCTGGATATGCTGGTGGCCGTATTGTCATGGCCCAACGTAATAACGAGAAATGTTGCCAACAGCTTTCAGACCGAATACGTGAAACCTTCCCACAGGCGGATATTAAAATTCTCCCAACATCTGGTCTCTGCAGTTTTTATGCAGAAGATGGTGGTTTGCTGATGGGGTATGAAATTGATTAATTGCATTCTTGACAAGAGGTGACTTCATCTCTTGTTTTTTTGTGGTACAATAGAGCTATGAAACATTTTGATACTATCGTCATTGGTGGAGGTCCTGCTGGTATGATGGCTACGATTTCCAGTAGCTTTTATGGACAGAAAACCCTCCTCATCGAAAAAAATCGGAAACTTGGAAAAAAATTAGCTGGTACTGGTGGGGGACGTTGCAATGTAACCAACAACGGAACTCTAGATGACCTACTAGCTGGCATCCCTGGAAATGGGCGCTTTCTCTACAGTGTCTTCTCCCAATTTGATAACCATGATATCATTAATTTTTTTACAGAAAATGGTGTTAAACTTAAGGTCGAAGACCACGGACGCGTCTTTCCTGCTAGTGACAAGTCTCGGACCATTATCGAGGCCTTGGAAAAGAAAATCACTGAACTCGGTGGTCGAGTTGCTACTCAAACGGAGATTGTTTCGGTTAAAAAGATAGACGACCAGTTTGTCCTTAAGTCCGCAGACCAAACCTTCACTTGTGAGAAACTCATTGTCACAACAGGTGGTAAATCCTATCCTTCGACTGGTTCAACTGGGTTTGGTCACGAGATCGCCCGTCATTTTAAGCACACCATCACCGAACTTGAGGCCGCTGAGAGTCCTTTGTTGACAGATTTTCCACACAAGGTCTTGCAGGGTATTTCGCTGGACGATGTGACCCTAAGCTATGGTAAGCATGTCATCACTCACGATTTGCTCTTTACCCACTTTGGTTTGTCTGGCCCTGCTGCCCTACGTATGTCTAGTTTTGTCAAGGGTGGTGAAATCCTTTCACTGGATGTCTTGCCTCATCTTTCTGAAAATGACTTGACTACATTTCTAGAAGAAAATCGGGAAAAATCCTTGAAAAATGCCTTAAAAACTTTGCTTCCAGAACGCTTGGCGGAATTTTTTGTGCAAGGATATCCAGAAAAAGTCAAACAGCTAACTGAAAAGGAATGCGATCAACTTGTCCAGTCCATTAAAGGACTTAAAATTCCTGTAACTGGTAAGATGTCCTTAGCTAAATCCTTTGTTACAAAAGGTGGCGTCAGTCTCAAGGAAATCAATCCTAAAACTCTTGAAAGTAAACTGGTACCTGGCCTCCACTTTGCAGGCGAGGTACTGGATATCAACGCCCACACAGGTGGGTTTAACATCACTTCTGCTCTCTGCACTGGTTGGGTGGCGGGATCAAATCCAATCTAAATCTAAATTATTCAATTGCTAAATCAGCCCCAAAAGAAAGGAACGACTTTGGAACATATTATCTTGCTAAGGGGAGTTACTCCTAATGGAAAAAAATGCTATCCCTAAAATGTCTTATTTGGTAGATATTTTGACAGAAGCTGGTTTTCAACACGTTCGAACCTATATTCAAAGTGGAAATATTATTCTTGAAAGTAACTTAGCTCTCGAAGAAATACGAGAACAGGTTCATACTCTAATAAAGGAAAAGATTGGAGCCGATCTCAAAATAATCATTAAGAATAAGGATATTTTTAAAAACATTGTCCAAGAAAATCCGTTTGGAGAACACTATCTTTATGACCGTGTACACGTGATTTTTTATCAAGAAGCTATTCAAAGTCTCCCTTTAGAAAAATTAAAAATGGATTACGGTGAAGAAGAAATTTGTATCGGTAACCATTGTCTTTACCTCTATCTCCCTAGAACTACAAAACAAAAGAAACTCCATACCAACTATCTTGAAAAACTTTTCAATGTAGATTTGACCATGCGAAAACTAAATGTGGTAGAAAAATTATTAAGCAAGTAGTGCTTGAATTTAGTAAAAATCGGAAGAATACTCCTCCGATTTTATTTTGTATGAGTTTGGACATAGTGGGCAATGACATCTGATGTGTACTGGGCTGTACCATCTCCAAATTTATCAATATTTTCCTTAAACTCTGGGTTATAGACGTAGCCCTTGCCGATATATCCGAAGACCTCAACAGAACAATCAAATCCATAAGTACGAATGGCTTGCAAGAGCTTGGTTGCTTGCTCTTGGTTTTCAATTGCTGTTGCAGGCAGACCAGCTTGAAGATTTTG
Source organism: bacterium (assembly GCA_905221245.1). GTDB lineage: Bacteria > Bacillota > Bacilli > Lactobacillales > Streptococcaceae > Streptococcus. The sequence goes on from CAJNCK010000003.1 coordinate 80,640, forward strand.
TGCCAAAGCTTGAAAAACTTGGTTGAAGGCAGCCGTAGCCTCGTCTTCGTGACCTTTCTGGCGCTCAATCGCTTGATCCATCACTTCTTGTCCATATTTCTCTACCGCCTCTTGGTGGTATTTTTGATGATCTTGGTAGTTAAATCCAGCAAATTTCTCTTGAATGCTCATTTCTCTTTCTCCTTTATGTTCTTGAATGGTTTTTTGCAAGGTGGAAATCAAGTTATCCAGATGTTCCCTCTCTCGAGTCAAATAGTCCAACTGCCTGGTCAAATGAGGCAATAAATCTGTCCTTTCTTCCTTTAACAGCTCTGCTATTTTTTCTAAAGAAAAACCTAGATATTTGTAGTAAAGAATAACCTGAAGGCGTTCCAAATCCTCCTGACTGTAGGTTCGATAGCCGTTTTCCGATTTTAAAGGAACCAAAATTCCTATCTTATCGTAGTGATGCAGGGTCTTGACAGAGACGCCCGAAAGCTGCGCAGCTTCTTTTATATGGTACATGATTTCCTCCTTACATTGATAGTATAACCCCTCCCCTTAGGTCAGAGTCAAGCGTTTTTGCGAAATTTTTTACTTTATCATAACGTGAAAATGGTTTTCTTGACAGACCTTAGAAAACATGATAGGATAGTCAAGTCTATCAATCAAAAGAAACGCTCATTTTGAGTACTTATGAGGCTATTTGCCAAGGGCAGTAGCTTTTTCTTTTGTAATACTAATTTTAGGAGTTTAACTATGTCTGAAAAATCGCAATGGGGTTCTAAACTGGGCTTTATTCTAGCATCTGCTGGTTCAGCCATCGGACTTGGTGCCGTTTGGAAATTCCCTTACATGACTGCTGCTAACGGTGGAGGAGGATTTTTACTAGTCTTTCTCATCTCCACTATTCTAATCGGTTTCCCACTTCTCCTTGCTGAATTTGCCCTCGGCCGAAGTGCTGGTGTCTCTGGGATTAAAACCTTTGGAAAACTTGGTGAGAATAGCAAGTACAACTTTATCGGTTGGATTGGTGCTTTTGCCCTCTTTATCCTCTTATCTTTCTACAGTGTTATTGGAGGATGGATTTTAGTCTATCTAGGCATTGAGTTTGGAAAATTGTTCCAACTTAGTGGAACAGGTGATTATGCTCAGTTATTTACTTCGATCATTTCTAATCCAGCCATTGCCCTAGGAGCCCAAGCAGCCTTTATTCTATTGAATATCTTTATTGTATCACGTGGAGTTCAAAAAGGGATTGAAAGAGCTTCAAAAGTCATGATGCCCCTGCTCTTTATTATCTTTGTCGTCATCATCGGGCGCTCTCTCAGTTTGCCAAATGCCATGGAAGGGGTTCTTTACTTCCTCAAACCAGACTTTTCAAAACTGACGAGTGCTGGTCTCCTCTATGCTCTGGGACAATCTTTCTTCGCCCTCTCACTAGGGGTTACAGCCATGCTGACCTATGCTTCTTACTTGGATAAGAAAACCAATCTGGTCCAATCAGGGATTTCCATTGTAGCCATGAATATCTCGGTATCCATCATGGCAGGTCTAGCCATTTTCCCAGCCATGTCAGCCTTCAATATCCAATCTGAAGGAGGACCGAGCCTGCTCTTTATCGTCTTGCCTCAACTCTTTGACAAGATGCCTTTTGGAACCATTTTCTACATACTCTTCCTCTTGCTCTTCCTATTTGCGACGGTCACTTCTTCCGTTGTTATGCTGGAAATCAATGTGGGCAATATCACCAATCAGGACAACAGCAAGCGTGCTAAGTGGAGTGTTATTTTAGGAATTTTGACCTTTGTCTTTGGAATTCCTTCAGCCCTGTCTTACGGTGTCATGGCGGATGTTCACATCTTTGGGAAGACCTTCTTTGACGCTATGGACTTCTTGGTTTCCAATCTCCTCATGCCATTTGGAGCTCTCTGCCTTTCACTTTTTACAGGCTATATCTTTAAAAAGGCTCTTGCAATGGAGGAACTGCACCTTGATGAAACAGCATGGAAACAGGGACTGTTCCAAGTCTGGCTCTTCCTTCTTCGTTTCATCATTCCAATCATCATCATCGTGGTCTTCATCGCCCAATTTATGTAATCAAAAAGGACTTGAGTAATAAACTCAGGCCCTTTCTTTTTTATGGATGGCTAACAATCAATTCCAAATCTTGTCCTTCCAAGGTCCAAGCTTCAACATCACTTGGTAAGATAAAGTGGCTGCCTTTTTGGATTGGATAGTTTTTCCCATCGACAGTCAGTTGACCTTGACCAGCCAAGACACTGAATAAGCTGTAGTCAGCTGTCTTTTCGAAGTCAACTTTTCCAGTAATTTCCCACTTGTAAACTGCAAAGAAATCATTGGATACAAGGAGAGTGGAACGTAAATCATCTGCTTTGATAGTTACAGGACGGCTATTGGCAGGCTCGCCAATATTCAAGACATCGATAGATTTTTCAAGGTGAAGTTCACGCAAGTTGCCATTATCATCCTTACGGTCAAAGTCATAGACACGGTAAGTGGTATCGCTAGATTGCTGAGTTTCAAGAATCAAAATTCCTGCTCCGATAGCGTGCATGGTGCCACTTGGTACATAGAAGAAATCTCCAGCCTTTACAGGAACTTTTGTCAACAAGGCATCCCAGTTCTTGTCCTCGATTTGCTGGCGGAGTTCTTCTTTTGACTTGGCATTGTGACCATAGATAATTTCTGAACCTTCATCCGCTGCGATAATGTACCAGCATTCTGTTTTTCCAAGTTCACCTTCATGCTCTAGTCCATAGGCATCGTCTGGGTGAACTTGGACACTGAGCCAGTCGTTGGCATCCAGAATCTTAGTCAAAAGTGGAAATACAGGCTCAGGACGATTGCCAAACAATTCACGATGTTCCGCATACAAAGTAGCGAGGTCTGTTCCCTGGTAGCGTCCATTGGCAACTTTAGAGACTCCATTTGGATGGGCTGAGATGGCCCAATATTCTCCGATTTTTTCACTTGGGATGTCGTAACCAAACTCATCACGTAGCTTGGTTCCACCCCAGATTTTTTCTTGCATAACTGATTGTAAAAATAATGGTTCTGACATGTCGATCTCCTGTCTGATTTTTCTCCCCTCATTATAGCAAAAAGCTCCATCTAATTGAACTCTTTTTCACATATTATAAAGTAGGGAGAAGATTTTATAAAAATAGTGAACAAATGTGCTCTACTCAATGCTTGCACCATTGCTGGCAATGACATCCTTGTACCAGTAGAAGGATTTCTTCTTGCTACGTTTGAGGCTTCCATGACCAGCATTATCTCGATCTACATAGATAAAGCCATAGCGCTTGTTCATTTCGCCTGTTCCAGCTGAAACCAGATCGATACAGCCCCAAGTCGTATAACCAAGCAAGTCAACGCCATCTTGGTAAATGGCATCTCGCATGGCCTTGATATGAGCCTCTAAGTAAGCAATCCGATAGTCATCTGCTACATGACCATTCTCATCCGGTGTATCCATAGCACCTAGACCGTTTTCCACGATGAACATTGGCTTTTGGTAACGATCCCAGATAGCATTGAGGGTGATACGAAGACCAAGTGGGTCAATCTGCCATCCCCATTCTGAGGATTCAAGATAAGGATTTTTGAGAGAGGCAAAGATATTTCCAGCAGTTAATTCTTTAACTTCTGGATCACCTGAGGCTACTAGACTTGCATAGTAAGAGAAGGAAACAAAGTCAACAGTATTGTCCTTCAACAACTCTAAATCTTCTGCAGTCATTTGAATCTCGATTCGCTCACGCTCCCACTGCTTCTTGGCGTAGTTTGGGTATTCCCCACGCGCTTGAACATCAATGAAGAAGTAACTCTTGCGGTCTTCCTCCATGGCTGCCCAGTAGTCTCTTGGATGGGCTGTGTTAGGATAGTATTGCCCTGCAGCCAACATACATCCCACCTTATTTTCTGGGTCAATTTCGTGGGCAATCTTTGTCGCAAGAGCTGAAGCTACCAACTCATAGTGTGCAGCCTGATATTTAACCAGTTCTTGATTTTCTCCTTCTTCAAAACAGAGCCCAGCTCCCATAAAGGGGGCATGGAGAATCATGTTGATTTCGTTGAAGGTAAGCCAATATTTGACCAAACCCTTATAGCGGGTAAAGAGTGTGCGACAAAGTTTTTCATAGAAGTCTAACATCCGACGATTGCGCCAACCACCGTACTCTGTAATCAAGTGCATAGGACAGTCGAAATGAGTGATAGTCACCAGAGGTTGGATACCATACTTGTGGCACTCCTTAAATAAATCCTCATAAAAGGCTAGACCAGCTTCATTTGGCACTGTTTCGTCGCCCTTAGGAAAAATCCGAGTCCAAGCAATCGATAGACGATAAGTCTTAAAGCCCATTTCCGCAAAAAGGGCAATATCTTCCTTGTAATGATGGTACATATCAATAGCTTGCTTGGCTGGGTAAAAATAGCCCTCCTCAAACGAAAACATCTTTTTCTGACCTGTGATAATGGCTTCACGATCTGGACCGATGGGGACGACATCCACATTCGCCAATCCACGACCTTCTAAATTATAAGCACCCTCACACTGGTTGGCAGCTGTCGCTCCGCCCCACAAGAAACCATCCGGAAAAGTCAGTTTTTCGGTCATAACTCTACTCACTTTCTTATTTGCTTGTTCATTTACTTATATTATAACTTATTCTGTAAACCTTTTCTTATAAAATACTGTGACATACTGATACTATTCTACTATTTAAGTTTATCAGATTGTTTTTTAAAAAATTATCCTCTAGAAAAAGTAAATAGCCTCCCCTGAAACAAAAAAGAAGACTGAAAACTAGTCTCCTCTGTTCCTTTTAAATCAAAGCTGTAATAACCGTCACTAGGCCAAAAATAATACCTGGTGCATTAGCTGCTGCAAGGGGGATATCTCTTTCTTTTTTGAAAAGACCGTAGTAAACCCAGAGACTACAGTTGATGGCAGCAACCAAGGGCTGGATGAAATTTCCTTTTTGACCAGCCAGATTGTTCATGATTTGTGGGAAGTAAGACACATACATCATAACAGACATAAAGGTCGCTACCCAACCTAAAATTTTCATTTGTTTTTCAGACATTTTCAAAACCTCTTTCATTTTTACTGAATCTTATTTTAAAATATTCTTTCAAAACAATCAAGTCTTTAAAACTTTTGTTATAAAGATATAAACTATCACAATCTTGTTATAAGAAAGAGGGAACAGAAAAAAGACCGAATTGCTCCGTTCTGTTTACTCAATCAAATATTAGAAAATGAATACTCCTTTTCAATGAATCGATTGATTGATGGTAAATAAGCCGTTAGAAATTATTGACAGTATCGAAATTTTCTAGTAAAATGAATTTTGTTAATACCTAAATGGTGTGTAGTTTTCTATCAACATAGTCAGGAGAAAAGGAACTTATGCTAAAAAAATTTAATGAATTGTCACTGAAAGATAAGGCTTATCTAATTGGCGGTTTGAGCTTATTAGTCATTGTGATCTCATTTGGTCTACTCAATCGTCAAACAGTAACTGTCAGTCTTGTCTTTACACAACTATCTGCTCCCTTGATTTTGGTGATTTTTACTTGTCTAGTAATCGGGATCATTGCTGGTAGTGCTATTGGTATTAGCTATCACCATAACAAGACTCAAGATCTGAGAAGCCGCATTGCTGAAGCAGAAGCGACTATCAATATAAAAGACAGGGAGCTTGTCCAGTACGAGGAACAGGTGCAACAATTAAAACAGGAAGCCAAACAATAAGTGTAGAAATCATAACCACCCGTGAAAACGGGTGGTTTTTTGTCTCGCACCTAACGGAGCGAGACGGACTGAAAGTCGCATAAATACAAAAAAGATCGAATTGCTCCGATCTTTTTAAGTTTCACTCCAAGAATGTTTAGATAAAAAATTTGATAATAGAATTACCTACTTCATACGATAAAAATCAATCACTAGACCAGCAGGCCCTTTAACTAATAAGGACTCTGTTCCCCAATCGGTTACAGTTGGTCCGTTTAAAACCTGGATACCAAGTTCTTTCAACCGTTGGTAATTCTGGTCTACATCCTCAACCTCGATATGAAGAATGATTCCTGACTGAAAATCTTCCAAAGGAATCAAATGATTTTGGGACAACATCAGACAGTGACTGCCAATCGTAAACTGAGCAAAACTGTCATCAACATAATCGGGCTTTTTATCCAAAATACGCTCCAAGTCAGCACAGACTTGGGGAACATCTGAAACGATAATATCTAATTGATTTAAATTCATTTACTATCCTCCATAAAAAGACCGGATTGCTCCGATCTTTTTAAGTTCCACGAAGGAATTATTTAATTGCGCGTGATTGCAATCCTTCTTCTTCCAAGAAGAGGCGGAATGGTACGAGTTCTTCTGCTTCGTATTTTTCCTTGAAGTCTTTGATTGCTTCTTCTGAGTGAAGTTTTGGATCCAATTCAAGTACTTCTACTGGAAGTGGACGGTGTGGAGTGATGCGAGCATCGATCACAACAGTTTTACCTTCTTTGTTGAGTTTAACAGCTTCTGCAACAACTGCATCGATGTCTTCGATACGGTCAACTGTAAATCCAACAGCTCCTTGAGCTTCAGCGATTTTCGCATAGTCAGCATTAGGGAAGTCACAACCAAACAAGTGTTTGTTTGTGTCTTCGTATTTGTCCTTGATGAAGGCATATTTACCATTTGAGAAGACAACGTTGATAACTGGAAGGTCGTATTGAACGTTTGTGATAACGTCTGGGTAGCACATGTTAAATGCTCCATCACCCATGATGTTCCATACTTGGCGATCTGGATTGTCTTTCTTAGCAGCGATACCACCAGGAAGGGCAATACCCATTGTCGCAAAGAGTGGAGATGTACGCCACATGTTCTTAGGTGTCATGTGAAGGTGACGAGTAGATGTTTGAGTAGTGTCACCTACGTCGATTGAGTAGATAGCGTCTTGATCAGCATGTTTGTTGATTGCATTGTAAACTTGGTACAATTGCAATTCACCCTCAGTTTTACCTTCGAGTTTGTTCATGTAATCACGCCAGTTTTGGTTGTTCTTAACGTTTGCACGCCACCATGGAGTTGATTCAACTGGGTTTACTTTATCAAGGATTGCTTTAGCTGCTTGACCTGCGTCACCAAGGATAGATGCGTCAAGGGCATGACGTTTACCAAGTTTGTAAGGGTCGATATCGACTTGGATGAATTTTTCAGTGTTCTTGAATGCTTCGTAAACTTCAGCAAATGGGAAGTTTGAACCAAGGAAAAGAACTGTGTCTGCTTCAAAGACAACTTCGTTGGCTGGTTTCCAACCAACACGGTAAGCAGAACCTGTCAAACCTTCATAGTTCCATTCGAAGGCTTCAAAGTTTTTACCAGTTGTGATGATTGGTGCTTTGATTTTACGTGACAATTCAGTAATCACTTCACCAGCTTTCACACCACCGTAACCAGCATAAATAACTGGACGTTCAGCATTGTTCAAGATTTCAACAGCTTTGTCGATTTCAACTTCGTTCAAAGCAGGAGCGATGAATGAACGCTCGTATGAACCTGATCCATAGTATGAGTTTTCGTCGATTTCTTGGAAACCGAAGTTTACTGGGATTTCAACAACAGCTGGACCTTTTTTAGAAACTGCAGCACGGCAAGCTTCGTCAATAACTTTTGGCAATTGCTCAGCGTAAGCTACACGTTTGTTGTATACAGCGATACCGTTGTACATTGGGTTTTGGTTCAATTCTTGGAAAGCATCCATGTTGAGTTCGTTAACTGGACGTGATCCAAGGATTGCTAGGAATGGAGTGTTATCCATAGCTGCATCGTAAACACCGTTAATCAAGTGAGTCGCACCTGGACCACCTGAACCAACTGCAACCCCGATTGAGCCGCCGAATTTAGCTTGCATAACCGCTGCAAGAGCACCAGTTTCTTCGTGGCGAACTTGCAAGAAACGGATATCTTTGTCTTCAGCCAAAGCATCCATCAATGAGCTGAGTGTTCCTGATGGGATACCGTAGATTGTGTCTACGCCCCATGTTTTCAATACATTAAGCATTGCTGCAGATGCAGTAATTTTCCCTTGAGTCATAATGATAACTCTCCTTCAAATATTTTTAAATTCACTAAAAAAGGTTTCATATAGTTTTTGAAAACGTTTCAGTAAATTTTTACAATACTAATCTATCACATTTATTTTGACTTTACTAAGAATCTGCTCAGAAGTTTTTATTCTCTATTACAGTACAGTTTGAAAACGTTTTTAGTTTCTGTTTTATAATACTCAATGAAAATTAAAGAGCAAACTAGGAAGCTAGCCACAGGTTGCTCAAAGCACAGCTTTGAGGTTGCAGATAAAGCTAACGTGATTTGAAGAGATTTTCAAAGAGTATAAAAAGCGAGCAAGCCCGCTTTTAATCTATTTTACTAAAGTTTAGTAAGAGTGAACTAGTCAGAACGGATACAGAACTAAAGGCCATAGCTAGACCTGCCAGTTCTGGATTGAGGGCCAGTCCAACACCAGAAAAGACTCCTGCTGCAATCGGAATTCCGGCGACATTGTAGATAAAGGCCCAGAAAAGATTGAGCAGAATTCGATGAAAGGTTTTCTTACTCATGTCAAAGGCACGAACCACGCCTAGGAGGTTATTGGTTGTCAACACTAAATCTGCTGACTCGATAGCGATATCCGTTCCAGCTCCCATAGCAATCCCCACATCTGCTACACTAAGGGCAGGAGCGTCATTGATACCGTCCCCAACAAAGGCTACTTTGCCAGCCGCTTGTAGTTTATGGATTTCATGAGCTTTTTCTTCTGGCAAGACACCTGCAATGACCTCTTCGATTCCGATTTGATCTGCAATAGCACGCGCCACACCAGCATTGTCTCCTGTCAGCATGATTGTTTTAAGACCTCGTTTTTTCAACTGACTGATGGCAAGCTTAGCATTTTCCTTAGGAATATCTTGCAGAGCAAGCAAGCCTTTGATTTCATTCTCAACAGCCAAGAACACAACTGTCTTAGCTTCTTTTTCCAGTTCTTCTAGTTTTTCTTGATAAGTGCTAGAAATGTTCATGCCATCCAGCATTTTAGCATTTCCAAGCAGAACTTGTTTTCCATTGATTTGCCCTGAGACACCTTTTCCGTGCAAGGCTTGGAAATTTTCAACAGTTTGAAGCTCAAGTCCAGCTTCAGTCGCTCGCTTAACAATAGCCTCAGCCAGTGGGTGTTGAGAAGCTTCTTCCAAGGAAGCTGCCAATCCAAGCACTTCTACTTCGTCGCCGATGATATCTGTGACCACAGGTTTCCCTTCAGTCAAAGTCCCTGTTTTATCAAAGACGATAGTTTGAACTTTCTGGATTTCCTGTAGAACCGTTCCATTTTTGAGGAGAACTCCCATCTTGGCACTGCGACCTGTCCCAACCATAAGGGCTGTCGGTGTTGCAAGACCCAAGGCACAAGGGCAGGCAATAATCAGAACTGCTACTCCATAGAGAAGCGAAGACACAAAGCTCGCTCCAAGCACAACTACACTATCCCTGAGCAAGACGAACCAAACCCAAAAGGTCACAATCCCTAAAATGACAACGGCTGGGACAAAAATCCCTGAAATTTTATCCGTCAAGTCCTGAATCGGCGCACGACTTGTCTGAGCTTTCTTCACAAAATCCACAATCTGAGCCAAAACAGTCTCTGAACCAACTTTTTCTGCTCTAAAAACAAGTGTTCCACTATTATTGATGGTTGAACCAATGACGGTATCTCCAACTGTCTTGTCCACAGGCAGACTCTCACCTGTCACCATAGACTCATCAATACTAGAGATACCTTCTACTACGACACCATCAACCGCAATCTTTTCACCGGGACGCACTCGAATCAGGTCACCTACCTTGACTTGCTCCAAAGGGACTTGAACATAGTTATCCTCACGCAAGACTTCTGCAGTTTTAGCCTGCAAGTCAAGTAATTTCTCCACAGCTTGGGAAGTATTTTTCCGCATTTTCTCCTCAAAAACGGCTCCCATAAGAACGAAGAAGAAGATAAATGCAGCACTTTCAAAGTAAACGGGGAGGCCAGCGAAGAGGGCAACTAAGCTATAGAAATAGGCCACTAGGGTTCCCAGAGCAACCAAGGTATCCATGTTGGCATTGTGCTTTTTAAAACTAGCCCAAGCACTTTGGATATAAGGACCACCTGCTACTAGCATAATCGGTGTTGTGGCTAAAAAGGTGCCCCAACGCATGACTTGGTGACTAATTCCTCCTGTCGACATCCCAATCATGAGGATCACAAGAGGCACAGTAAAGATACTAGTAATCCAAAAACGCTGTAAAAGTGATAGAGATTTTCGAGTCTTCTCAACAACTGTATAACTTCCCTTTTGCATCTTCATACCACAAGAAAATTCATGTTGACCTAATTCTTGAGGTGTAAAACGAATGACTTTCTCCTCATCTACGCCGATTGGTTCCAAGATGCCTTCTTCTTCAAACAGAATTTCCTTGTAACAGTTTGAAGGAGTTGCTCGATGAAAGGTAATCTCAGCTGGAATCCCTTTTTGAAGCTGTATATGAGCTGGATGGTAGCCTTTGTCTGCCGTGATACGGATTTTTTGAACACCATTTTCAAGACTTGCTTTTACAATTTCAGTCATATCATTCTCCTATTCTACAATCATCTTGCCGTGCATCATATTCATGCCACAAGAGAAACCATACTCTCCAGCCTGCTCAGGCGTGATTTCCACTACATACTCTTCACCCATTGGCAGGTCCGCATGTACACCAAAATCTGGAAAAACAATTTGGTCCAGACAGGGTGAAGGGTCCTTGCGGTCAAAGACAATGCGGGCTGGCACTGATTTCTTGAGGATAATCAACTCAGGCGTATAGCCCCCCATGACCTCCACTCGAATCTCTTGGTAGCCGTTTTTTTGCTGGGCTTTTTGTCCAGATTTTTCAGGCTTTTTGAAAAACCAAAACAAGATAAACGCGATAAGGGTAATACAAACAATGGTTACAATACTATTTAACATGACGTCTCCTTTACATACAATTACATTTTACTTCTGTTACAGCGCTTGATTTCTTCTCAGAAACCACAGCTTCCAAGTCTTCCAAGTCAGCCTGAGTAAAATCACATTCGGCAATCAAGTCAGCCAACAAGTTCTTAATCCTACGAGAACAAACCTTGTCCTTGATATCTTGGACAAGTAAATCCCGACTTTGGTCTAAAGTTAAAAGGGCTGAATAAACAAAAGACTTGCCTTCTTTTTTCCGAGTCAAACACTCTTTCTCAACCAAACGAGCCAAAAGAGTTTGAATGGTTGACTTGGACCAGTCGAACCGCTCCGCCAGAACCCTGATCAAATCCATACTGGTCTGCTCTCCTTGCATCCAAATAATCTTCATGACCTGCCATTCTGCATCTGAAATCTGCATAATCACACCTCCTAAATCTACATTTGTCGATTACAATTGTTAGTATACTCCTAAAATCTACATTTGTCAACTATGAAATTAATCTTTTCTTTGAAAATTTGAATTTTAACCATTTGATAAAGGATTTTCAGTCAAATCTTACTATATAAACTATAAAAATATGCTATACTAAAGAAAAAAGAAAACAACCACTAGGGGTGCGTAAAGCTGAGATTAACAACTGTTAGACCCTTTGACTCAATCTAGGTAATGCTAGCTGATGGAAGTGGAAATGATAATGGGGACTAGCAGTCTTCTATTGCCTTCCTGAAACGGACTAGCTTGTTCTTAAGAATACAAACTTCAGTTGGTTGGGAGGTTTTAGATGACTTATTTACCCGTTGCTTTGACCATTGCAGGGACTGACCCTAGTGGTGGTGCTGGCATTATGGCTGATTTAAAGTCGTTCCAAGCTAGAGATGTCTATGGAATGGCCGTTGTGACCAGTCTTGTCGCTCAAAATACCAGAGGCGTTCAATTAATCGAGCACGTTTCTCCTCAAATGTTGAAAACACAATTGGAGAGTGTCTTTTCGGATATCAAGCCTCAGGCTGTAAAAACTGGCATGTTGGCAACTACTGAAATTATGGAAATCATCCAGCCCTATCTTAAAAAGCTGGATTGTCCCTATGTCCTTGACCCTGTTATGGTCGCTACTAGTGGAGACACCCTGATTGATACCAGTGCCAGAAGCTACCTAAAAACAAACCTGCTTCCACTTGCAACCATCATCACACCCAATCTTCCTGAGGCAGAAGAAATTGTTGGTTTTTCAATCCATGATCCTGAAGACATGGAGCGTGCTGGTCGCCTGATTTTAAAAGAATTTGGTCCTCAGTCTGTGGTCATCAAAGGTGGCCATCTCGAAGGCGGTGCCAAAGACTTCCTCTTTACCAAGGATGAGCAATTTGTCTGGGAAAGTCCAAGAATCCAAACCTGTCACACCCATGGTACTGGATGTACCTTTGCTGCAGTAATTACTGCTGAACTAGCCAAGGGGAAAACCCTCTATCAAGCAGTCGATAAGGCCAAGGCCTTTATCACAAAAGCTATTCAAGACGCCCCTCAACTCGGTCATGGTTCTGGTCCAGTCAACCATACAAGCTTTAAAGATTAAAAAAACTCTCTAGTTTCCACTTTAAGGGAATTAGAGAGTTTTTATACTTCTTCAAACTAGGTCAGCTTTATCTGCAACCTCAATACTGTGCTTTGAGCAACCTGCGGCTAGCTTCCTAGTTTGCTCTTTGACTTTCAGTGAGTATTAATTAGAAAATAATGTCATCCAACTTTGTTAAAAAGGCTTGTGTTTTTGCCTCTATATCTTCTGCCTGCATCAAATCACGCACTACAGCTACACCAGCTATGCCAGTGCCAATAAGCTGGTCAATGTTCTCTGACGTCAAGCCTCCAATAGCAACTACTGGAATGGCGACCCTTTGACAAATTGTCTTCAAGGTTGAAATCAGGGTGATAGGCGCATTTTCCTTGGTGGTTGTCGGGAAAATGGCTCCTGTCCCCAAGTAATCCGCTCCCTCTTCTTCTGCCTCGAGGGCTCTTTTTACCGTTTTAGCTGTGACACCGAGGATTTTTTCAGGACCTAGGACTTTGCGAGCTACCGAAACTGGTAGTTCATCATCTCCGATATGCAGACCTGCTGCATCAACCGCAAGACAAACATCCAAACGATCATCGATTATCAAGGGTACCTGATAGGCATCTGTTATTTCCTTGACTTGTTTTGCCAGTTGATAATATTGATTGGTTGTGAGATTTTTTTCTCGTAATTGGACTATGGTAACCCCTGAACGGCAAGCCGTCTCAATCTTTTCAAGAAAACTTTCCAAGGAATCTTGGTAACGATTGGTTACCAAATATAGTCTAAGTGCTTTTCTATTCATAAATATCTCCTTTGATAGCTTCTAGCCAGTTTTCGTCTCTTTTTAGAAGAGAGAGCTGATTGAGTACTTGGTAACGAAATTCTTCCAATCCCATTCCTTGAACAACTATTCTCTCAGCGGAGATATTGAGATAAGAACTCGCTAGGCAAGAAGCTTCAAAGGCCGTTTTTCCTTGGCTGAGAAAAATGGTTGTGAAGGCTCCAACCAAGTCTCCCGTCCCTGTTATCCAGTCTAATTCTGCACAGCCATTTCCCAATACAGCAACTTGATTTTCTGAAACGATAAGGTCCTTGGGACCAGTGACTAAGAATGACATACCAGGATAAAGCTGGCACCAATCTTTCAAGACTTGAAGCAAATCCTCAGTTTCTTGATCTTTAGAACTAGCATCAACCCCAACACCGTGGTGTTTTAAGCCAACAAGACTTCGGATTTCCGACATATTTCCTTTAAGGACCGTAGGCCTATAGTCTAAAAGGTCTTTAACTAAGCTCTTACGAATGACTGAAGCCGTTACGCCAACCGCATCTACTACCATTGGAAGAGAAACTTGAGCTGCATAAGAAGCTGCTATACGGATTGCTTTTTCCTTCTCAGCTGACAAATGCCCCAAATTGATGAAGAGTGCCTGGCTTTGCTTAGTAAAATCAAGAACCTCACGGGGATCATCTGCCATAACTGGTTTACATCCCAGAGCCAAAATCCCATTTGCTAGCATCTCACAAGAAATCTCATTGGTAATACAGTGAATTAGGGAACTATAGCCTATAGGAAAAGGATTTGTCAATTCCTGCATCAGTCTATCCTTTCATCAAAGAAATATCCCTGCACTTTTTTAAAGAATTCCTGCTTGATTAAAAATCGAAAGGCAATAAAGGAAATCGCTGTACCAATCAAGGTTGCTCCGAAAAATCGAGGAGTGTAGATAAACCAGCTAAGCTTAGCGGCCGATCCTGTAAAGAGTACCATAACAGGATAGGAAACAATAGAACCAATAATACCTGTTCCCAAGATTTCTCCTAGGGCAGAATAGTGAAATTTTCGACCATACTTATAGAAGAGACCTGCAAGAAGGGCTCCAAAAGTCGCTCCTGTGAGAGCTAAAGGCGGAATCCCTTGAGTCGTCATACGGATAAAGGCTGTCACTGTAGCCATCACCAAAGCATAAACAGGCCCCATCATGATTCCTGCTAGAATATTGACTACACTGGACATCGGTGCCATTCCCTCAATCCGAAAGATAGGCGTAAGAACTACATCAAGGGCAATCATCATGGATAAAATGGTTAATTTGTGAACTTGTAATTGGTGCTTTCTCATGTTTCTATTCTTCTCCTGTGTCTAAAGACTGTAAATCGCTCTTCCATGTCTGGTGTTGGTAGGCCATTTCCCAAAACTTAGCTTCCATATGAACACTGATGTGGAAGGCATCTAGCATTTTTTTCCTGTCTGTCTCGTCACTTTCTCGATAGAGTTGATTGACCAGCGCTCCCTCCTCTCTGATCTGCTGCTCCAACTCATCCGTAATATAAGTTTCAATCCATTGTTGGTAGAGAGGATTTGGTGATGGTTTAAGATTGAGTTCCTTGCCTATATCATGGTACAACCATGGGCACGGAAGCAAGCTCGCAAAAGCAATGGCTAGATTTGCTTCTGCAAATTGCCGATAAATGTGAGAGATATAATGATAGCAGGTTGGAGCGATTGGATGTTGCTCCATTTCCTGGTCGCTGATTTCCAATTCCTTGAAAAATTGTTGGCGGATAAATAACTCACCCTCCACTAGACTCTGAGCATTTTGTTTCAAGAGTCTTTTCATCTCTTGGTTTGAAGTCTTATCAGCCAAGAGGTGATAGGCTTCTGAGAAGGCCTTCAAATAGTAGGCATCCTGAATCAAGTAATAGCGAAAGACGGACGGGTCTAAATTTCCCTCTTGTAACTGTAAAACAAAGGGGTGATGAAAGGAAGCCTGCCAAGCTTCCTTGGATAATTCCATCGCAATATCTGTAAATTCCATAATAACTCCTTTATAAAAATAGACTGATTTGAAGCAATAAAAAGAACAGCAGGTAGATGAATATTGTCCTTTGAGGAATATAAAAAGTCCGATAGCGATTCTCCACCTGTGCATGTTCGTCATATCCATGCGCCGACAGGGCTCTCAGGTAAAGATGGCGCCATCTAAAGACCGTCATCAGAACCTTGCTGTAAATCAAGGGAGACCAAAAATGCAGTTCTTGATCGCGTAATAAGCAAGCTTCCTTGAGGGACTTGATTTCTTGCTGAATAAGGGGGAAGGAATTGAATACCACAATCAAGGCATAAGCCCAAGACCGTGATAACCCCTTTTGAGCCAAGTACAAGAGAAGCTCTTTTAGGGAAATAGACGAAACAAAAACAAGGCCGATACAAACCGTCACAAAGGCCCTCGTTCCAAGCATGACTGCCTGCGAAGCATCTCCGTGTAACTGAACTGCCCAGTAGTTGGCCAAAGATGGCAAAATGGCGAGTAGAATCATCCAAGCCAACATCTTAAATCGACGGTAATAGAGCATAAAGAGAATACAAAATGCGACTACCGAGAGATTAAGAGCAATCGAAGGAATGAAAGATGTTTCCAAGGATAAAATCAGCAAGAAGAGACTGATAATCGGTGTCTGGGTTGCTACTTTGACCATACTATCTCACCTCCCCTTGAGTATTGCTACTCTGAGATGTGAGTGGTTTGGTAATTGTCACTTTTTTCACATGACTGAGACCCTGACTAGTCATCTCAATCCAATAATCAACCACAGAGATCAAGGGATCTAAACGATGGCTAATGATCAGAAAACTTCTTCCTTGATTTCTGTCCTCCACAATCCACTGACAAAAATAACGGCAGACTCTATCATCCAAACCAGCAAAAGGTTCATCTAGTAAAATCACAGAAGCCTTGCTGGTCAAGATGGTCAAGAGCTGAAGAATCTTTTGCTGACCACCACTTAATTGATAAGGACTCTTATCGACTGCCTGCTCCAGATCAAAATATCGCAAAGCTTTGAGTATCCGCTGATTTCTTTCAGAATCAGGTCCATCTAATTTAAGTTCTTCTCGCAGACTGGCTCTGATAAACTGCTTTTCAGCTTCCTGAACAACACCCGTCAGGTCACGATACAAACTCTTTTTCTTTTTCAGAACTGTCCCCTTCCAGATAATGCGCCCCTTATACTTTTGAAATTGAAGAATGGAGCGAAAGAGGGTTGATTTCCCGACACCATTGTCACCCAAGATACAGGAAATTCCTTGGTAAAATGTGAAATCCGCAATTGAAAAGAGGGAGCGCTTATCCAGCTCACAAGTCACACGGTCCATATGGAATAGTTCTGGGCTAGAAGCAACTCCCTTTGAAGAAACCCGTGTCATCTCAGAGGAAGGAATTTGATTTATTTCCCTTAGTTGTCCGTCTCTTAGCTCCACCATATGGTCGATATAGGCTTCAAAATCAGATAAATCATGGTCGCACAGGATGACTGTCTTCCCATCAGAAACCAACTCTTTTAGAATCTCCAATATCTCTATCCTACTCTTGCGGTCAATGGAAGCGAAGGGCTCATCCAAGAGATAGACCCTAGGATTCATAGCAAAGAGAACAGCCAAAGCAGCCTTTTGCTTTTCCCCACCTGATAAGTGATGAATGGGACGGTGCAAGATTGTCTCGCAGCGACATTGCTGGACAACCTCTGCTATTTTAGAATCAATCTCTTGAACAGGATGGCCGATATTTTCCAGGGTAAAAATCAGCTCCTCAAACAAGTTCTCCATAGTAAATTGATGATTGGGATTTTGAAAGAGGATACCAACCGTCTGGACACGTTCGATGATAGAAAGCTGACTGAACTCGCTCCCATTTATCAGGACTTGACCGCTATAGGGAAGAGAACTGACTTGGGCGATCATTTGAAAGAGGCTAGATTTTCCTGAACCACTGCTCCCAACTAACAAGGTAAAGGCTTGCGCATGAAAAGTAAAATCAATCGGCTCAGAGAAGATTAGGGACTGAATCGCTCGTAGTTCCAGCCCCATCTATGCCTTTCCTCCAGCTGCAAACTGATGATAGAGTTTGACAATGGCACGAACCAAGATAGTACAGAAGAAAAAGACGGAAATAAAGCGCACCACAAGCAAGGAAAGCACAAAAGGAAGGGAGAAGGCGTAGTAACCTAACTTAATGTATTCATAGACAAAGCTAACAAGCGTAATTCCAATACTATTGGCAGTTAGAGAGAGCCAACTTTCATAGCGATTCTTGGTTACGATAAAACCAAGTTCACTTCCCAAACCTTGAACCAAGCCAGACAAAAGGGCACCTAGACCGAATTGGCTACCATAAAGGACTTCAGCAAGCGCAGCTAGCACTTCTCCAATCGTTGCACTTCCGACTCTTGGAACAAAAATGGCAGCAATAGGGGCAGCCATACACCAGAGACCAAAGAGAATTTCATTGGCAAAGGCCTGTAAACCAAGAGGTGCTAAAATCAGGGTGAGGATATCAAACAGATAACCTGAACCCACAAAAACGCCACCAAAAAAGATAGACAAGAAAGCAAGTAAGATAACATCTTTTAACTGCCATTTTTTCAACATAAAAAACTCCTTTTTTAAAGAAAAGTGGGGTATTCAAGGTGAGCTACCGAAAGGCTTAACGTCCAGCCTATCCTCTTTTGATAAACAAAAAACTCCAATTACAATCAAGAATTAGAGTTCAGCTTACAAGATTAGATGGTTAGTTTCTATAAATACAAAACCATTTCACATTTCCCTTCGCCAGTCTTAACTGTATCAGGTTCAATGGGTATCATCTCAGCCTAAAGCACCCCAAATGTCTTTATTATTTTATTACTGGACTAGTATAACAGAATTTGAAAGCCCCAGCAAGATATTTGACTAGAAAATATATTTACATAGTTTGTTTGTTAATTCTTTTAAACCACATAAAAGTATTGAATCTGTCCTATAATTCATAACCAATATCAAAAAAGGCTAATTCTAAAGCGACTGCTTGGCTCCAGCGTTGCTGAAGTTCTGTCAAATCTTCTAGATTTTTCCCGATACGATTAAGTTCATCAACTAGAAATTGAACCCACTCTGCAAAGAAAGGGCCTCTATGTAGATTGATCCATTCCGAATGAATATAAGCTTCAGGTAGAGCCAAATCTTTAGAACCCCAGTCTAAATAGAGACCTTCTGCAATGACCAGCATGACTAAAAGATGGGCATAGTCTGATGATGATACAGCAGAATACATAAGCTCCTGAAAGGCTTTTGTTACAGGATGCAAGGTCACTTCCAGATAGTCATTCTCAGATACTTTTAACTCTTTGAAAGCCTTTTGGAAATAACCGTCTTCATCTGCTTCAAGAAAGCCTAGTTGCTTGGCAAAACGAAGCTTAGATTCAAGCTGGTCTGCGTGGGCTACGCAAACACCCAGCATGGATAAGAAGGCATCAAAGAAGTGATAATCTTGAATCAGGTATTCTTTTAAGACCTTATTCTCAATTGTCCCCGCAAAAAGTTCCTTAACAAAACGATGATTGATTGCAGCCTGCCAATCCTTCTGACTGCTTTTTAATAATTCTCCAACGGTCAAACCTGACTCAAATGCATAGTCTTGTGTTTCCATATTTATTTTTCCTTTCTTTACTCCTTAGTAATCAATAAAATATCAAGAGATACCAAGCAAAATCGTAATTCCACCTGATACTTTTAAAGAACATCGAGGGCATTTGCAGAGAGCTACCTAAACAAGCCTATCCAGTTTGTATAAACAAAAAAAACTCCAATTACAATCGAGAATTAGAGTTGACTTACAAGATTAGATCGTTCATTTCGCTATACGAAAAAAACTGTTCACATTTCCCTTCGCCAGTATTAACTGTATCAGGTTCAATGGGTATCATCTCAGCCTAAAGCACCCCAAATGTCTTTATTATTTAATTACTGGACCAGTATAGCAAAAAATGAAAGCCCTAGCAAGATATTTGATTAGAAAATATATTTATATAGTTTTTAATGGTGATTTATTCCTCCTATAGATGAAGAAAAACCTCCACATCAAGTGGAGGCAAGCTGTTTTATCAATACAATTTTAAGTCACGAGGGTCAACTGGGAAGGTTGGGTTGTAAGGGTTGTGACGGAGTTTGAAGTGTTTAACATCTTCAATAGTCTGAGTTCCAGACAACTGCATAACTGTCTTCAATTCTGCATTCAAGTGTTCAAAGACTTGGCGTACACCGACACTACCACCAAGGGCCAAGCCATAGATAACAGGGCGACCAATAGCTACCAAGTCTGCTCCCGATGCCAAGGCTTTAAAGACGTGTTGACCACGACGAATACCAGAGTCAAAGACGATTGGCACACGTTTATCAACTGCTTCTGCCACTTCTTGAAGTGAGTCGAAGGCAGCTGGTCCACCGTCAATTTGGCGACCACCGTGGTTAGTTACCCAGATACCAGAAGCCCCTGCAGCAAGCGAACGTTCAACGTCCTCACGGCATTGTGGTCCCTTGACATAAACAGGAAGTCCTGAGTATTCAGCGATGAATTCTACATCACGTGGAGACAAGCGTTGTTTAGCTGATTTGTAAACAAAGTCCATTGATTTTCCAGCACCTTCTGGCAGGTATTCTTCAACAATCGGCATGCCAACTGGGAAGACAAAACCATTACGCTTGTCCACCTCACGATTGCCTCCTACAGTTGCATCTGCAGTCAATACAATCGCTTTGTAGCCTTCAGCCTTCACACGGTCCATAATGTGGCGGTTAATGCCATCATCCTTACTAAAGTAAAATTGGAACCAATGAGGTGTCCCTTGAAGGGCTTCTGTAATTTCTGGAAGATCGACAGTAGAGTAGGAACTGGTTGTATAGAGGGAACCAAACTCATGCACACCACGCGCAGTCGCCACTTCACCCTGTTCATTTGCCAATTTATGAGCCGCAACAGGCGCCATAATGATTGGTGAAGATAATTTTTCGCCTGCAAATTCAATCTCTGTACTTGGATTTTCTACATTGCAAAGTGTATGAGGAACGATGAGTTTGTGGTTAAAGGCACGAATATTCTCACGCAAAGTGAAAGTATCTTCCGCCCCACTAGCGATATAGCCAAATGCTGCTTTAGGAATAACTTGTTGCGCCATTGGCTCCAAATCATAGGTATTGATGAAATCTACATGACCTTCTGCATTGCTTGTTTTGTATGACATAAAATGCCCTCCTTAATAAGTAAGCGTTTACTTTGTATATTACAAAAATATCTTAACTCTTTTTTCAAAACTTTTCAAATATTTTGTTTGGAAATTTCAGAAATTTTATGTCTATGATAAAAAATCCTTATAACGGCAATAAAAAATAGATATTATCCAAAGAAGATTTTAAGTGCTACAATAACTGTATTATTTCTAGATGGGAGGTTCTATTTTTGGATTGGTCCATTGTTGAACAATATCTACCACTATATCAAAAGGCATTCTTTCTAACCTTGCATATTGCAGTTTGGGGAATTCTGGGATCCTTTCTGCTCGGTTTAATCGTTAGTATCATCCGACATTATCGAATCCCTGTTTTGGCGCAAGTAGCGACAGCCTATATTGAATTGTCACGTAATACGCCCCTTTTGATTCAACTCTTCTTTCTCTACTTCGGACTTCCCCAAATAGGGATTGTCCTATCTTCAGAAGTCTGTGCCGCTTTAGGACTGGTCTTTTTAGGAGGCTCCTATATGGCAGAATCTTTCCGAAGTGGGCTGGAAGCCGTCAGTCAAACCCAGCAGGAGATTGGATTAGCAATCGGTCTGACACCTGTGCAGGTCTTTCGCTATGTAGTTCTTCCGCAAGCAACAGCGGTGGCCCTACCGTCTTTTAGTGCCAATGTCATTTTCCTCATCAAGGAAACCTCTGTTTTCTCAGCAGTAGCTTTGGCCGACCTCATGTACGTCGCCAAGGACTTGATTGGACTCTATTATGAGACAGACATTGCGCTAACTATGTTGGTAGTTGCTTACCTTATCATGTTGCTCCCCATCTCACTGGTCTTTAGCTGGATAGAAAGGAGGCTCCGCCATGCAGGATTCGGGAATCCAAGTACTCTTTCAGGGAAATAATCTCCTGAGAATCTTACAGGGATTGAGCGTTACGATTGGGATATCCATCCTATCTGTCCTCTTATCCATGATATTCGGGACAGTCATGGGAATCATCATGACCTCCCATTCTAGAATCATACGATTTTTAACACGATTGTATCTGGAATTCATCCGTATCATGCCCCAACTGGTGCTACTCTTCATCGTTTACTTTGGCTTGGCTCGAAACTTTAATATCAATATCTCAGGTGAGACTTCTGCTATTATCGTTTTCACCCTCTGGGGAACAGCTGAAATGGGGGACTTGGTCCGTGGAGCCATCACTTCCCTCCCTAAGCATCAGTTTGAAAGTGGACAGGCACTAGGTTTGACAAACGTTCAGCTTTACTACCACATCATCATCCCACAGGTCTTGAGAAGATTGCTACCGCAGGCTATCAATCTGGTTACTCGGATGATTAAAACCACTTCCTTGGTTGTTTTGATAGGGGTTGTTGAGGTTACAAAGGTTGGACAACAAATCATCGATAGCAATCGCCTGACCATCCCAACTGCTTCCTTCTGGATTTATGGAACCATTCTAGTCTTGTATTTCGCAGTCTGTTTCCCTATTTCCAAACTATCCACTCACCTAGAAAAACATTGGAGGAACTAAATGTCTGAAACTATTTTAGAAATCAAGGAACTAAAAAAATCCTTCGGAGACAATCCCATCCTCCAAGGTCTATCCCTACAAATCAAAAAAGGAGAAGTTGTGGTCATCCTAGGACCATCCGGTTGTGGGAAAAGTACCCTCCTTCGTTGCCTCAATGGCTTAGAAAGTATTCAAGGTGGAGATATTCTTCTGGATGGTCAGTCTATAGTTGAAAATAAAAAAGACTTTCACCTAGTTCGCCAAAAGATTGGCATGGTCTTTCAAAGCTATGAACTCTTTCCCCATCTGGATGTCCTACAAAACCTCATCCTAGGCCCTATCAAGGCTCAGGGAAGGAACATGAAAGAAGTGACAGAGGAAGCTTTGCAATTACTAGACCGTGTCGGTTTGCTAGACAAACAACATAGCTTTGCTCGTCAATTGTCTGGTGGACAGAAGCAACGGGTTGCAATTGTCCGTGCCCTCCTCATGCACCCAGAAATTATCCTCTTTGACGAAGTGACTGCTTCGCTGGATCCAGAAATGGTGCGTGAGGTGCTGGAACTGATCAATGATTTGGCCCAAGAAGGCCGTACCATGATTTTAGTAACCCATGAAATGCAGTTTGCCCAAGCAATTGCCGATCGGATTATCTTCCTCGACCAAGGGAAAATCGCTGAAGAAGGAACAGCTCAAGCCTTCTTTACCAATCCTCAAACCAAACGAGCTCAGGAATTTTTAAACGTCTTTGACTTTAGCCAATTTGGCTCATATCTATAAAGGAGATTCTTATGAAACTATTCAAACCACTCTTAACTGTTTTGGCACTTGCCTTCGCCCTTATCTTTGTCACAGCTTGTAGCTCAGGTGGAAATGGTGGTGCATCATCAGGTAAAACCACTGCCAAGGCTCGCACAATCGATGAAATCAAAAAAAGCGGTGAGCTACGAATCGCCGTATTTGGAGATAAAAAACCGTTTGGTTACGTTGACAATGACGGTTCTTACCAAGGTTACGATATTGAACTTGGGAACCAATTAGCCCAAGACCTTGGTGTCAAGGTCAAATACGTTTCAGTCGATGCTGCCAACCGTGCGGAATACTTGATTTCAAACAAGGTAGATATTACTCTTGCCAACTTTACAGTGACTGACGAACGCAAGAAACAAGTTGATTTTGCCCTTCCATACATGAAAGTATCACTCGGTGTTGTGTCACCAAAAGATAAAGTCATCAAAGACGTTAAAGAATTAGAAGGCAAAACCTTGATTGTCACAAAAGGAACAACTGCTGAAACTTATTTTGAGAAAAATCACCCAGAAGTAAAACTCCAAAAATATGACCAATATAGCGATGCCTACCAAGCCCTTCTTGACGGACGTGGAGATGCCTTTTCAACTGACAATACGGAAGTCCTAGCTTGGGCGCTTGAAAACAAAGGATTTGAAGTAGGAATTACTTCCCTCGGTAATCCAGATACCATTGCAGCAGCAGTTCAAAAAGGCAACCAAGAATTGCTAGACTTCATCAATAAAGATATTGAAAAATTAGGTAAGGAAAACTTCTTCCACAAGGCCTATGAAAAAACACTTCACCCAACCTACGGTGACGCTGCTAAAGCAGATGACCTGGTTGTTGAAGGTGGAAAAGTCGACTAATACTCTTCGAAAATCTCTTCAAACCACGTCAGCTTCACCTTGCCGTACTCAAGTACTGTCTGTGGCTAGCTTCCTAGTTTGCTTTTTGATTTTCATTGAGTATAACATCCAAAACATCACAAAAAGAAATCAGGTAATCCTAGTGACTACCTGATTTTCTATGTTTTAGGCATTTTGCCAATTTTCTTGGTCTTCTTTAAATCGTTTTAGAAGATCGAGCCCTTCTGGTGTGATATAGCCTTCTTCTTGGGCTAGATGAATCAATTCACTGTAGTTAGAAAGTGTTACCAACTTAACACCAGCATCTGAGAAGTTCTTATCTGCTTTTGGCAATTGGTAACTGAAAATTGCTACTACACCAAGCACATCTGCTCCTTCTCGCTTGGCTGCAGCTACGGCTTCAAGAACAGAGCCACCTGTTGAAATGAGGTCTTCAACCACTACCATTTTTTGACCTTGAGCTACGCGACCTTCGATTTGATTACCAGCTCCGTGATCTTTTGGTTTGCTACGGATGTAGGCAAATGGCAAGTTCATCTTATCAGCAATGATAGCTCCGTGAGGAATCCCAGCTGTTGCAGTTCCTGCAATGACTTCTACCTCTGGAAAGGCTTCTTTAATAGCTACCACAAAGCCATTTTCAATGAGGGTACGAGTTTCTGGATAGGCTAGTGTCACACGATTATCAGTGTAAATCGGTGACTTGATACCAGATGCCCAAGTAAAAGGCTCCTCTGGTTTGAGGTAAACGGCTTGGATTTTCAAGAGGTGGCTAGCGATATCTTTAGCAAGTGTCATGGTCTTCTCCTTTTATTTTTCTAATCTATTTCTTTAATTCCAGTCCTGTGTCCATTCATCCTTGATGGCATGATAAGCTGCAACAGGGTCTTCAGCTTGAGTAATGGGACGTCCCACTACGATATAGTCACTACCGATTTGATAGGCATCAGCAGGTGTCATAACGCGTTTTTGATCTCCAACAGCAGCTCCCTGTGGACGAATGCCTGGTGTTAAACAGATAAACTCTGGATTGGTGGCCTGCTTGATGAGTTGTACTTCATGAGCCGAGCAAACAACACCGTCTAAACCCGCTTCAGCTGTCTTCTTAGCATAATGAATCACAGACTCTTGCAGGCTGGTTTGGATGTTTTGAAAATCCTGCATCTGAGCCTCTGATGTTGATGTAAGCTGAGTGACAGCGATCAATTTTGATTGACTTCCAAGACCTTCACGCGCCGCCTTCATCATCTCTACACCACCAGCCGCGTGAACATTAGTCATATCCACACCAAGCTGAGACAGGACCTTCATGGCTGACTTGACTGTATTGGGAATATCATGAAGCTTAAGATCCAAAAAGACACTATGACCTTGACCTTTCAAGTAGGACACAATCTCAGGCCCCGTTGCGTAATAAAGCTCCATCCCTACCTTAAGATAAAGGCTTTCTTCTGCTGGAAAAAGAGCTAAGAATTCCTTGACCGCCTCAAAACTAGGAAAATCAAGAGCAATAACTGGACGATGTTCTCGCATAGGTTTCTCCTTTTACCTTTGCTAGTGAGAGAGTCTGGCCACAAGAAGCCACAAAAAAAGGAACCTGCCAACAGCAAGGTTCCACGAAAAATGGGTAGTCTCCACCCTTTCACCGTCTAACCTTAGCTGCCTCTCTGGACTGCTTTAAAGGTTTTTTACTATTCTATTATTTCTACTAACACTTGTCAAGTAAAAACATAGCAACTAAAGAGTTATAGGAGAAAAGCTAAACCTAGCGACGCGATGAACGCTGACTTGTTTGGTTTCGATTGCTCTCTTCCTCCAATTTTTTCTTCTCTTCTTCCAATTTATTCTGCTGTTCTTCCAGCCTTTTCTTCTCTTCCTCTTTCTGTTTCTTCTCAGCTTCCTTAGCCTCTTGTTTGGCTTTTTCCTCAGCCTCCATAATTAATTTATCCGCCACAGTGTAGCTGTAAATTCCAGCTTCCATGTCAATCACACTTGGTTCTGACAATTGTGGTTTAATCTTACTATAGTAAGGCAATTTCTTACTCATTTCAGAAAGGGGAACCAATACTTCGTCCGAATCATTCATGGTCAATCGAATTAGATCTGATGTCACCTTGCTTGGGGCTAGTTCCACCTTCTGAATAGCTGCTTTGAGTTCGGGACTAATTTGAGAAAGTTCTGACGTAAAGGTCTTGACTTGTTCGCTGTCATTAAAGAGAACTGACAAATACGTTTCTGGCAGACTCACCAAACTTACAGCACTGGTCTCCACCTTCCCACTGGAAAGAATTGGATAATGACTTTCACCAGAAACATAGTAGGCAACAATATCATATTCCTTGACCTTGATAGTAAACTTAGTTGGAAATTGATAGACAAGCTGAGCTGATTCAACCCAATAATTAGACTTGATCTGTTCTTCATATTTTGCCTTGTCTAGCAGAAGGTTAATCGTATAATCCGAATCCTGAATGCCTGAAGCCTGTCGAATATCATCAGCTGTAGTTTGCACCGTTCCCTCAACACGAATATCCTTCATGGTCGCATAAGGACTGAGCAAGTAGGCAGAGGCAACTAATAAAAGCAAACTGAGAAACAAAATCGAGATAGCCCGCCAGATATGAACTCCTGGAATTTTCGGTTTAGCCGGTTTTTCCTTTACAGGCTTTTTCTCTACTTTTTTAGCCTGTTTATTCTGTTTCTTTGGTTCTTTGGATTTTGGTTCTTCTTTGGCTACTTCTTTTTTGACGTCTTCTGATTTTTCTACTTTTTCCTTAGCATCTTCCTTAGCTGATTTTGGGTCTTTTGGTTCAGATTCACTCTCTTGCTCCTCAGTTTCATCTGACTTTTCAGATTTCGAAGCCATTCGAGCTTGTCTTTCCTTTTCCTTCTCCTCAGCTAGGGCCGCCTCTTCTTCAGCCTTCTTTTTTAGATATTCTTGGTTTCGTTTCTGCCATTCTGATAACTCTTTAAATTCTTCGAGGATTTCTTTGCCCTCATTTTTCTTATCTTTTGACATTTACTTTCCTTATGATAAATCTTTTTTCAATAATTGATAAAAATCTGCTAGAGATTTCAATTCCTTAGAAGCCTTCATCTTAGCTTGGTAGTCTTCCTTGTGGCTTAGTAAGTGAGAAATCTTCTCTTCCAAACTATCCAAGGTCAAATCGCTTTCTTGAAGCTCTTCTGCATAGCCTTTCTTAACAAAGTAAGCCGCATTTTCTATCTGGTCACCACGACTAGCTTCCCGACCAAGTGGTACAATGACATGCAATTTTGCCATGGCCAAGAGCTCAAAAATCGTATTGGCACCACCACGTGTCACAACAATATCAGCTAATTCCATCAAAGGTTGATAGAGATTGGTCACATAGTCAACACGAAAGAGATTTTGGCTCAACTCGTTCAGACTAGAATCTCCAGTTAGATTGATAATATTGTAGCGCTCTGTCAGTTCTTTCTTATGGTCTGTCACCAATTGGTTAAAGACACGAGCTCCTGCAGAACCACCGACAAACAATACTGTTGGCAATTTTGGATTAAAGTGGGTTTGAATATCCACCAATTCATCTGGTTCTAGAGTTTTTTGGTCTGAAACCTTGGTCACTGCTCCCACATGCTCAACCTTAGACAAACTTGAAGCTTGCTCAAAGGTTGAATACATCTTAGTCGCAAATTTATAAGCGATTTTATTAGCCAAGCCCATAGACAGGTCAGATTCGTGAATAAAGACTGGCACTCCTGACACACGCGCAGCGATAACAGGCGGTACAGAGACAAAGCCTCCCTTTGAAAAAAGAGCCTGTGGACGAAGTCGTAACATGATAAAGAGTGACTGGACAATTCCCCAGCCAACTTTGAA
Source organism: bacterium (assembly GCA_905221245.1). Classification (GTDB taxonomy): domain Bacteria; phylum Bacillota; class Bacilli; order Lactobacillales; family Streptococcaceae; genus Streptococcus. Next base: position 108,326 of record CAJNCK010000003.1, read on the forward strand.
GACGTCCAGCATATTTTGCCAAGAGAAATAACGACGCAATTTGCCAGTAGCAATGGAATGGAAGGTGACATCTAGACCCGACTTGAGGATTTCTTGGTGTTCGATACCACGCTTATCCCCAATATAGTGAACTTCCCAGCCATCTTCGATGAACTTGGGCATTAACAAAAGGTTGAGAGTAACGTGTCCAACCGTCCCCCCACCTGTAAAGACAATTTTTTTCATATTATTCCTTTAACTCCGCTACTGTGTCGATAAAGAGGTCGCCACGTACTTCAAAGTTAGCATACATATCCCAGCTGGCATTTGCAGGACTGAGAAGGACTACATCTCCTTGAGTCGCAAGCTCGTAGGCCTTGCGGGTCGCATCTGCAATATCAGTCGCATCCACATATGCCACACCAGCCTTGTCTGCTGCCCGTTTGACACGTTCTGCAGACTGACCCAGGATGACCATCTTCTTGAGCCCAGTAATATCTGGCACCAATTCGTCAAACTCATTGCCACGGTCCAAACCACCTGCAATCAAAATGACCTTGCTGTTGTCAAATCCTGACAAGGCTTTTTGAGTAGCCAAGATATTGGTTGACTTGCTATCATTATAGAATTTGACACCCTTGATTTCATCCACAAATTGGAGACGGTGTTTGACACCACCAAAAGCTGAAAGAGTTTCTTTGATGCTTTGGTTATCCACACCACGAAGCTTGGCTACAGCAATCGTCGCAAGCGCATTTTCCACATTGTGACTTCCTGGAACTCCGATTTCATTCGCTGCCATGACAACTTCCCCACGGAAGTAGAGCTGACCATCTTCCAGATAAGCTCCATCAACCTTTTCCTGTGTTGAGAATGGAACTACAGTAGCTTGTGTTTTTCTTGCCAATTCTTTTGCCAAGTCTTGGTTAAAGTTCAAGACAAGGAAATCAGTTGCTGTCATCTTGTTCTGGATATTCCACTTGGCTGCTACATAGGCCTCAAACGAACCATGATAATCGATATGAGTTGGCATGAGGTTGGTAATAACTGCAATCTCAGGATGAAATTCTTGAACTCCCATGAGTTGGAAAGAAGAAAGTTCCATGACAAGCGTATCCTCATCTGACGCTGTTTGGGCCACTTGACTGGCTGGATAGCCAATATTCCCTGATAAGAGACCATGTTGGCCAGCAGCAGTCAAAACTTCTCCAATCATAGTCGTTGTGGTTGTCTTACCGTTAGAACCAGTGATACCAACAATCGGTGCTTCAGAAATCAAATAAGCCAATTCCACCTCAGTCAAGACTGGAATACCTTTGGCCAAAGCCTTTTCAATCATGGGATTGCTGTAGGGGATACCTGGATTTTTCACCATAAGGGCAAACTCTTCGTCCAAGAGTTCCAAAGGATGGCCACCTGTAATGACCTTGATCCCTTCTTCCAGCAAACTTTGGGCAGCTGGATTATCCTCGAAAGGTTTTCCGTCATTTACTGTCACAATGGCACCAAGCTTGTCCAACAAACGAGCTGCAGATTCACCAGACTTGGCCAAACCTAAAACAAGGACTTTCTTATTTTTAAATTGATCTATTACTTTCATGTCTCAAACTCCATTTCTACTCTTACTATTTTACCATTTTTATGGAAATAAAAAAGCCACAAAGTGTGTTTGTGACTCTTTCTTCTAACTGAATCTCGCCATATCATCTATGTGATAAATCGGTAACTCGAATAACTTGGTCCACTTGCTCCCAAATCAGAGGATTGTGGGTCGCAATAATAATGGTCCGATTCGGATTTTTTAAAGATTCTAGGATAGAAAGTAATTCCTCAGAGTTTTTGGGGTCTAAGGAAGCGGTTGGTTCATCAGCAAGAATCAAAGGTGGATCCTTTAAAATTATCTTCGCTAATGCAACACGTTGTGCTTCTCCTCCTGATAACTCAAATATAGGTTGCTTCAAATCCAAATAAGAGAGGTTTACACGGTTTAGAGCTTGTTTCATCAAAGAGATTTTCTCTTTTTCCTTCAACTTTTTACCAACTAAACCCAGATTGAGATTCTCTTTGACGGTTTGGCTTTCAATTAAGCCAAAATCTTGAAATAGGTATCCTAAGTAATCTCTAAAGAAAACAGAAGGCTTGATGTCCTTAAGAGAAGTGCCGTCATAGATAATTTGTCCTTTGTCATATGGCTCTAATCGTCCAATCATATTCAAGAGTGTTGTCTTACCACAGCCACTTGTACCGATTAAGGCATAAATTTTCCCACCTTCAAAATGAAGATTCGTATCTGAAAATAGCTGACGGCTTCCAAATTTTTTAGATATATTCTTTAGTTCAATCATCCTATTTTCCTTTCATAATTGTCATAGAAACACGAGATTCTTTATGAGCTTGACGGTAAAGCGTCAAAACTGCACTAGCTAGAAAGACTAATAAAGTGAGCAAGCCAATCACCAAGTCTCGACTGCTTAAAATAAAGAGACTAGCACCAAATACAAAACTGGCAAATTGGCTAACCATATACTGAGCATGTGTTTCAAAAAATCGTAAACCTGAAATTCGTTTAATCAAGATATCTCGACGGAATTGCTCGAAATATAGAAGATTGACAGAATAAAAGAGTAACAAGGAACTAGCTATCCCAACAATAGCTCCTAGGATTAAAGTTGCTGTTTCAGTTTGAACTTCATTATAACGAGTTAGATAAACACTTCTTCCTTCTTTAAGGTAGGATACTTGCTCATAAATTCCAGCTTTCTTCAAGAGTTCTAGCCCACTCTCATATCCTTTGATAAAGAGTTGTTTTCCAGCATTGATAGACCAACTAGATTTGGAAATGATACTATCACCTGTAGATGTTGGAGTAAATACAACTAAAATCGGATCAGTCAAATACTGAGTGGATACAGGATTCTCACCGTTATTATAAACAAACCGCTTTTCTCCAGTTGGAAGATAACTAACAATCGCTCTCATTTCATACTCTAAAGGAGCACTTGCCTCCTCACCAGATTTTCCATAATAACTCAATTTTTCTTCAAAAACTTTCTTAAGTTCTGCTTCTCGAGAGCGCAAATGTTCTGGGAGCAAGAGGATAAACTCACCTTTTTGGAGATGGGCTAACTTCTGTTTGGTCTCAGCATCTACCACGACCTTTTCCTTGTCCAAATAACTGGGACTAACGTAGAGCGTATTAGCATCTGGACTATAGGTATCCAGTGTCTCTCCCTGTTCATTTTTTCCTTGAGGATTTGCAAAATGAATGAGATTATCTTTTACAAATAGAGCCTGTTCTTCTTCGATTGCTTCCTTGGCAAAGGCATACCACTTATTCTGATTTTCTGTATCTTTTACTCTATCACCTAAGCCAAAGAAAATCTGGTAATAGTCTGCTCTGTCCTGCCATGCTTGTTTTGAAATTTCAAGTTCTTTCAATCGTTGGTAAGACGTCAAGCCTGTCTTAACAGCGTAGCCCACTGTAAAAACAGCTACTAACTGACACAATAGGGTTAAAGCCATCAAGCGTTTAAGGGGTAATCTCCCCTTAATAACAGGAACTAATGCTTTGTAACTCAAACTCATTAGATAAAGAAGCATTAGTAAAATTGAAATACCCAATAAAAACAAAAGATAGAAACTAATCCCAAAACCATATGTAGCTAACAAAATAGGATAAAACAAACCTTGACTAAAAAGAACGACTCCTCCACCTAGGAAGGAAAGGAGGGCTGATAGAAGGATCCACTTGATATCAGTCGATAAAGAATGCCCCATGATGGATAAGAGAGTCTGACCAGAAAAGAGTTTTATACCTGCTGCTCTCATTTCCTTAATCCGAGTGATAATCACTAAAGCAAAGAAAGATAAGGCAAATATTGCTAAACTAATTAAAATAAGGGGAATTAGTAACATTCTAAAAGCAAGAGAATAGGGCGGTGTCTTTCGGTCAGGAATTGCTTTATAACCCAAATCTCCTAATTTATCGGCAAGCTTTTCTTTCGTCAAGGAGCCTGACAAAAGGAGATAACTATTTAGCGGATCACTACGTTCACGACTTTCTTGGCTAGCTTCTTGGAATTCTTTTGGTAAAGTTCCCTGACCATAAGTTGCATAAGTAAAGTGAGTCGTCCCATCCTTACTCGGCTCTACGATTCTTCTAGCTATTAAACTCTGTTCTGAGTTTGCAAAATTCTCCAATTCCTGTTCAAATACCTCACGCGTCGGTTCCTGAGTATCCTTTTTGACACGAAGTAAGGAGACGGAATCATAGCTTGCATATAAATATTGTGGCGCACGTAAGACAATAATCCAAGCAAAGAAAAAGCTGAGAAAAAAAGTTGATAATAATATGAATAGTTTCTTCATAGTAGACTCCTTGTATAAGAGAATAACCCTATAGAACAAAGATTTTATGTTTTATAAATTCTTAGAATTATTTTCCTAGTTTAATCCATTACACCCTGAGCACCAAGACAACAAATTTAATCCTTCCTCATTTTGAAAACGATTTCTTTTAACTTAAGTATATCACTTTCTATATAATCTATCAACATATTTTACCAAAATATTATTAGTAATAGAATTTTACAGTTCCCTTAAAAATAGATGACATTAACGAATTTTATTCCAGTTTTCCCCATTCATATTATCCGAGAAAAATGGATGATGTTATAGTAAAAAGCAATTCAAACTATTGTAAAATTCCTACAAAAAAAGAGAGCCAAAACTCTCTTTTTATCTTCTTTTACTTTTACTAACCGACATGAGGGTAATATCTCGCAAGCTAAAGTATGCTAGGAAGAGCATAGCGATTGCGATAAAGAATTCTGTCGGTAGCTGAAAGATTTGCAGAACTGACAGCATAAGCAAAATCAAGAGTGCTACAAAAGCAAAGACGACAAGGACAATATTGACTGTCCCTTTAATGCTTTCTGGTGTCGCAAATACATAGAGTAGTAATAAGAGGAGTCCTATGATTAAATAAACCATCTTTATCTCTTTCTAGCTCTTATTCAGCTGATTTTTTCTTCTTGTTAGCTTTCTCACGCTCTGCCTTATTAAGGATTTGTTTACGCAAACGGATAGACTCAGGCGTTACTTCCATGTACTCATCGTCGTTCAAGAACTCAAGAGACTCTTCAAGTGTCAAGATACGAGGCGTCTTAATAACAGCTGTTTGGTCCTTAGTAGCTGAACGGACGTTGGTCATTTGTTTTGCCTTAGTGATATTAACTGTCAAGTCATTTTCACGAGAGTTTTCACCGATGATCATTCCTTCATAAACCTCAGTACCTGGGTTGACAAAGATCGTACCACGTTCTTCGATAGACATGATTGAGTAAGTTGTAGCCTTACCAGCATCGATAGAAACAAGGGCACCACGGTGACGACCACCAATTTCGCCTGGAATCAATGGCAAGTATTGGTCGAAGGTATGGTTCATGATACCGTAACCACGAGTCATTGACAAGAACTCAGTTGAGTATCCGATCAAACCACGCGCTGGAACAAGGAAGACCAAACGAGTTTGACCATTACCAGTTGAAATCATATCCAACATTTCACCCTTACGTTCAGAAAGGCTTTGGATAACAGACCCTTGGTATTCTTCTGGAGTGTCGATTTGAACACGTTCGAATGGCTCACATTTCACACCATCGATTTCTTTTACGATAACTTCTGGACGAGATACTTGAAGTTCATAACCCTCACGACGCATAGTTTCGATAAGGATTGACAAGTGCAATTCTCCACGTCCTGAAACAGTCCATTTATCTGGTGAATCAGTTGGGTCAACACGAAGGGAAACGTCTGTTTGCAATTCTGCCTGCAAGCGTTCTTCCACCTTACGAGAAGTTACCCATTTACCTTCTTTACCAGCAAATGGTGAGTTGTTGACCAAGAAAGTCATTTGAAGAGTTGGCTCATCGATGTGTAGGATTGGAAGAGCTTCAACTGCATCTGTCGGAGTAATGGTTTCACCGACAAAGATATCTTCCATACCTGAAACGGCAATCAAGTCACCTGCTTTGGCTTCTTGAATTTCACGACGTTCCAAACCAAAGAAACCGAAGAGTTTTGTAACACGGAAGTTTTTAGTTGTGCCGTCAAGTTTAGAAAGGGTAACTTGGTCCCCAACTTTAACAGTACCACGGAAGACACGACCGATACCGATACGTCCAACGAAGTCGTTGTAGTCCAAAAGTGACACTTGGAACTGCAAAGGCTCATCTGAGTTATCTACTGGAGCTGGGATATGGTCGATAATTGTGTCAAAGATTGGCGCCATAGTCGCTTCTTGGTCAGCTGGATCATCTGACAATGAAGAAGTTCCGTTGATAGCAGAAGCATACACCACTGGGAAATCAAGCTGGTCGTCATCTGCACCAAGTTCGATGAAGAGTTCTAAGACTTCGTCCACTACTTCAGCTGGACGAGCTGATGGTTTATCGATTTTGTTAACAACAACGATTGGGACAAGGTCTTGTTCCAAAGCTTTTTTCAATACGAAACGAGTTTGTGGCATTGTTCCTTCGTAGGCATCTACGACCAAGACAACACCGTCAACCATTTTCATGATACGCTCAACTTCTCCACCGAAGTCCGCGTGTCCTGGTGTGTCCATGATGTTAATACGAGTTCCGTTGTAGGCAACGGCTGTATTTTTAGCAAGGATGGTAATTCCACGCTCTTTTTCGATATCGTTTGAGTCCATAGCACGCTCTGCCAATTCAGTACGTGCATCAAGCGTTTCTGATTGTTTCAATAATTCGTCAACGAGGGTTGTTTTCCCGTGGTCAACGTGGGCGATAATCGCAATGTTACGGATATCTTCTCTTAATTTTGTCATGATTTCCTCTATAATATTCAAAATTTATTTTCTAACTGAACGATTATACCATAATTTCAAGTAAATAACATAATTCAAGCAAGTGTAAATGTTTTCACTCCGCTTTTCTTTTCACGTCAAGCCTTTTCAAAGCAAGCGACTTATGATAAGATAGGCACAGTATGCGTTTAGATAATTTATTAGCCCAAGAAAAAATCAGCCGAAAGGCCATGAAACAAGCCTTACTTAAAGGAGAAATTCTAGTCGATAGTTGCCCAGCACGCTCCCTAGCCCAAAATATCGATACAGGACTACAGGAACTCCTTTTTCAGGACCAAATCATTCAAGGCTATGAGCACACCTATCTTATGCTTCATAAGCCTGCTGGTATCGTTACAGCCAACAAAGACAAGAAACTTCCAACCGTCATGGACCTCCTTGCGCCTGACATCCAGTCTGATAAGCTCTATGCCGTCGGCCGACTGGACCGAGATACGACAGGACTCCTCCTCTTGACCGATAACGGTCCCTTGGGCTTCCAACTCCTCCATCCCCAATATCATGTCGATAAGACTTATCGAGTTGAGGTTAATGGACTTCTGACACCTGACCATATCCAATCCTTTCAAAAGGGAATTGTCTTTTTAGATGGTACTGTATGTAAACCCGCAAAACTAGAGATTCTATCTGCAAGTCCTTCCCTCAGTCAAGCCTCTATCACCATTTCAGAAGGAAAATTTCATCAGGTTAAGAAAATGTTTCTCTCGGTTGGTGTCAAGGTGACCTCACTCAAAAGAATTCAGTTTGGTGAGTTTACATTAGACCCAGAACTAGCAGAAGGTCAATACCGTCCCTTGAACCAAGAGGAATTGAAAATCATTAAAAACTACTTAGAGAAAAGTGGATAAAACAAAAAAGCTTTATGTTTAAAGCTTTTTTTATTGTTTATCTAAAAACTACTGCGACGGCTACAATCCAGTTAACCACAGAAATCACAATTCCTAAGATATTAAGAATCTTTTCTATTTTATAGTCTAATTGTGACTCTTTTTGGTATGAAATAGCCAAGACCAATCCTATGATACCCAAAATCAGACCCACTATTGGAGAAAGCAAACCAAGGACGATAGATAAGATACCTAAAATAAGTGAAGGTTTTTTCTTTTCTTGTGAATTCATATTATAAAATCTCCTTAAAATTAATATAAATGATGTTACCATAAAATGCTAGCTTCATCCTATCATTCGACTACTTTGGAAATAAGGTTAGCTAGTCTTCACTTTCCCTTTCCAAGAATCCAAACCATAAGAAAGGATATAAATCTCAGAAAAACCTTGTTTTTTCAAGTAAAGGGCTGCATTTGTAACACGCTGCGCACGTTGGTTTTCGTAGAGAAGGACAGGCTTATCCTTACGAAGGGCAGCAAGACTAGTCTTCAACTGACTTGAAGGAATATTGCGAGCTCCAAGGATATGTTTTCTGTGGAATTCTGCTGGGTCGCGCAAATCAATCAATTGACCCGTACGAATCAAGGCTTCAAATTCCTCATTGTCTACGATTTTAGCCGCACGGCGAATACGAAGATAGTTAAAGCCCATCCATGCCAACATTGCCAGTATAAGTGCCCACAAAATCCAAGTAACCATTAGTTCTTTTCTCCATTTTTCTCAATATAATCCAATTCTACCTTGTGCTCTCTGCGAAGAACCGCTTCTGCTTCTAGATAGTCTAGTTTTTCCATCAACCCTGCATCGTAAATCCGAGAGAGTTCCAGCTTCATCAGTTCAATATCATATAAGCGTTTTCCCATATAAACAATAATACCAAATCGTTTGAGGAATTGCTGCACATCATAGAATGTTTTCATAAGTTTCATTCTAGCAAAATTTTATATTTTTTTCAAGAAGAGACTCACACAGGAAGTATCACAGAAATAATTAAAAAAGCTGTACCTTCTGCAGCTTTTTAATCTGGTGGAAAATAACCCAACTGCTCAGCGATGTGAATCGCCTCCTGCCTGTTAGTCACTCCCAATTTTGAAAAGATATTGGACAAGTGATTGGAAACTGTACGTTTACTCACATAAATCCTTTCACAGATATCATCAATGGTCAAGCCATTTCTAACCAGTTCTAGTATCTCGATTTCTCGTGGTGTTAGCACCTCTACCATCACTTCATCTGAAAAGACCTTATCACCTAGATAAATCTTTTCCAATTTTTTTACCAACTCATCTGGGTTCATACTTTTGTCCAGAAATCCATAAGCTCCCATAGCTTTAGCTCGGTGTTCATACATCTTTTTGCTGTATCCCGTCAAAATTACAATCTTACTAGAACAACCATTGTCGATATTCTCTTGTGCCAAGGTCAGCCCATCAGCTTGATACAGACTCGTCAGGTTAATGTCAACCAAAACAATGTCGTAGTCGTTAAAAGTAATCTCCGAGATAGTCGAAAAATTATCCACTAACTGGACCTTTTTAATGTTTTCCGATAACTCTAAAATCATCTTAATACTTTGGCTAAATAATTTATGATCATCAATTAACAAAATTTTCATAACACAACTCCTTATCAATCGGGAGAGTAATTTCTACACGAAATCTCTTATTATTTTCAAAAATCTGCATTTGACCACCTAAAACACTAATTTTATTAGACATATTTTTCAAGCCATAACCTAAGGATTTTTCTGTTTGAAGGCAGTTATTTTCAGAAATTATGAAAATAGCGTCATCATGCACATCAATCTTCAAAGAAATCCTTCCACCACTAGCGTACTTAACGGCATTGGTCGCCAACTCCTCAACCAGACGATAGGCAATTTTATCGTAAGGAGATAAAAGTCTAAAGTGGGCAGGAAACTGTGTGACGACTTCATTTTCTGCGTGATAACGCTTGACAATACGATTAATCAGCCCTTGATACTGGATGTCTAACTGCTCGTCTGTTTCTACCATTGGCTGATAATAATCCATCCGCTCACGAATCCGCTGAACCAACTCCTCTGTCACCAGATTGATCTGTTCACCAAAAGCTTGATTGCTACTATATTTATTGAAATTTTTTATTGCCATCACATTTTGCAGGATTTCATTGTGAAGAAATTCGGAGAACTGTTGTTCTGTGTCTTCATTTGCCAGTAGACTTTTCACCATACGATTACGCTTTAAAAAGAGAACTTTTACATAATCCCTAGCATCTAGCATCTCAGCAGAACGAAAGAGACGAATCAATTCTTCCGAACAAATCCCGAACAATAATAACATGATATTCAAGACCAAAAAGCTCGTGTTTAAATCTAGACGAAAGATGATGAATAGGCCTACTAACAAAAACATAACCAGTAAAAACAAGCGTGAAAAAGCTTTTATATAGGACAATTTTAACTCTGATACCTTTTTTTGAAGAGAGCTGATAATTGTTTTGAAGTGTAAAAAAGCTAAAATGCCAACAATTTCCAGATACCAGACTAGGTTCATCACTCCTGAGCCCGTCGTATTGATATACAAAAAGAAATAAGAAAGAGGCAATAGCAAAGCTAATATCCACAAATTTCGTCTCTGATACTTGAGTTTACTTTTCAACTCTTTATGATATAAAATCAGTAAAATCAAGGGAACAAGGTTTAAAAAGAAAGACGCAAACAAGGACAGAAAGAGAAAAATTGAAGGACTTAACAGATACGAACTAATGGTGATTAGTGTCAACACAAAGGACACACTCAACAGTTCTTCTCCTATTTTCTCTCCCAGAAAGATAATAGACAGAGAACTATACACCAATAAAAAAGAGTTGAGCGGATGAAGAATATCAAAAAAGTGCAACAGGGTGCTCGCAACTCCTTGATTAAACATGGATTGCCAGCTAATGAGAAACATCATCAGGAGCAACCAAAGTTTCAACTCACTATACCGAAAGGTCACAATATTACAAATATAGCTAAATACAATTAAAGCAATAATCAGCAATAAAACCATCTGCAAGGAAAAATCTGTCGAAAAGTCCAGAGGAGTCCTATAATAAATATAAATCATTAAAGCTAGATGATTAAAAATCGTCAACCACCACAATAAAAGTGAGTTTTTCGAGAGCGATTTGACAAACTGTTTCATATGTATCTACTTCCTGAACTACTTTAATATCATTATAACACAATACCAGAATTGTCGGATTGGCAACTCTGGTATTTGACTTAATTTTCAATAATTTGCCAACTTACTCTGTAAGTCACTAGCAGGTAAAGGACAAAGAGTAAAACCGCTACTCCCAGATAGGTGATATCAATAGAAATGCTGGTATTAGCGAAATTTTCAAAATAGCCTAGAAGTGCGGTACTCAAGGCAAGCGCTAGCGGACCTGCGATAAGCAACGGAACCAAGAAATAACTTAGAATCTGTTGCAAAAGAATAAAGCGATTTTGCTTTCTCTTGTTCCCAAGAAGGTATAAGATTTGATAATCATTAACACTATCCAAAGCACTTGTAGAAGTTTGAAGAGACAAGATACTGAGGGAAATAATGATAAAAATAACACTAACAAAAATCATGACAAAGACAATGACGCCCATAAATCCAAGGTAAACCTCAAAAATACTTCCTTTCGTTTGATAGGTGAACGAATTCAACTCTACTCCATCACGAGTGAAGTAGTATTTTTCAATCCACTGACTCAAGAATGTTTCTACTTTCCGTTTATCGATATTTTCCTTGAAATTGGCAACATAGGTCGTGTGGTCTTCCGTCAATCCAACTACTACCGTATCTGGTACAATCAAGGTTCCTGCGTCATTTGTAGTTACTGAAGATAAAAAGTAAACTGTTTCAAGTGGCTTTGAAGAGGCAAGGTTGAGAGAATGACCGTTAATCATGAAGGTTTTGGTCGTTGATAGAAAATCCTGAATCTGCTTGGCAGTTCCTTTATAATTGGCATTGACTAGAAATTGGTCTTCTGCCAAGTCAACCGCTTTTTTCCCTTGCAGTTTGCGGAGATGATTGTAGGCAGAAATTCCTAAAATCGGTACTTTTGATTCAGGAAGTTTCTTATCATGCTCCCAGAGATTGCTGGTATCAATCAAATCTTTATAAGTTACATCACTAGAATAGATAGGACAGCTGTACTCCTCTTTGATGAAATTAAAGTCAAAACCATCGGCTTTCAATCTGTCTTTGACAGATTCCTGAGAAAATTGAAACTCTTTACCACGGTAGAGATTGACAGTTACATCATAAGGTGAGTATTTGTTCAGCTCTCGGTTCATAGTCGTATAGGCACTACCACTAAAAACGAGTAAGCTGAGAGCCAAGGTCAGAGTCAAGGATAAGACAGCCAACGTGACCGAATTACTATCAGCTTGTTTTGAAAATTGACGGATTTTAAAAGTGTTTAGTTTGTTATAGTAGGTTTGAGGCAGTTTTCTAAGGGAAATCAAGACAAAATGGCTTAAAGTATTGTAAAACAAAATCACAAAAATCACGAAGACAGATACCAGCAAGATACCCCAGCTTTTCAAGAATGATAGATGGTGATAGTCTGAAAAATAGAGAGCACCAAAACCGATAACAGCTGTCGAAAGAATAAAGAGAAGTGCTTGAAGAACTGGCTTGCCTTTTGCCAAGACAGATTTCTTGACCCCATTCTCTTGAATAAGTGCAATGATATTTTGCTTTCTAAAGGTAAGAATGTCCATGACACCAACAATAAAACTGGTTACAAAATAGGAATAAACTAGTAAGATGACAGACTTGCTATCAAAGAACAGCAGACTACCAAAGTAATTGGCCATAAAAAACTCAGATGCAATCTTAGCTAGAATGACCAGTAAGATCACTCCAAGCAAGAAACCTAGAATCAAGGAAAAGATATTGACCAGCATGGTTTCAAAGAACAGGGTACGGATAATCTGCTTCTTCTTCATTCCCAGCGTTGCATAAAGTCCCAGCTCTTTCTTGCGCCGTCCCAGCACAAAATTTGTGGCGTAAACGATGAGAAAGGCAATCGCCGATAGAATCAGATAGGAAAGCAAGCCCATGTACTGGCTCATCACCGTCGTCAGCGTTTCCTTTGCTCCTGATAAACTCTGCATCACTGGATGGCTTGGTAAAGCATTAAAAGCATAGAGCAAGCTATAAATCAAGGTCAGACTGAAAAAATAGATGGTATAGGTCTGTAAATTTCGAAATACATTTCGTAAAATCAATTTTGGATACATACTCTCCTCCTCCTATCTGGTACGGCTGTAAATCTCTTGCAAATACTGTTCATTAGATAAGCTGTTACGTTCCAAATCATCCATAATCTTTCCATCGCTAAGTAGCACCATCCGTGAAGAATACTTGGCTGCGGCAGGATCATGCGTAACCAGTAAAATGGTAATACCAAAACTTTTATTGATTTCCTGCAAAAGTGCCATCAGTTTTTCAGAATTGGCAGAGTCCAAGGCTCCTGTCGGCTCATCTGCGATAATCAGTTTAGAATCATCAATCAAGGCTCTAGCAGTTGCCACACGTTGTCTCTGACCACCTGATAACTGATTAGGAAACTTATCTTTTAAGTTTTGGATGGCCAACTTATCCAAAATTTCCTCAATCTTATCCTGATGTTTTTTGATATTTTTCCCCTGAATTTGAAGAGGTAGAACAATATTTTCATAGACCGTCAAGGTTTCCACCAAGTTGTAGGCTTGGAAAATATAGGAAATGTTTTTAGCACGATAGTCAGCTAGTTCATTTTCCTTGGCATGGATGATGTCAAAATCTTCAAATCGAATCTCACCTGACGTTGGTTTATCAATCGTTGAAATACAGTTGAGGAGTGTTGTTTTTCCACTACCACTGGCACCCATAATTGCCAGAAATTCACCTTTTTCAACGGACAAGTTCACATCTAATAAAGCATGAACGATATTATCCCCTTGACCAAATGTTTTCGTTAATCCTGTTACAATAAGCTGTTTCATCATTTCATTCCTCCGTTTCTTTATTACTCTCTTATTATACGGTTCCTTTCAATGTTTGGCATGAGTATTTTGTGCAATATATTCAAGTAATAAAAAAACCGATGCCTTTTTCAGGTATCGGTCGATGTTGATTATTTGCGATCGTTTCTTTTTTTCATAAAGTAAACAATCCCTATGACAACAACTCCTAAGACCAGTACAGGTGCATAGAATTCTAGTGTTCCAATAATTCCTTCCATTTTATCCTCCTGTCAAAAAATAGAGAGTTTTATTCACAGCGCACGTTTGACGAAATACATTCATAAGAATATGCAAACCACCAAGCACAGCGCCCCTGTGCTGTTAATCTAACAGCCGTACCCTAACCCAGCAGCAGATTTTCCATCCAATTCTTGGCTATTAATTTCCACAATCCAAAGAATCAATCTCAAAGTTATCTTGTTTTATTTGTATTTCTCCCGTAAATATAACACCAAATTAAAATGTTGTCAATGTTTTGAAATAAAACACTAGAATCTTCCTTTTGTTTTATCTAACAGCGAACATTATTTCTCGTACACTCATAGGAATAGGTGAAATACAATCCACAGAGACCTGCTAGTGTCATTTTAAAAGCTGTATCCCACAAGCTTCTGATTTCCCGAAAAGTTCTTGGTTTTCAACCTCAAAACTTAGAGAATCAATTTCTAAACGATTTGTATTTTTAGCCATAAGGTTGCCTCCTTCCTTCTTTTGGATGATCATCTTTACAATAACCAGTATAAACTCTAGTATTGGATAAGTAATGAGTAAATCGTGCAAGTTTCTTATTTTCGAGGAAAATTTTTATAGTTCTCAATTAAAAAACAGCTGAACAATCTCTTACTCAGCTACTTTTTTACACTATTTCTTAAATTATTTAGAATTTTCTTCTTAGTTACTTTACAGAGACCCACACACTCCCCCTGATTTTCCTATCTTCCTTGGCGATTCTGACGCAAGTGTGGTACAATAAAAACATGAGAATTCAACAATTACACTATATTATCAAAATCGTCGAAACTGGCTCCATGAATGAGGCAGCCAAGCAACTCTTTATCACTCAGCCTAGTCTATCCAACGCTGTGAGAGATTTGGAAAATGAAATGGGCATTGAAATCTTTATTCGTAATCCTAAGGGTATCACCTTGACCCGTGATGGGATGGAGTTCCTCTCTTATGCCCGTCAGGTTGTCGAGCAGACCCAACTTCTGGAGGAACGTTATAAAAATCCTGTCGCCCACCGCGAACTTTTCAGCGTTTCTTCTCAACACTATGCTTTTGTAGTCAATGCCTTTGTCTCTCTGCTCAAGAAAAGTGATATGGAAAAATACGAGCTCTTCCTTCGTGAAACTCGGACTTGGGAGATTATTGACGACGTCAAGAACTTCCGTAGTGAGGTCGGTGTCCTATTTTTGAACAGCTACAACCGTGATGTTTTAACCAAGATGCTGGATGACAATCACCTGCTGGCTCACCATCTCTTCACAGCGCAACCGCATATCTTTGTCAGCAAGACCAATCCTCTGGCAAAAAAAGACAAGGTGAAACTCTCTGATTTAGAAAACTTCCCTTATCTGAGCTATGACCAAGGGACACACAACTCCTTCTACTTTTCAGAAGAGATTCTATCTCAAGAGCATCACAAGAAATCCATTGTGGTTAGTGACCGTGCCACCCTCTTTAACCTCTTGATTGGTCTGGATGGATACACGATCGCAACAGGGATTTTGAACAGCAACCTCAACGGAGACAATATCGTTTCTATCCCACTGGATATTGATGACCCAATTGAGCTGGTTTATATCCAGCATGAAAAAACCAGCCTGTCTAAGATGGGCGAACGCTTTATCGACTATCTCCTAGAAGAAGTTCAGTTTGATAGTTGAGAAATGATAAGAACCAATATGTAGGCTAGCAACAACCTGCACATTGGTTCTTTTTACTTATAATTAAAAGTTTCCCCTGCCAGCTTATCAGCAAGTTTAGGAAAGAGGGTATAAAACTTATGGGCTAGGTTCAACAACATCGGTAGATTGAGTTCTCGTTTGTTTTTTCCTATAATCTTGACAATCTTTTTAGCCACTGCATCTGGTTCTAGCAGGAAGCGGTCAACCGACTTGAGATAGGTGCCATCTGGATCGGCCTGGTCAAAAAATCCTGTTCGGATTGGTCCTGGATTGACTGTTGTCACATAGACTCCATAGGGCATAAGTTCGAGGCGCAGAGCATTTGAAAAACCAATAGCAGCAAACTTAGTTGCTGAGTAGAGACTGGACTTGCCAGTAGCGATCAAACCTGCCATGCTAACAATATTGATGATATGGCCTTTTCGACTTTCCTTCATTCGAGCCGCAAGGCGTCGAGATAGATTCATCAGGGCAAAGGTATTGACCTCAAACATCTGGTGAATATCTTGGTCGGAAATCTGGTCAAATTCCTCAAAGATCCCGTAACCAGCGTTGTTTATCAAGACATCAATCTTGCCATAACGGAGATAGAGGTCTGCTACCAGAGTTTCTAAGGCTGAATCATCGGTAATATCGATTTCAATCAATTCTGCATGGGGATGATTTCCGTAGAGCTGGGCTAATTTTTCCTTATTTCTACCAAGCAAGATGAGTTGGTCATTTGGCAAGAGTTTGACTATTTCTTGGGCTAGACCACCGCTAGCTCCGGTAATGAGAATAGTTGACATACTGTTCCTTTCTCAATCTTTTAGATTTCCACTTCTTCCAAGTCTTTGACCACATGGACATTTTCAAAGACACTAGCCGCATCTTTCTTGAGCTTGCTGATATCTTTTGAGAGGAAACGAGCACTGATGTGGTTGAGTAAGAGGCGTTTGGCACCTGCTTCTACTGCAACCTGTGCTGCCTGCATATTGGTTGAGTGGCCATGATTGCGAGCAATCTTTTCATCACCCTTGCCATAAGTCGATTCGTGAACTAGGACATCTGCATTGACAGCTAAACGCACACTAGCATTGGTTTTTCGGGTATCACCTAGAATGGTGATAATCTTACCAGGACGTGGGGCTGAGATATAGTCAGCTGCCTTGATTTCAGTACCGTCTTCTAGAACAACGTCCTGACCGTTTTTGATTTTCCCAAAAAGTGGGCCAAATGGGACACCTGCCGCCTTGAGTTTTTCAGCATCCAGCGTTCCTTCCAAATCTTTTTGAATGACACGATAGCCAACACAGAAAATAGTGTGGTCCAGCTCTTCTGCATACACCGTAAATTTATCGGTCTCAAGGATTTTTCCTAAAGAATCTTGGTCAAACTCATGAAAATGAATACGGTAAGGCAGGCGAGAACCCGACACACGAAGACTGGTTAAGACAAATGACTTGATCCCTTGTGGTCCATAGATTTCCAAATCTGTCTGCTCTTCATTGGCCTGAAAGGCACGGCTAGAAAGGAAACCTGGCAAGCCAAAGATGTGGTCTCCATGTAGGTGGGTAATAAAGATTTTGCTGACCTTACGTGGTCGAATTGTGGTTTCCAGAATGCGATTTTGCGTACCTTCTCCACAGTCAAAGAGCCAGACTTCGTTAATCTCGTCCAAGAGTTTCAGGGCGAGACTTGAAACGTTGCGGGCTTTAGAGGGCTGACCAGCCCCCGTTCCTAAAAATTGAATGTCCATTCGATACTTTCTAATTAATCAATATATAACATGGCTGTGCGGTTTTCCGATCGGAAATAGCGCTTGCCAGAAAAAGCAATAGCTTCCTGTAATAACTCCTCTTGACTATAGCCTTTGAGACGTTTGCGACCATCAGCCAAGCTTTCCAAATCAGTCAAAGCTGTTAGATTCTCCACGCTAACAACTTCCTCGTCCTCGACAGCCTTCATGTAAATCTTGCCAGACTTCTCAAAGACTAGTTGATGGGGGAAAATTTGCGCAATTTCAAAAAGCAAGTCATCCGAAATTTTCTCTTCATTTTCAGAGAAAATCCGACCCAGACCCTCACTCTCATAACAAAAACCAAAGGATTTACCAGACAGATTAAGCCGAATAAAAGGTTTATTTTCTAGGGTAAAACTTGGCTCAGTATTGTAAAGATTCAGTTCTTGACTGAGTTCTGCAAAATAATCGGTCGCAGCCTCAGGACTCTTTTTCTGGTAGAGTTCTGCAAAATAGGCATTGACCACACTAGGCGGAGGAGTAATAAGTGCCAATTGCTCCTGCTCTGTTTTACCAGCTAGAAGCTGATCCAGATAGACCTTGTCTAGACTCGTATAACCTCCATACTTTAGAGCCAAATTTTTGATATCAGTCATAAAATTCTTCTAACCTCCATTTGTTTTTCTCAGAAATGTAGCCTGTAATCACTTCGCCGTCTTCCTGATAATCACGTTCTTCAAGAATCGCAACACTTTCTAAATCATGAATCTTGTAAGATTTTGAAAAAGGCACGCGCAGGGTAAAAGATTCAAAAATATCCTTGATTTTCTCTAAAAATAGTGCCTGCAAATTCTCACGACTATCCTCAGACTTGGCAGAAATGAGGGCATAGGGCGTTTGGGTCGGCGTAAAATCCTCCACCAAATCCGCTTTATTATAAAGTGTCAGAAGAGGAATATCTTCCATGTCCAGATCTTTCATGATGGATAGAACTGTTTTTTCATGCTCCTCATGGTAAGGATTGCTGGCATCGATAACATGAACCAGAAGGTCTACATGCTTGCTTTCTTCCAAGGTTGACTTGAAACTGGACACCAACTCTGTCGGCAAATCTTGGATAAAGCCCACGGTATCTGTCAAAGTTACTTGGAGATTGCCTCCCAGATGGATACTCTTAGTCGTCGCATCTAGAGTCGCAAAGAGCTCGTCCGCTTCATACTGGGTCTTACTAGTCAAGGTGTTCATGATAGTTGATTTCCCAGCATTGGTATAACCAATCAAACCAATCTTAAAGGTGCTGGACTCCAAACGTTTTTCTCTGACAGTCGCCCGATTTTTCTCAACAACCTTGAGCTGGCGCTCGATATCCGTGATTTGATTGCGAACACTACGACGGTTCAATTCTAGCTGGCTTTCACCAGGTCCCCGAGAACCAATTCCCCCTGCCTGACGACTGAGCATAATCCCCTGACCAACCAAACGAGGCAAGAGGTATTTGAGCTGGGCTAGGTGGACTTGGAGCTTCCCTTCATGGCTTCGAGCTCGCATGGCAAAGATATCCAAAATCAACTGCATACGGTCAATGACCTTAACACCCAGAACTTCTTCTAAATTGACATTTTGCCTTGGTGTCAAACGGTTGTTGACGATGACAGTGGTAATTTCTTCTGCATCCACCATGAGCGCAATTTCTTCTAACTTACCAGAGCCGACGAAGGTCTTGGAATCATACTTTTCACGTTTTTGTCTGTAGCTATCGACTACGACTGCCCCAGCTGTCTTAGCTAGACTGGCCAATTCTTCCATAGAGAGGTCAAAATTGTCCATGCCCTGCAATTCTACACCAATCAGCAGAACCCGTTCCTCTTTTTTCTCCGTTTCAATCATCTAAAAACTCCTCTATCTGGCTTAAAATGCGGTCTTGCACACCAGATTCTCCAATCTGATAAAAGGTGACCTGCATGCGATTACGGAACCAGGTCAACTGACGCTTGGCAAAACGACGGGTAGCCTGTTTGAGACTCTCACTAGCTTCTTCCAAGGTCTGCTCTCCACGGAAATAAGGAAAGAGTTCCTTATAGCCAATTCCTTTAGCAGCCTGCACATCAGGGTAATGGTCAAAGAGCCACTTAGCCTCATCCAAAAGCCCAGCCTCAAACATCAAGTCCACGCGGTGATTGATACGCTCATATAATTGACTGCGTTCATCATCCAAGCAGATAATCAGCGGTTCATATAGACTCTCTTGATTTTCCAAATCCTGACCAAAATGGGCAATTTCCAAGGCACGCATAGCACGACGACGATTAAACTGGGGAATTTCAAGACCTGCTTGCGCCACAAGATGAGCTAATTCCTCATCTGTATAGGGCTCCAAGCTAGCTCGATATGCCAAAATCTCTTCATGGGGAGTCTCTCCACCGAGATGATATCCTTCTAGTAGACTCTGTATGTAAAGTCCTGTTCCACCAGCGATAATGGCAAGCTTGCCACGACTATGAATTTCCTCAATAGCCATCTTAGCTTCTGAAACAAAATCAAAAGCCGAGTAAGACTCGGTTACCTCTCTAACATCGATTAAATGATGGGGAACAGCTGCCTGCTCTTCTGGACTAGCCTTGGCCGTCCCAATATCAAGTCCTCGATAGACTTGCTGGCTATCTCCACTAACCACTTCGCCATTAAAACGCTTTGCAACTTCAATGGCAAGGGCTGTTTTTCCAACTGCAGTCGGTCCAACAATCACAATTATTTTTGTTTTCATCTTTTTTCCTTGAAAAATTCCCATTTTTTCGTTACTATTATTATAACACAAAAAGGTCAGTCAGAAAAATGTGACCTCTTGAGGAGGCTGGCTGATTAAGAAGATAAAGGAGGAAGACTCATGGCTAAAGGATTCGCTAAAGGTCTTGTAACAGGTGTCGCAGGAACTGTCGCTGCCGTCGCAGGTGCAGTATACGCATTTAAAAAGAAAGTGATCGAACCAGAAGAGCAAAAAGCAGCTTTCATCGAAGAAAACCGTAAAAAAGCAGCTCGCCGCCGCGTATCACGTTAAGAAACAAAAGAAGTTGGGATTCATTGTCTCAACTTCTTTTTTCTATTCTTTTAAATAGCTAGGTCAAACTTCAACTGTGGCTTAACAGGGTCATAATCCACCAACTCAAAGTCTTCCGCTTTGATATCAAAGAAACTAGTCCCATCAGGAACATTTAAAACCAAGCGTGGTTGGCAGTTTGACGGCTCACGACGGAGCAATTCCTGAGCTTGTTCAAATTGATTGTCATAGATATGTAGATTATTGATAAAGTAGAAGAACTTACCAACCTTCCAGCCAAAATGTTTGGCAATCATCATCTGCAAAGCCACATACTGCATAGCATTGATGTGGTGGGCCACTAGCATATCGTTAGAACGCTGGGTCAAGGTCGCATCCAGGTAGATTGCTCCATCTACACGGCGGACATCAAACATGGTCTGAAAGGCGCATGGGAGCAACCCATCTGTTTCTTCGAAAGCTTGGTAATCCCAGAGCGAAATGATATTGCGGCGGTTCCAAGGGTTGGCTTCCAACTGCTTGAGAATCTTATTGATGATATCGTGTTTCTTAACAACGGCACCATAGCGCTCACCGATGGTTCCTGTATCTCCCACTTCCCAGTCATTCCAGTAGTGAACATTGTACTTATCATTAAGTACCTCTAGGCTATTGGACTGGTCTTGGTAAATCCAGAGCACTTCCTTGATGGCGGATTTGATAGCAATAGGACGCAAGGTTGTGATGGGGAATTCCCCCTTGGCCAAGTCATACTCGGCAAATGCACCCGTTACATACTTGGAGTTGGCAACAGTCCCATCCTTGTACTTGGGACGGGCCTGCTCAGAAAAGACACCGTCTTTGAGGATTCGTTCAATATTTTCTTTAAAAATCGTATCTGCTTTTGTCATTTACTCTCACCTCATTTATAGTCTTAACTAGTATAGCATAAAAAAGAAAAGAGGAACATTACTAACTCTAGGTTAGCATTTTTCCTCTTTTATTATTTTATTGCAATACAAGTGATGCTGCTCCGATAACTCCAGCATCATTTCCTAAAGTTGCAAGAGCCAATTTTGTTGATGTACGTACTTGTGGGAAGGTATTTTCATCATAGACTTTTTGAACACCTTGTAGAAGGAATTCTCCCGCAGCTGATACACCACCACCGATGACGATGGTTGATGGGTTTAGGATTGAACCGATGTTGGCACAAGCGATTCCCAAGTAACGTGAGAAGTTACGGTAAACGATCAAGGCAAGGTCGTCTCCTTCTTTTGCGAGATCAAAGACTGTCTTAGCAGTTACTTCTTCTCCGTTATCAATCAAGCGTTTCAAGGCTGCATCGCCTTCGTATTCATCGGCATAGCGACGAGTCAAATTGACAATTCCTGTTGCAGAAGCGACTGTCTCAAGGCAACCTTTCTTACCGCAAGTACATGCGATTGGTTGGTCAAAGTCAACAGTAATGTGGCCAAGCTCACCTGCTGCACCAGCAACACCGTGAAGCAATTTGCCTTCTGCGACAATACCACCACCAACACCAGTACCAAGTGTCATAAAGACAACGTCTGGTTGGTTATCACCGGCCCCCATCCAACGTTCACCAAGAGCTGCCACGTTAGCATCATTATCGATGAAGAATGGAATGCCCAAGGCTTTTTCAATTTTCTCTTTAATTGGTTGAAGGGTTTTCCAGTTCAAGTTGTAGGCACCAATAACAGTT
Source organism: bacterium (assembly GCA_905221245.1). Taxonomy (GTDB): domain Bacteria; phylum Bacillota; class Bacilli; order Lactobacillales; family Streptococcaceae; genus Streptococcus. Next base: position 130,506 of record CAJNCK010000003.1, read on the forward strand.
CCTTTTTCACGGTCAACCACACCTGGTGACCCCATTCCAATACCTTGGAAATCCGCTGCTACCAGTCCAAGCAAGTCCAAACGATGTTGAATAGACTCAATCATATCATCAACGATATGACTTCCCTCATCCAAAATGTTGGTCTTGATAGACCATTTTTCTTGAATTTCTCCAGCTGTTGTTAAGATTGCAAATTTGATAGAAGTTCCACCAAGGTCAATCCCAATAATCTTTTGACTCATCATATTCTCCTTTTTAATTGAAAATGCTTACAGAACTAGTATAACAAAATTCACTCATTTATGCAAAGGTTTGCGTGAATGAATTATAAGGAATTTTTCGCCTACCAGTATCTGTTAGTCATCTAAATGATCAATTGCATATTGAGCTTCCTCTTCTGTAAAGCCATCTATAGAAGAGGTCAATTGATTGAAAAGACCAGATTTAGACATATTAAATAATTTTCTATAGTTCTTAGCATTAAATAAGGCATTATATTTATAATCAGCTTCTAAATGATCAACCGCATATTGAGCTGCATCATTTGAAAATTTATCAAAATCAGAAGTTAATTGTCTATACATACGTTTTTTTGACATGTGGAATAACGAATTATAACTTTTTGCCTTTCCTAAAGCAGCAGAGTATTCACTATTGCTATCATCACTAGAAGAAGAACTTGTACTTGCTTGACTCTCCTTCCAAACTCCGTCAGCACCAACATAATAACGTCCACCATCAACCCATTCATTGACAGCCATTTTACCATCTGATTTCAAATAGTAATTCCCTTGCCATGCACTATAAACATAAGAACCATCTGATTTCAAGTAATACCAAGCTTGATAGGATGAATCATAAATCCATTCGCTCTGTGCCATTTTACCGTTTGATTTAAGGTAGTAAGCTCCTTGCCATGCACTATAAACATAAGAACCATCTGATTTTAGATAATACCAAGCTTGATAGGAAGCATCATAAATCCATTCGCTCTGTGCCATTCTACCATCCGCTTTCAGATAATAGCTTCCCTGCCATGCATTTTTTACTGGATTTCCATTTCCATCAAAATAATACCATGCACCATCCTGCTTAACCCAGCCACTTGTTGTTGCTGAACTTGTATTGTTTTGAGCCGAAGTTGATTGCTTTGCTTTGAAAGCACCTTTTGGGGCATTTTTCAATTCACAAGCCACACCATCATGATCGCGGTCTAACTTGGCAGAATAACCAGAATCCCCCTCATGAATATCCGCGTATCCATTCGCCCAAGCCTCTTTACAACTAGAAAAATGGATGTTTTCTTCTGCTAACACAGGTTGTGAAAACAAGGCTAAAACTGGCAAGGTTGCCAGACTCATTTTTAAAAATAGACGTTTGTTCATTTCTTTCTCCCATAATTATGATATCGATTTCACTATTATTTTATCAAACTTATTTCTGCAATTCAAGGAAACTTCTGGTTATTTCTGCAAACTCTTTTGGTTTTTCCTTATTCAAGACATGAGGGCCGTCAGGGATAATCTGAAATTGGGATTCTGATATTAGTTTATGAAGACTTCTCATAGAACTAAGATTCGGTTTATCTTTACTACCACAAATTAGCAAGGTTGGATAGGGGCAAGTCTTTGCAATCTCCCTTAAATCAAGTGTTTTTAATTCTTCGGAAATACCAACCATAAGAGCCTTATCTGCCCCCTGTTTTTCAAATACCCTTTTGGGAAGCAATTTAAATATCAGCAACTGAAGATAAAATAGGATATTACCGGACAATTTAAGTGGACATCCTGATAGAACCAAAGCTCGGAGATTTGGTAAATCGTAACTGGAAAGTTCTAGTGCCAGGGTAGAACCTAAGGACAATCCAACCAAAACAAAAGGTTCTGTCTCTTGAGCTAGGTACTGATATACTCGCTCCTTGGCGTTTTGATAACTGTTAACTCCAGAAGGAAATAACTCGATAGCCTCAGAAGGATAATCTATCAGTAGATTCCGAACCTCTATCCAACTCTCTGCTGACTGCCCTAAACCGTGTAAAAATACCAGTTTCATCTAGTTCTCCTCTAGGCTTAATTTATACAAGCCTCTCACTGCATTACAGCCGTAAATAGCTTCTGCTTGGACTAAGTCTGCCAAGGTCAAGATTTTTTCTTCTACCTGCCCTGTTTCCAGCAAATGCTGACGATAAATTCCTGGCATGATTCCAAGTCGGATAGGCGGTGTGTAGAGTTTCCCATTAATTTTTAAGACCAGATTTCCAATAGAGGTTTCAAGAAGTTCTCCAGACTTATTGTGGTATATCTTCTCTTGTTTCCCTAGGCTCAAGTGAGGTCGGTGGTTTGTTTTGAAGTAGGTAAATGATTGATTCAAATCCGCTTCTTGCAGACAAAGTTTGGCCTGACAAAAACTTGGACTAAGGGGTGTTAAGATTTGACGACTGAGTTCTATCTCTCCAGATTTGCTGAGAGAAATACGCAAGCGGTAATCTTGATTATCATCACAAGCCTGACACTCTTCCTCTATCTTTTGCTTCAAGTTTTCTGAATCAAATGGATAGGCAAAATACCGACTAGCTTTTCTCAGTCTTTCTATATGATGCTCTTCAAACAGCAGTTGTTTTTGGCTGATTTTTCCAGTTGTAATCAGTTGGAAGCGAGCTTGTTTACGATAAAGGACTGCCGCCTTTTGATGAACCTCGCGGTATTCAGATTCCCAAGTGCTATCCCATGTAATGCCGCCACCTACTCCATAGACGGCATTCCCTTGATGCAGTTGAATGGTCCGAATGGCAACATTGAAAATCCGACGCCCATTTGGAAGCAAGAGACCAATCGTTCCACAGTAAACTCCACGCGGTTGAGGTTCCAAATTTTTGATAATCTCCATAGTCGCAATTTTCGGAGCACCCGTTATGGAACCACAAGGAAAGAGAGAACGGAAGATTTCAACAAGGTCAACATTCTCTCGCAATTGACTCTTGATGGTCGAAGTCATCTGCCAAACTGTCGAATACTGTTCTACCTGACAAAGACGTTCTACATGCTCACTACCAACCTCAGAAATACGGTTCATATCATTTCGTAAGAGGTCCACAATCATCATATTTTCAGAGCGATTTTTAGGATCCTGTTCCAACCAACTAGCCTGTTCAAGGTCTTCTTGGTCAGTCACTCCACGCTTAGTCGTCCCCTTCATTGGTCGCGTTGTCAACTCACGGCCATTTTGTTCAAAAAAGAGCTCTGGACTCATAGAAATCACTGCCATCTCATCATGTTCCACATAAGCATTGTAGCCTGCCTCCTGCTCTACCACCATACGATTGTAGATAGCAAAAGGATTGGCACTTAAGTCCTGCTTGAGTTGGACGGTATAGTTGACCTGATAGGTGTCTCCCTGCCGCAAATGATGGTGAATCTGGGCAATCGCCTTTTCATAGTCCTCTGCAGACGTCACTTCCTGCCAATTTGAAGGCAAATCAACCTCATCATAAGTCAGAGGAATAGGAGAAGTTTCTACGCTATCATGAACGGTAAAATATAGCAGGTACTCTCCCAGTAAAGGAGCTTTATGAACTGCTAATTTTTCCTCAAAAGCAGGTGCAGCCTCGTAGCTGACATAGCCCACCACATAGTAGCCTTGCTCTTGGTAGCTTTCCACTTGTGCCAGCAAATCTGCTACTTCTGCTATATTTCTCGTTTTCAACTCTTTAATAGGCTGGGTAAAGGTGTATCTTTCCCCCAAAGCCCTAAAATCAATCACTGTTTTTCTATGCATAGCTTAAGTATATCAGAAAACTACACATTTTGTTTTATTAGTAGTTTTTTATTTGTTTAATAAGTTCTAAATTACTAAAAATAGGGTTATTTTGTATCGTTGGTTTCCGATTTGTTGCCGTATTCTTCTTTGGTCAAATTTGTTGGAGAATTGTTGTTAATTGAGTATTGATTTAAAAAATCAAATAATAAATTTTCTTCTATTTCCGGTAATTGAAATGCTTGAATTAATTTATTTATTTTGTTTTGTGATAACCCTTCATTGTGAGCTATTTCTTTGAAATGTAAGAAGTTTTGAATTGTTAGAAAAAAAGAAGGTTCAGATTCTATAATAGTTTCTTCTTCATATTGTCTCTTATTAGATTTTCCGGTCAGATAATCAATACTAGTTTTAAAATAAATAGATATTTTTTGTAAAGTATCGATGTCCGGTATTGCATTCTTACTTTCCCACTTTGCTATGGTGGCTCTCTTAACATTTATTATATCTGCTAAGTCTTGTTGAGTTAATTTTTCTTCTTTACGTAAGGATTTTAATCTTTGAGAAAATGTAATCATAATTTTTTCCTACTTTTGTGATTTAAAGTCACTTTTTCGTTGACATAGTGCCTTGGAAGTTATACAATTAAAATGTGACGATGAGTCACTAAACAAATTATAACAAACTATACTATGTTTGGCAAGAATTGGGGGTAACTGTCTATGATTGTATAAAAAAGTCTTTGAAGAAAACTATCAAAGACTACTAAATAACTTAAGCAAAAGTGTAGGTGCAAAGCAGGGGGTGAAGCCGTTGGCAAGCACCATGCACCGCACCGACCGCACTTTTGCTTATATTCTGACTGCGCTCACTAGCAACTAAGGATAGGTTACTAGTAGCTGGTAGCTAGTAGCAGGAGCGAAAGCGTGAGCCAGCGACTGCGTGTACTAGCGTGTACCAGCGTGTACTAGTCACCTATCAGTAACATAGGATTTTTCACAAACTTTTAGTAGAAAATAGACCTACAATCTCTAATAGGTAGGTCTAAAAGACATTGAAGACCCCTCAAACCCTTGGGAGAGTAGGCGCGGAGTGCATTTTATTGAACGAAATCGCATTGGCGCTTAGAGCCACAAGGGAATAGAGCCTGTTTGATGTCTTTTGCCGAAAGACAAGGATATTTCAGCAAGTGAAAAAAGATTGTGAAATTTTATCAAATGTATAGAAAAGGAAATATAAAAATGGAAAAATTTAAAATAACTGCAACACAATTTATTAAAGGTGAGTTTGAATTTGACAAGGAGCAATTTGAGATACCGGAAGTGCTAAGAGTTGATTTCTCCAAAGATAGAGAAAAATATGAATATGTTGAAATTAACGGAGAAAGTACAAAAACTGATAAAATTGAACGTTACACGGCTTATTCTAAAGATGGAGAATTGGCTCAATTCTTAGAAGAAAAAGGCATGTTTTCCGAGATTGAAGAATTGAAGGATTTTGCCTTTGAGATTTCAGGAGATTTAGAAAAAGTTAAAATGTTTAAAGAAAAAGGTCTAACTCGTTATATCACTCTGACAGATTATGCTATTAAACCAAAATGGAATGGTTCAAGACAATGCTTTGATGGTATTAAATTAGAGGTGAGAGAATTTGAAGAGGAGTAATACGGTCACTATTGACTGGTTTGCTAATACAGTCAAACCAGTTGATGATGTCGACTATATGAAATCTTGTAAATATGTAATTGAAGAACTATTAAAATTAAATTTTAATGATTTCGTTCTTGAGTTGTACGGTACAAACCGATATAATCATCATTTTGCTTATGCAGATATTAAGGTATATTTTTCTCTTAATGATGATAATTCAATGAATTATGGAATGGGAATATTTACCGAGATGAGAGGGCATGGATGTAGGCAATATGAACAATTTATGGACGGTTCGGTTAATAACTGGAGTGCTTTAGTAAGTAGGTATCTAAATGATTATGCTCATTTTACAAGGCTAGATGTAGCAAATGATATTTATGATGGAAGTTTATCAGTTCAGAAAATATACGAATATTGCAAACAAGGTCTATGCATTAGCTATTCAAAAAAATATGAGTATCATGAAACTGGCAGACTTGAAGATGGAGAAATCGTTGGAGAAACTATAAATATTGGGAAAAAAGGAAGTAACTCGCAACAGTGGGGTGTATATAATAAGTTAATGGAACAAGGAGAGAAAGCAAGCGATATTGGAATTACTTCGTGGATTCGTTCAGAGTTAAGATTGTTCGGCGACAAGGCTGTATTATTTGCTCAAAATATGGCTATGAAGAAACCATTGAAAGATTTGTTTTTCTCTGTATTAGCAAGTCACTATCGTTTCGTTTTATCAGACAAATACTCAATAGATACAAAAAAATCTAGAAGGGAAACTGTTTCATGGTGGAATGAATATATTCAAACAAAGGAACGTACAAAATTGAAGACAGTTAGAGAAGAAACCACTTTGCTTAAGTCAAAAGAATTTTTAGAAACTCAAGTTGCTCGAACACTTACTAAGGTTTATAAGGCTTATGAGAGTTCTCAAGGGGTAGAATCTGCAAATGCGTATATAAATTATTTGTTAGCTCTTGGCCTTGAAAAGATGAATGATAAAGACCATACAGAAGTCAAAGAATTTTCCGTAGAGCAAAATAATAGTTTTTCCTGGGGGAAATAAAAATGACTAAAAAAATTGTGATGTTCTTTGATGAAAGGTTAAATACTAGCTTTCGTATAGTACGCTTTGGGAAGTGTATATCAGTAAGGCAAGAAATAGATAATATTTATATGTTCCTGAATGATAGGAATTTATGGACTAGATGCAAAAAAAAGATGCGTGAAAATCAATCACACATCAAATATAAAAAAACTATATAAAGTATAACATACAAAAAGGAGAAAGACAATGACAAAATTTGTAACTAAAAAAGACTTAATGAAATTAGGTTTTTCATCATGGCAAGGAATGATGTTAGTTAAACAAGCTAAGGCAAAACTTGCTAGTCAGGGCTTAACGTGGTACGAAAGTAAAGGACTTGGACGAGTTCCTTTAGAAACTGTTGAGGAACTTCTTGGAGTTAAAATTGACTTTGAGAATGTCGAAGATACTCAAGACTATGCCTAAAAAAAGCAATGTCTATTACGATAAAGAGACGAAAACATATTATTCCGTTGCGTCTCTTGGTTTTGATAAAATTACTGGCAAGAGAATGCAGAAGAAAAAGCGTGGTTTTAAAACACAAAAAGAAGCCAAAGATTGGCATACTGAAACCATGGCAAAACACTCTAAAAAGGCAATTACAAACGGCATAAAGTTGACTTTTAAGATGTTTCTTGATAACTATTATATGCCACACTATGAAAAAACAGCGTCCGCACGAACCTTTCGAACTTTTTCATCAAATTTGAAACGATTAGTATATTTTTTTGATATGAAAATGGTAGACATTAAACCGATTCATGTAGGACACTGGCAAACGGAATTATTAAAAGAAAAGTTGTCAAATGCTTACGTCCGAGCCTTGCATAGAACACTGGTATCGATTTTAAATGCTGCATTAACGTTGGAAATTATATCGGATAATCCTGCGAAGCAAGTCGGAAATATAGCTAAAAAGCGACAAGAGATCGATTTTTGGACGGTAGAAGAATTTCAGACTTTTATATCAAGTTTTGACTTAAATAAGTATAAGGAGCGTTTATATTATACTGCTTTTACTTTATTCTTTATGACTGGTTTGAGAAAAAGTGAGTTACAAGCCCTAACATGGCAAGATATAGATTTCTCTGATAATTCTCTTATGGTCAATAAATCTCTATACTACAAGAGTAAAAATGATTGGATTATCAATCCAACAAAGACAAAAACAGGTGTTAGAAAAATCTATTTAGATAAAACAACTGTAAAAATTCTTTCTGATTGGGAGAAATGGCAAAAAGTAGACGATAGCGATTTTGTTTTTTCTCAAAAAGGCTCTCCTATGTCTTCCACAAGTTTTCAGTATATGCTAAAAAAACATTGTGAACTTGTTAATGTTAAACCTATCCGTATACACGCTCTAAGGCACTCACACGCTAGTTTGTTGCTTGCTTTAGGTATGAATGACTTGGAACTCCAAAATAGGCTAGGACACACGAATATAAGCACTACGCTAGGTACATACTCCCACTTACGTCCTACTGCTATGAAAGAGGTAGCAGACAAGTTAGATGGCATACTCTCAATTAAATGATTTAAATATTTTTTAGTCTGTAAATAGCGAAGTCTTTTGCAGATTAAAAAGTATTGCAAAAGGCAATAAGATTTCACTTATTGCCTTTTTGTTTCCAAAATTGTTTCCACTTTATAAGATGATTACGACAAACCTTGATTTTACGCTATTTTCACTAATTTCAAACTTATAGCTTAAGTATAGCATAAAAAGGTAAATCAAGAAAAACTTAATCTACCTTTTTACTTATCTATTTAATACAATTTATGCTTTAAAAAGATTTCCTGAGAATCCGTCTGTATTCTTAAGAAGTGCTTTAAAGACTTTTGATTTAAGCTCTACAGTTTTAGCTGTTCCTCCACCTGCTAGATCAGCCTCAACCGCCTTATCAAATAAGACTTTTAGCTCAGCATAATTAGTAATTTGTTTACCATCAATTTCAATTGCAGTAAATCCTTTGTCAGCTTTTGCTTTCACTTCTTGATAATAAGCTTTTTTCCATTCTTCAAGAGTACTAAATCTGTTATTAGAAACTTTCTTGATAATGAAGTCATCACCTAACATCTTATTATTTTCTTTATTAGCTGCATCTTGATACTTACTAGAAGCATATCCAACAAATCCATTCTCATATCCGAAGTAACCCCACATACGGAATGTATTGTGTTTAAAGGATGCCGCACCAGGAGCACCTGTACTTGTATTTCCACCATAGATACCAGTCATCATGTTCATATTGACATAAGCAGAGCTGAAGTCCGTTGGGTTATAAGTACCGTCACCAGGAGCGCCATGTTTCGTCATTAGGTTATTAGTAATTAAATCATCAATTGTACTGATGACTACTTTTTTCTCATCCTCTGTCAACTCACGAATTTTATCGAACTGATTACCGGAATTTCCACTACGATATTGTCGATCCATTTTCTTGAACCAGCGACTCGTATTTCCATTTAACTGCGGTAATACAGCATCAGCCTCAAGATGGTCTAACATCATAAGAGCATCATTGTAGTTCTTCATGTAGTGATCGATTTGTTCACGAGTTTGTAATTTATCAGGATCAGGGTTATACCATTGATCTCCATCATTTTGACGATGATAAGCCATGTTAATACCTAATGCTCCATACTCACCATTATATGTTGATTTATCAGGCGTTTGTAACATACCCTGCGCATACGCTTCGAGATCTGTACCTGGACGATGTCTATGACCTCCAAGATATGCCATACGGTCATTTACGTGAGTTGTTTCATGTGTAAATGCTGAAATACCAAAGTCCTCTAACATATTTGTTACCATGAAGAAAACTTGTTCATCTTCATATGGATTTGCATAGACCTTAGCCATAGCTCCCATATTCCAATTAATTTGATGCCATCTGTCTGTTGGACCAAATAACTCACGAATTGGTGTCGCTACCTTACCATCTGTACCATATCCACGACGATTAGCATCCTTAATTCCCGCATATGCTTGGTTATCCCAAACAGGTGTAGGAACCATATTTTGACTCTTAAGAAGTCTATCACGAACATTTGGAAGTGCAAGACGTGACCAGAAGTCTAAGTATGTTTGTTGAGCTTTAGCTACATAATTAATACGTTCCTTGAACGCTTCACGTTCAGCTTCTGTATTTTTACCATATTTTTCAAATGAACTATAAGCCATAGTATTATAGGTTGAAATCATAAATATATGTGCTTTCTTCAAGTTCAATAATGGTAAAATCATACGCGCATGCATATTATTATTCAGACCATCAAAGACACGATGACGTTTATTTTTAAAGTCTGAATTTGTTGTTTCAGGTTCTACAACATAAACATTTTTCGCTGAGTGAATAAACCAGTCGTTCAGATCTGTATCATTTGTGAAGAGACGCATATTATAATCTAAGAAACTACGTAAATCACCTTTACCAGTGTCTCCTGCAATAATTTCACGGTATGCATCTTGAGTTCTATCACCCTTTAAGTTCTTTTCTTGCGAGCCAATTCGAATCAATCTGTCAATAACACTTGGTGTCGTACGATAGAAGTCTGGTTTAAACATCATCATATTCTTAATGTTCAAGTCACCATATTCAATTCCATAATAACGATTGAGGTAAGTAAGTGCCATCATAATTTTAGCTTTATTATCTTCTACTTTCTTAAGAAGTGCTTTTATGGCTGCCTCATCACCATTTAACTGATGATCTTCATTTTCAACAAGAGCTTTTACTAATTTATCAAGATTTCCTTTTACTTCTGCGAAACTTTCTTCTAAGTATAATGCTCCAACATTACCTGTTATCGCACGAACTTCAGGAGATTCAAGAGTAATTGTATCTAATTTCGCTTTAACATCACTTAGTAATTGAGCACGATCTTTAACTACCATATTTGGTGTGTAAACGACATCTCCTAAATCTGTAATGCCATATTCTTTTACTTGTTCAACGTTTGATGTAGCCTTAGGTGATACAGATTTTTCTTCTTTCGTACCATCAGCATAATGAATCATAATCTTATCAACATCTGATAAATCAGTTACAAATTGTCCATCTTTCATACCTGTAACGGATAATACTTCAGTCGTTAATAATTTAGATCCTTCAGGTACTTTATTGCCTTGGTTTACAATCCACTCTTTATTGTAGAATGGTTGAAGTTTTTCAATATTACGGTATGCAAGTTCACGAGATACGTCATAATCTTGAGTAGATTTGTAAGTATCTGCTTTTGCTGCCTTATGGTTTAACTTATCTACAAAATGTTCAGTTATTGTATATTCATGTGCAGTAATTCCCATTTTAGCAATTCTGGCATCAGCTTCTTCTTGGGAAACACCTTTCCAACGACTAGAGCGAGAATATGATTGTTTACCTTCACTTACACCATTAACGAATACATTATTATTTCGAACCCAGTTTGCACCAAAGTAATCATCATCCTCTGCATCACGAGAACCGTAAAGAATCTCACCACCATTCTTCACTTTCATCATGGTAACGTTATTTTCAGCAAGCCCCCATGACCAGTTAGAATGAAGCAGACCACCTGTTTCAAGAGGTTCTTTCACATCAATCGTACCTTTTGCCACGGAATTCTTCAGACGTCCCCATGCGCTAACGTCCATTGGGTTATCACCGTGATTCAATTTAGCAACAAGGCCACCGACCTTAGCTTTATTCCCTTTAATATATGCATCAATGTAAGAGTTGTCTGTGTTACTTCTCCAGCTTTCGCTAACAAGTCCACCAGACCACCATCCTGCATTACCTACACTTGTAATATTACCAATAAAGGCTACATTGCGCATATTGGATTCATCCAGTTTATTGACCATACCAGTAACATCATTGTTACCTACAACATTACCCGTTACTTTAATGTTTTCAATCGTTGACTTTTTAAACATATCACCAAGCGGTGCTGTCTTGTTAGCCCAAGGCATATTGATATCGACATTACCCAGATTGAAGTCATGAATATGAGCGTTTTCAACTCGGTTGAATAGTGGACGCGCTAGGTTATGAATTGTAAAGCGGTTATCCCCATCACTAGACAACTTACCTTTAAACGTTCCTGTTACATACTGTTTACTTGGTGTTGGAACATTGGCAGCATTCAAATCTGCACCAAGTTTAAACTCACCAGTTGGGTCTTTTTGCATATCCTCAATGAGTTCTTTAAAGTTGTAATAGACATTTCCAATCTTTGGTAATTGTTTTTCAAAGTAATGTACATACTCTTCGCTTAGTGTATCATCAGCTCTACGTTGAACTAAGTCTGGAGCTTTTGCTACAACTTTGTACAATGTTTTTCCATCAACAACAACTTCTTCAACAGAACTTACCGCAAGTCTTGTTGTTTTGTTATCATGAGTGGTTACACGCAAATATAAGGGAGCAACATCAGCTGGTTTTTCTGTAAGCAAACTAGTATCTGTTTCGTTACCATCAGCGTCCACACTCATCAAGCTTGTTTCTTTGATGTTTTTGATTTCAACTTTTTTAAGGTCAATTCTTAGAGGTTCTTCCTTCAGAACTTCTTCCTCATCACCCTCACCACGGTCATAAACCATCTTCGTTTCAAGTTTATAATCCTTGTAGTACTGCAAATCTGTCAGGGTCGTTGTCAAGTCGTCTGGTGAAACATTCAAGGTTTTGACAATCTCATCACCTTTTTTCAGAGTTAAGGTAATAGATTTAATGGCTGCCTTACTTGGATTTTCTAGACTGTATTTAACATCTGAAGTCCGTTTCAAATCCTTAGGCTCAACTGCTGTGATGGTCAATACTGGTTTTTCAAAGCTCTTGGTACCACGTTTCAAAATTTTGTCTTGAGGGGCCTCAAGGATTTCCTCTGTAACTTTTGGAGCGTCTTCTGTTTTAACTCCCTTAATGGTATTAAAGGTCTTGGTGATTTTTTTCTGACCTTCTTTGCCTTCTTGAGCGACAACTTCTAAGCCTTTTTTCAGTTGGTCATCTTCTTTAACAACCTCCTTAAATGGAATCTTTTCAAGACTTTCTTCTACAAGAGTTCCTTCAATTGGTTTTGTTCCTTTTTTAACTACTTTAGAAACGGCAGGAGTTTTCACTTCTGTAGTTGTAGAAACAACTTTATCTGTCTCTACACCTTCCACTGTTTCATAAGTTGTTTTCGTAACTTGAATTCCTTTAGAACCTGTACGTTCAACTACTTCTTCATCCACATATTTTGTGTCATCAGGAACTACTTCTGTTGTGAAATCTAATTCACTTTCAGTAGATTTCTCAACTGTACCAGTTGTTACTTTATATTCTGGATTTGCTGGTTGCTCTGTAGCTTGACCTTCTTTTCCTAGTTCTTGTGTTCCCTTAGTTGAAACTGCTTCTGTATATTCAGGAAGTTCTGGCTGTACTAAAGCTTGACCTGCTTTACCCTCCTCTTGAGTACCTTTTGCTTCGATTGGAGCTTCTGGCAATTCGGGTTGCGTTAAGGCTTGACCTTCCTTACCTTCTTCTTGAGTCCCTTTGGCTTCTACTGGAGCCTCTGGCATTTCAGGTTGCGTTAAAGCTTGTCCTGCCTTACCTTCTTCTTGCGTACCTTTAGCTACTTGGTGAATTGGTTCAGCTTGTGGTACTTGAGTTGGTGCAGGTTGCACTTCTTTCTTAGTTCCGACTGCAATGACTTGCGACACAGGATTTTGAACAACTTGATCTTCGATGACTTCTCTAACTTCTTGACCATTGACCATCGATACTTTGGTTACAAGGCGACGCTGACCATTTACTCCGGCTGTGACAATACGAGTCTGTCCTTCTGCTAAATTCGCATCTGGGCTTGTGACTGTTTCAAAGGGAATCTCCACCAAGCTCTCTTCCTGTCTTGTCTGATGTTTTTCAGAAACTGGTTTTTCTTCAACCGCAGGAGCAACTGGAGTCTTCACTACAGGTTTTTCGATAACAGTTTCTGGAGTAACAGCAGGTCTTTCTTGAGCTACTTCTGTTTTCTCGATTTCTTTTGAACTTTGCTTTTCTACTGGCAACTGAGGCTGGTCAGCTGAAGCTGGTCTTGATGGATGGAGCTCTGCTTCCTTGAAGTAACCAATGTATTCATAACCATCAATGTGGATAATCCCTTCAGCCAAGCCTTCATGTGTAGAAGCTGAAATAGTTTGGTTATAAGAAAGCAATTCTTTATTTTCAAATGCAAATGTCCCGTAAGGTACAAAGGTGCTGGCTCCTAAAGAACCAATCAAGAGAACACCTAGAACTTCTCTACGACCTTTTTTAGACACCAAAAAGACTGCTAGAGAAGCCGTTGCCATTCCAAGACCTGCTAGGGCTAGCTCCTTACTTCCCGTGTATGGAAGTTGTTGACTGGTAGTTACCTTCTTGCGATAAACTACATAAAGAATATCATCATCTTGAAATTCTGTAGGAACCTCATGGTGAATCAGGGCTTTTTCAGACTCAGTCAATTCCTGCTCCGCCAAATAACGGTAATGAACGCTATGAGCTCCACCAACTTCATTGGCTTGCACCTTATCTACTGAAAAAGTACTAGCACCAAAAAGGAAGGCCCCGATGGCTACAGGACCTACCCCAACAGTTAGCTTACGAATCGAATATTTGGTGATTTTTTCTAGTTGTTGTTTTGTTTTTCTCATTCTCACGACTTTCTAATAGAATCTTGCGGGTAATGCGCACGCGCACCTCCGATTAATTTGGGACGGCTTGCTAAAGCCGTTACATGAGCATGCCCAATCTCTCTCAAAAGAGGGCGAATCGGAACCTGAACATGCTTAACATGCATGCCAATTGCAGTGTCTCCGATATCCAATCCAGCATGAGCCTTGATAAATTCAACCTCAACTGGATCTTGCATAAACTTGAAGGCTGCCAACTGACCTGAACCTCCTGCATGGAGATTTGGAAGGACACTGACGATTTCCAGGCCAAACTGCTCTGCCACCTGACGTTCAATAACGAGGGCCCGATTGACATGTTCACAACCTTGAACGGCTAGATGAATTCCATTTTCTTCTAGGATATCTAGGATGGTCTTCACAATGATTTCCCCAATTTCTTGGCTGGATTCCTTGCCAATCTGACCACCTATCACTTCACTAGAAGAAAGGCCCAAAACAAAGATAGATCCTTGCTTCAAATTGGCCTTTTCTAATACATCTTTTACAATCTGGCTTGTTTCTCTTTGAATGTCTTTTTCCTTCATACTTGATACCTCTTTTGTCATTATCTATCATATCGTTTTTTCTACGTTTTAGCAAGATAGACAACCTAGAAAGCTTGCCCAATTACGCATAAAACTCCCAGAATTGACTGAGAGTTAGCTAGTTTCTATTCTATTTATGTATATTTCAACTGTCGTACCTTTTGAGGGGATAGAATCAATCTTCATTTGGTAATGTTCTCCAAAGTGAAGTTTGAGCCGTTGATCAACATTTTGAAGACCAACTCCCCCACGTTTGAGTTGACTTTGACTACTATCGCTAGCATCTTGGAAACCAACCCCATCATCCTCAATGCGGATGATCAATCCTGAATCCTGTTTCTGAACAGAAACTTTAATATGTCCCTGACCTTCCTTTTCCTTAATGCCATGGTAAAGGGCATTTTCTACCAAGGGTTGTAGCACCAACTTGGGCAAGACTAGCTTATCAAAGGCAGGATTTTCCTCAATCTCATATTCCAGCTTATCCCCATAACGTTGTTTCTGGATAAAGAGATACTGGCGGACATGGTTGATTTCGTCAGACAGGCAAATCAAATCCTTCCCCTGATTGAGAGCCAAGCGGAAATAGGTTGCCAAGGACTTGGTCACCTGAACCACTCGCTGACTATCCTGAAATTCAGCCATCCAGATGATGGTGTCCAAAGTGTTATAGAGGAAATGCGGATTAATCTGGCTCGATAGGGCTTGAAGTTGGTACTGACGGGTCGTTTCTTCCTGCCTGCGAATAGCTGCCATCAGCTGATCAATCTGATCCAACATAGCATTGAACTGGCGAGTCACTTCTCTCAGTTCATAAGCACCCGCTTCCTTGGAACGAAGATTCTGATTACCAGAAGCAATCTCCAGCATGATTTCTCTCAAGTCATTCAGAGGAGCAATCCAGCGTTTAAGACTAAGCCACACCAAGCAGAGACAGGCAAGAAGAGATGTGAAACTGGCTCCAAGCAAGGTCCACATGAGTTGACTCCGAACCTGGTCTAACTTCTCCAACGAAGACACGCCAAGCACCGTCCAATCAGTTCCTGCAATCTGTTCCTGACTGACGTAGGATTTGTGGTCCAGAGTGTAGCCCTGCCCTGTCTCAATATAGGGTTTCATAGCCTCCATTTCACTAGATGAACTATAAACTGTGTGTTGAGGATGGTAGACAAATTCATGGTTTTCATTGATGATAAAGGCAAAGCCCTGCTGGCCCAACTGGAGTTGGTTGAGATAGGCTTCCAGAGTTTCGTAGGAAATGTCCAAGCGAAGCACGCCAAGATTGGCTCCCTTTGCATCAACAAGTTCCTGAGTGACAGAAATAACCCACTGACTATCCGATTTGCGAGCTGGTGTCAAAACTGGTTTAGCCCCCTGATGAATGGCCTTTTGGTACCAATCCTCAGCCATCATATCTGAGGAGGTCTTCATTTGCACACTGTCATCTGTAGAAATGACCTGACCGGATTTGGTGACCAGTACCACTGTTTTCAAGTCCTGGTCAGCCTTTAAGATGGTCAAAAATAGATCTCGGATTCCCTTGACCTTGTATTGACTAGGATTCTCAGCATAGACCAGAACATCCGTCTGCTGAGTCAAACTGGTCGAGGTGGTTTCTAATTTTTTGATATAAGACTGAATAAAGTGGCTAGTTTGGCTAATGGTCGTTTGGCTATTGCCCTCAATGCTAGCCTCAATGGCTGATGAACTAGATTGATAGTAGAAAGTCCCAACTACAGCCAGGAGAATGAGAAAGACCAGAAAGATGGAAATAACCATTCTGACTAAGAGAGAAGAACGCTTCATCGACCTTCTCCCTTCTTAAACTGACGAGGTGTCACACCTGCAATCTGTTTAAAACGTTGGGTAAAGTAGTTCATATCTTCAAAGCCAACCTTTTCGGCTATCTCGTAAATCTTTAAATCTGTGGTCAGAAGTAAGAGTTTGGCTTGTTTGACACGCTCTCGTACCAGATAATCCTGAAAAGGCAAACCCAACTCTTTCTTAATCAAGGAACTCAGATAAGTCGGACTAAAACCTAAGTCATTGGCTAAAGACTTTAAATTAAACTGACTGTCAGCCAGATGGGACTGAATCTTCTGAGCAATATTTCCCTCAAACTTGTCGGTCAATAAATCTTGTAACTGCTCCTCCTTTTCTTCCTTATCTAGTTTTTGCTTGATTTTCCCCAACATCTCCTCAATATCCTGACGAGAAAAGGGCTTGAGCAGGTAGTCATCCACACCTAGTTTGACAGCAGACAAGGCATAATCAAAATCATCGTAGCCTGTTAAAAAGACCAAATGAACCTGAGGATAGGTTTCTCGGACCAGACTGGCTAACTGGATGCCATTTAGCTGAGGCATGTTGATATCGGTTAAAATGATGTCTGGCACCTGCTTTTGAATCAATTCCCAAGCCTGCCTTCCATTTTCAGCCTGACCAATGATTTCCATATCGTAGGCCGCTACATTGACCAGCTTGGTCAAACCTTGTCTTACCAGATATTCATCTTCTACGATTAAGATTGTGTAGGTCATGCCCTGCTCCTTTGTCACTTACTAGTATCAGTATAGCAAAATTCTCCTCTAACTGCTTAGGAAATACTTCTTAATCGACATAATCTAGTAAATAAGCATAGCCTTTTTCTTCCATTTGGTCTTTGGGAATAAAGCGGATAGAGAGACTATTGATACAGTAGCGCAAGCCACCCTTGTCCTGTGGTCCATCCGTAAAGACATGGCCAAGGTGAGAATCTCCTACTCGGCTCCGCACTTCCATGCGTGTCATATTGTAGGACTTATCTTCCTTGTAGGTAGCAACATCTGGACTGATTGGTTGGGTGAAACTAGGCCATCCACAACCAGACTCAAACTTGTCCTTTGATGAAAAGAGGGGTTCGCCAGTGGCCACATCTACATAGATACCAGATTCAAATTTATCCCAATAGCGGTTTGAAAAAGCTCGTTCTGTTTGATTTTTCTGGGTAACTGCATACTCCTCAGGTGACAATGTCTTCTTCAATTCCTCATCACTTGGTTTGGGATATTTGCTGGCATCAATGACGGGATAGGCTGCCTGATTGACATTGATATGGCAGTAGCCATTTGGATTTTTCTTGAGATAGTCTTGGTGATAATCCTCAGCCACTACAAAATTCTGCAAGGTCTCCTTTTCAACCGCTAGAGGTTGGTCGTATTTCTTAGCCACCTCATCAAAGACTTGGTTAATCACCTCTAAATCCTTGTCATCTGTGTAATAAACACCAGTACGGTACTGGGTTCCCACATCATTTCCTTGTTTATTTTTGCTGGTTGGATTGATAATGCGGAAATAATGAAGCAGGATTTCTTTGAGGGAAATTTGCTTGGCATCATAAGTAACATGGACAGTCTCCGCATGACCTGTTTGGTTAATCAATTCGTACTTGGTTGTTTCCCCTCTACCATTTGCATAGCCTGATACGGCATCTGTCACACCGGGAACGCGTGAGAAATATTCCTCAACTCCCCAGAAACATCCCCCAGCTAGATAAATTTCGTGCAAGTCTGCATCTGTACTCACTTCTG
The DNA here is from genome assembly GCA_905221245.1 of bacterium. Classification (GTDB taxonomy): domain Bacteria; phylum Bacillota; class Bacilli; order Lactobacillales; family Streptococcaceae; genus Streptococcus. The sequence goes on from CAJNCK010000003.1 coordinate 148,784, forward strand.
TTTTTTTCACTGTTTTTCCTCCTTGGCTAACTGACGCTTTCTCAATTTGCGAGCTATCTGTCTGCCCTGCATTTCGCGTCAATAGAAAATAGAAACCGCTTATGGCTAGGAGAATGACCCCTGCCAAGACAAATAGTTTTACTTTATCATTCATAGCCTTTCTCTACCCCATTTCTTTCAATTCTTTTAAAATCATATCCTTATCCATAAAACCTGGTTGCGTTTTGACTAGCTTACCTTCCTTGTCTATAAAGGCTTGAGTTGGGTAAGAACGAACACCATAACTTTCCAAAAGTTTGCCTGACGGATCAATTAGAACTGGGAAATTTTTATAATCCAAGCCCTTGTACCAGTTCTTAAAGTCTGCTTCAGCTTGTTCCCCCTTGTGTCCAGGAGACACCACTGTCAAGACCACATAGTCATCACCAGCATCCTTAGCGATTTCATCCGTGTCAGGAAGACTAGCTAGACAGATAGAACACCAAGAAGCCCAGAATTTGAGATAGACTTTCTTACCCTTGTAATCAGACAAGCGGTAGGTTTTGCCATCTACTCCCGTCAGTTCAAAATCAGCAACCGCCTGACCTTTAGTCGCAGTTTGCGCACTGACTTGTTCTGTTTTTGTTTGCTCCTTCATAGTAGATTCGTCTGACATATTTTTAGCCGAACAGGCTGCCAAGCAACAGATTGAGCCTACTCCAAGGAGACATGTTTGCCATTTTTTCATTTCTTATTCCTCTCTATTCAAATAATGTAGTCAAAATGGAAGCATTTCCCAAAAGAACCAAAATTCCCATCACGATAATGAGGAAACCACCCACTTTTTTGAAGGTTCCTAGATAAGGATGGAGTTTTCGAAAATGTTTCAAAACATAGCTGGAGGCAAGAGCTAGAACCAAAAATGGTAGTGCTAGACCTAGCGTGTAAATCAACATGAGACCAGCTCCCTGCCAAGCACCTGAGCCACCTGAAGCCGCCAAGGCTAAAACAGAGCCCAGAACCGGTCCCACACAAGGCGTCCAAGCAAAGCTAAAGGTCAACCCTAGTAAAAATGCCTGACTATAACCGTTCCCCTTTTGTCTTTCTCTCTTTAATTGTAGCCTTCTTTCCTTGTAGAGCCCCTGAAAATGTAAGACTTCCATCTGGTGCAAGCCTAAAAGAATGATAACTGCACCCGTCACATACTGAAACCAAGAAGCATAAAGCAAATTGCCTAAAAAACCAGCACCATATCCCAGTAAGATAAAGATAAAAGAAATACCCGCTATAAAGGCCAGAGTTCGCAATAAACTGACAAGTGAGATTGAAAATTTGCCACTAGAAGCCTGAGCACCATCTTTATCACCCAACAAGACCCCTGCATAGACCGGTAACAAGGGTAAAATACAAGGAGAAAAGAAGGAGAGAATTCCAGCAAGAAAAACACTGATAAAAAAGATTATATTATCCATTGCCTTCCTCCATTCTTTGATTTGATAGGACTATTATAGCCCCAAAACCCCAGAAAAAACAGGGACAATGATAGGGAAAAATAGGAATTTAATCAGATTATGTAAAAACTGTTGCAAAAAAAGCCAGACAAAGTCTGACTTCGATAGAAACAGAAAATAGAATTCAACATTCTTCCCTACTTATCTGGTAATAAATGAGGTCCGCAAGATAGCCCTTTCTCTCCACCCCATTTGCAACAGTTTTTAGATAGGACATTCCAGCCTTTTCCATGACGCGACCTGAAGCTGGATTGAGACTAGCGTAACGAGCTTTGACTTTTTGAAAACCTGCTTGAGTAAAACAAAAGTCCAACACAGCTTTCAAGGCCTCTGTCATAAGACCTTGACCCCAATAGTTTTTTCCTAAAACATAGCCAATTTCACAACTTGAATCATCCTCATCTATCTTAACGATACTGATATCTCCAATCACTTGCTCTGGGTTTTCTTTGAGACAAATGGCCCATTTGTAATAGTTGGGATTGGGATAAGATGCAACCCAATTTCGAATCGAGTTCCGAGTCACTTCAACATCAGGATGAGGATCCCAGGTGACATAGGTCAGGTTTTCAGGAGACGAAGCCCAATTTTGAAACATGGCTTCCGCATCACTCTCCACAAATCTTCTCAAAATCAAACGTTCTGTCTGTAATATTTGCGTACCGATTGCTTTCATAATGTTACCTCGCTTTCTCATTTCTAGGCTCAGGGTAAAAAGACTAAACTCAGTAATAACTAAAAAACAAGTTTTTCATCTAGTTCCTTGACGCAGTCGCTGTCTGGTTTGAAATGCGCTCTAGCAAGCTTTTTCAAACCTAGTCATCGTTGCGAAGTTGAGACGACGAAATCGAACTCTGTAAGTTACCGAATCTGCCTCGTTTTCTTATTTCTAGACTCGGGCTAAAAAGGTCCCCCGAACCTTCTCTCACTTTCTTATTTCAAGGCGAGAGACTGAAAACCTCCACTGGAGGTTCCTCATTTTCTTATTTCTAAACTCGGGGTAAAAAGGTCCCCCGGACCTTTTTACTCCCAAAAGTCATCAAATACAGTGATTGGTAGGTGGCGTTTATGTTGGCCTTTGTGCCACCAGTTTTCGATAGTCGCTTGGGCTTCTGGACTGATTATTTTGCCTTCTAGGTAGTCGTCAATCTCTTCATAGGTGACTCCGAGGGCCACTTCGTCAGCTAGACCTGGTTTGTCTTCCTCTAAGTCTGCTGTTGGGATTTTTTCATAAAGGGCTGGGTCTGCACCAAGTTCCTTCAAGAGTTGTTTTCCTTGACGCTTATTTAGGCGGTAAAGAGGGAGAATATCTGCACCACCGTCACCAAATTTGGTAAAAAAGCCTGTGATATTTTCCGCGGCGTGGTCTGTTCCAATGACCGCTCCGCTATGGGCACCAGCAAGGGCATACTGAGCAATCATACGGCAACGAGCCTTGATATTGCCCTTGTTAAAATCTGAAACAGAGCTACCTGTCGCCTCAACTGCAGCTGTCATAGCATCTGCAGACTCCTTGATATTCACAACCAAGCTGACATCTGGCTGGATGAAGGCTAGGGCTTTTTGAGCATCTGCTTCATCAGCTTGCACTCCATAAGGCAGGCGGACAGCGATAAATTTGTAGCTGTCGTCTCCCGTTTCAGCTCGCAGTTCTTCCATAGCTAGCTGAGCCAAACGACCTGCCAAAGTCGAGTCTTGTCCTCCAGAAACTCCTAGTACAAAGGTTTTTAGGAAGCGATGTTTTTCCAGATATCTTTTTAAAAAATCAATGGAACGACGGATTTCTTCCTGGGCATCAATCACTGGTTTGACACCCAGCTCTTGGATAATCGTTTCTTGCAAACTCATTCTTCTTCTCCTTCACCAAGGGCTTCCTTACGCATTTTGTCAATCAAGTCCATCTTGTCTTGCCATACATCACGCGCCAAATCCACTGGATAATGCTGCGGATTGAGCACACGCTTGTACTCATCCCAAAGCTTGTCAAATTCCTTACGAGCATAATCCTGAATCTCAGTCAAGCTAGGCAGGTTGTAAATCAATTTTCCGTCTTTGAAGATATCCACCAAGAGAGGAACGGCATCAAAATTACGAACAGTCTTCTTTATGTAAGTATAGGTCGGATGGAACATCTTGATTTCTGTCATGTCGCTCACATCCACACCATCATAAGTGATGTAGTCACCCTCTGACTTACCTTTTTCACGGCTGGTAATGCGCCATACCTGCTTCTTACCTGGCGTAGACACTTTTTCCGCATTATTTGACAGCTTGATGGTGTTGCGCATGTTACCATTTTCATCTTCGATGGCCACAATCTTATAAACTGCCCCAAGAGCTGGCTGGTCATAGGCTGTAATCAGCTTGGTTCCCACACCCCAGACATCAATCTTAGCCTTTTGCATCTTGAGGTTGAGGATGGTATTTTCATCTAGATCATTTGAAGCATAAATCTTAGCCTCTGTAAATCCGGCCTCGTCCAGTTGCTGACGGACTTTCTTGGAAATGTAGGCAATATCCCCAGAGTCAATCCGCACACCCATAAAGTTAATCTGGTCACCCAGCTCACGCGCCACCTGGATGGCAGCTGGCACACCGATACGAAGGGTATCATAGGTATCCACAAGAAAGACACAGTTTTTATGGGTCGCAGCGTAAGCCTTGAAGGCCTCATAGTCGTTACCATAAACCTGCACCAAGGCATGGGCATGGGTACCTAAGACAGGAATGTCAAAGAGTTTACCAGCACGCACGTTGCTGGTCCCATTGGCACCACCAATCACCGCGGCGCGTGTTCCCCAGATAGCCGCATCCATTTCTTGCGCCCGACGTGTCCCAAACTCCATCAATGGTTCATCTTCGATGACCGAACGAATACGAGCTGCTTTAGTCGCCACCAAGGTCTGGTAGTTGACGATATTTAGAAGAGCCGTTTCGACCAACTGACATTGGGCTAGAGGGCCTTCCACCTGCACAATCGGTTCATTAGCAAAGACCAAGTCCCCTTCTTGGGCAGAACGAACGGTCAACTCCAATTTGAAATTGCGGAGGTAGTCCAAGAATGCCCCATGATAGCCAAGCGACTCCAAATAGGCAATATCACTATCTGAAAAACGCAAGTCTTCAAGATAGTTCACGATTCTTTCCAAACCAGCAAAAACCGCATAGCCGTTCTTAAAAGGCTGTTGGCGGAAATAAACTTCAAAGACCGCCTTTTTATTGTGAATCCCTTGGTCAAAGTAAACCTGCATCATGTTGATCTGGTACAAGTCCGTGTGCAATGTCAAACTATCATCTGGATACATACTTTTCCTACTTCCTTAACTAGAAACCCATGAAATTTTTCAAAAACTTTCATGTATTCCAATAAATTAGTACTATTATATCACATTTTAGCTGGATTGAGAAAAGAGTAACAAGCTATTCTCCACTCTCCAATTCATCCATGTCTTGCTCGAACTTTTTCTGGGCCCATTCTCCATAACTTTTAAGACCAAGATTGCCAATAAAGACCCAGGGAAGGTAAATAATATAGGTAATGACCCAAGCAGACAGGTATTTAACGTTCAAAGGATTATGCTGATAAATTTCGATATTGAATTGATAATTCTGCAACATCAAAAGAGATGTAATCGCCAAGGTTAGGAAAAAACAACCCAAAATCGTAAAATGAAAACGACTATAGTAGGTCACTCCCAGATAACGGGCACGATTGAAAAAGAAGAAAATCCCTACTATCAGAGTATAGACTAGAAAATTCGGATTAAAAAGAGAGGGAGCTAATACAGCCACCAAATAGCTTAGAAGCACAAGCCCAATGAAGAGGGTAAAGGATTCCGCCCCAGCTTTATTGATTAATTGTTCTTCTCTTTCGTCAAGTAATTGATAATGAATGAATTTAGTTATCATCTTCTTCCTCCCAAAATAGTTGGTCTAGGGTTTTACCTAAACATCTGCAAATGGACTGGCAGAGCGAGAGACTGGGATTATATTTTCCCGCCTCTATCAAACCAATAGTCTGGCGCGTCACCCCAACAGCCTCTGCCAGTTGACCTTGTGTTAAATCAAGCTCCACACGAGCTAATTTTAATTTTAAATTTTTAGCCACCTGCATCCTCCTTATAGTTTTAAAAAGTTGCGCCTCTTTTTAACAACATTATATCATATATCTAACTTAATGCAATATATAAATGTCATTTTGTAAAATTTTATTAATAAAAAATCTCTACCACCTAAATGATAGAGAGTTTTCTGCTTATTCAATTTTTTTCAAAACATATACAGCATCGTAGGATTTCACATCTAATGTCTCAGCTACGATTGTATTGTCCTCAATATCGTCTAGAAAGACACAATTTGTAGGATTTAACTGGTATTTATCGAGAATCCCCTTCATACTTATGTCAAGAACCCCTCTTTGATTTATGCTTTCATATTCTTCTTACAGATTCTTTTGGTAATAATATCTTTGCCCAATGTAGGGATAGTCTTGTAAGGTAAAGACTTCCTTGTAGCCATGCCTTTTATAAAAATCTGGAGCTTGAAACTGGTAAGTATTGACAAAAGCAAATCGACAGTTTCGATTCTTAGCTTCAGTTTCTGCTTGCTGCAATAGTCTTGAACCGACTCCTTGCCCTCTCAGTTCCTCTTTTACAAATAAATACTCGATTTCTAGCCAATTTCCAAAAGTCTCTGCTATCAAACCTGCCAGGAGATTACCCTTTTCATCTTCGACATAAAGATTAAGTGGCTCACTTTCAGCCTCTTCTCTTTTTGAACGGTTATAAACACGAATCAGATTCCCTATTTCTTGTGATTTATGGGATTCCTTATTTTCCAATCTAAAGTACATCTAAACCTCCCTCAAATACTGTTACAGCTTGATTATAGTCTTATTTCAATAGACTGTCAAACTAGCAAAAACTCACCAACCTGAGTTGATGAGTTTCAAATCTATTTTCTAAATTTCCACTGGCTGTAAATCCCGAAACCGATAATCCAGATAGCTGATCCAATTGCTCCGACAAATGTAGACTCTTGTAAAAAGAGGGTTACGAAGACAAAGGCAAAGAAGAGCATGGTTAAGGGATTTAGGAAACGATAATGGGGCATGAGATAGCCATCTGCCATAAAGTCTGGTGACTTGCGGTATTTAAGGTGAGCCACCATAATCAAGATATAAATGGCGATATAGACACCTGACGACGATGCCGTAATCAAGGCAAAGGCATCGGAAACACCTGGCAAGAGGTTGATAAAGGCTGCTAGGGCAATCAAGATTGCTGAAGCGATGATAGCATTTTGTGGTACATTGTGGCGAGAAAGAGTATCTGCTTTAATTGCTTTTAGGAAGCGATTTGGCGAATCATGGGCAATCTGGTATAAATGACGCCCTGTTGAATAAAGGGTTGAGTTAAGAGCAGATGCTGCTGAGGTCAAAACGACGAAGTTAATCAAGGCTGCTGCCCACTTGATACCTGCCAATTCAAATACTGTAACAAAAGGTGAATCAGCCGATGCAAGCTCACGCCATGGAATGATAGCCATGATGGCTAAGAGGGCACCACCGTAGAAAAAGGCGATACGCAAAGGAATTTCCTTAACGGCTTTTGGCAAGACCTGGCGTGGATTTTTTGTTTCTGAAGTCGTTACCCCGATAAACTCAATCATGAGGTAGGCAAAGAAAACCATCTGGAAGGCCATGACAAAGTTCACTCCACCATTTGGGAAAAGGGAGAAATTGTCGGCAATATTAGCCAAACTTGCTACTCCATGAGGTGTCTTAAAGCCTGTCAAGACCATAAAGACTCCTGTTGCAATCATGGCTAAAATAGCCACAATCTTGACCATAGCGAACCAAAACTCAACTTCCCCAAAGAGCTTCACCGCGATCAGATTGACCAAGGCTAGAATGGTCAAAAATCCAATCTCAATCATCCAACTTGGCCAGCTAGGGAACCAGAACTGAACATAGTGCGAGATAGCTGTGATTTCCGCCATACCGATAAAGACAACGGATAGCCAGTAAGACCAGACCGAGAAATAACCCCAGCCCTTGCCCAAATGGCGCGTGATAAAGTTGATAAAGGTATGTTGCTCAGGGTCTTGGTAGAGCATTTCCCCAACCGCACGCATCATGAGGAACATAAAAGCCCCTGTAATCATATAAATCAGTACAATGGAAGGACCTGTTAGGCTAATAGAACGACCTGCCCCCAAAAAGAGTCCTGTTCCGATTGTTCCTGCAATGGCCATAACCTGCACGTGACGATTAGTCAGACCACGCTCCATCTTGTTTTTTTTCTTCTTTGAACTCATATCGTCTCCAATTCAATTTAAAATGGAAAAAGGAGTGAGTGAAGCGCACAGCCTCCCCACTCCTTTTCTGTTTTTAGGCTGTTTTTTCAACCTTCAAGATTTTTACATCATAGCTACCAACAGGTGTTTCAATGGTTGCTGTGTCACCTGTTTTCTTGCCAATCAAGGCTTGTCCAATTGGGCTTTCATTTGAGACTTTACCTGCGAAGGCATCTGCACCGGCTGAACCTACGATAATATAAACTTCTTCCTCGTCCTCACCAATTTCTTGGATAGTGACTGTTTTCCCAATCGCTACTTCATCATCGGCAACTGAGTCGCTATTGACGATTTCAGCATAGCGGATTTTTGTTTCCAAGCTAGAGATTTGTCCTTCGACAAAAGCTTGTTCATCCTTAGCTGCTTCGTATTCACTGTTTTCTGAAAGGTCACCATATGAACGGGCAATCTTAATACGTTCTACCACTTCTGGACGGCGGACCAATTTCAATTCTTCTAATTCTTTTTCAAGTTTTTCCTTTTCAGCAAGGGTCATAGGATATGTTTTTTCTGCCATTTTTCTCAACTTTCTTTCGATAGTATTGAATCTCTATCTGAGATTCTCATTGTTGTAGCCTTAGTTTGAACTACTATTTTGAGTAAGTTTGCTATTGACATGTTCAGCTACATTACGATCATGCTCTTCCTGTGTCACTGCGTAATAGACTTTACCATCTGTAACATTGGCTACAAAGTAGAGGTTCTCACTCTTTGTTTGATTGATACTTGCTTCAATCGCGTCCTGACTTGGACTATCTACTGGACCAGGCATCAAACCAGGTTTTGTATAAACATTGTATGGTGAATTAATCGATGTATCAATTCCAGCATCGTCTGCTAGGCTGATATTTTGGCCAAGTTTCCCTTGAGCATACAAGATTGCAATATTGCTTTGAAGTGGCATACCAAGGTTCAAGCGATTGTAGAAAACACCTGCAATCAACTTACGATCTTCAGTCTTAGCACCTTCTTTTTCAACAAGAGAAGCAATAGTTAGCAATTCATTGACTGTCAAGTTTTTAGACTTAATTGCACTATAGTTCGGAGTCAAAATCTTATCCATAGCAGCTAACATCTCATCAATCAAGCTTTCAATAGTTGTGCTTTCCTTGATAGAGTAGGTTGCTGGGAAAAGATAACCCTCCAAACGGTAACGAGCTCCACTTTCTTTTGTCGGTAAGCTTTCGAGTAGGTTTGGATATTTAGCAGCTTCTTGACTGATAAAGTTGTCATCTTGAACTTTAGCCAAGAAAGCATCCGCAGTCAAAGGCTCTTTGAATTCACCTTGTAATTGGCCTACAGCTTGGGCAATTTGCTCAATTGTATATCCCTCTGGAATAGTCAAATCTGCAAGTGAAGGTTCCTGAGGTTCAGGAGTACCACCTTTCTGGAGTTCCTTAATGATATCCTCTGTACTCATGCTCTTTTGCAAATTGTAATATCCAGCCTTCAAATCTGAATAATTCTTATATTTTGCATAGAAAGCAAAAATCACTCCGTGTTTAATCACACCAGAATGCTCAAGAGTCGATCCAATCTCTTGGACATTGGCTCCTTCCGGGATTTGAACGGTTACATACTTCTTAGAATTGGCGTCAACTGGTAATAAAGATGATTGAACATACTGATAACCGAAGTAACCACCTGCTGAAATCAAGGCAAGGAAAATCAGTAGAGAAATGAAGAAAGCCTTCAAATGTGATTTTTTCTTCTTGACTGGTTTAACGGTCTCACGATGACTACGACGTGGAGTTTCAGAAACCACTTCAACAGCTTCCGTTTCTACAACTGGTTCTGGTTTTGTTACTTCTTTCTGAGGCTCTTTTTTAGCTTCAGTCTTATAAGAAACAGCTACTCTTGTTGGAGTTACGTTGAAATCTTCTTCGACCTTTTGTGGACGATTAGTCTCTGGTCCCGGAACCGGTCTTGATGGACTTTCTTCAGCTGGTGATGCTGGAACATCTTGACTAGGATGACTAGGAACGATTGGAGCTTCCTCTCTTACTTCCTCTGCTGGTGATGCAGGCATATCCTCACTAGGATGCTTTGGAACACGTGGTGCATTCTCCATAATTTTCTCAACAGCTGATAGGGATGCAACCATAACATCTTCATCTGCGAGTTTTGTTTCAGGGACAAATAGAGCTTCTTTTTTCTCTGCAAGTTCAGTGGCCTCTTGGCGAATCCCTTCATTACGTTTTACTTTTTCTAAATCGCGTAAAATCTGCTCTTTAAAGCTTAATTTTTCGTCTTCTCTTGGCTTTTCACTCAAAAGTTTATCCTCCTCGTTGACAATCCATAATATTATATCTTAAAAACGAAAGAAAAGCAACCTAGCATGCTTTTCTAGCTTATTTTTTAGCTTCCCAGACCATATCATACCAGGTTTCCCCTGCAAAGGTTGACTGAGACTGGCCTTCATTGACAAATCCATGTTTTTCGTAGTAGGTGGTGAGATAGTCATGACAGGTTAGGTTAATGCCTTCTCTTTCGTGTTCAAGAGCCAGTTCTTTCAAGGCTGTTAGTAATTTTTGACCAAGTCCAAGGCCCTGTGCCTCCTTGGCAATAGAAAGACAGGTCAAAGAGATATAACCACCAGGCTCATGACTATAATCTTCTATCTCTTCTGTAAAAGACTGATCTTGCAGATGGCGGTGGGGGCCAACTGGTCCCTCTATATAACCAATAATCTCACCCTTTTTTTCTGCAACCAGAAACGAGGTCTGAATTTCTCGCAAATGCGCCTCAAAAACAGAGCGAGGAATGGCTTCTTCAATCGAGAAATTTTCTAGTTCAATCTCAACGATACGATCCAAATCTTCTAATCTTGCTTTCCTAATTTCCATTTTGCCTCCTAAAAAAAGAGATTAAACCAAATCATACTAAAACCTTGACTAGCTGCATAAAGCGAATCTGTCTCTTCTTCATCAATAAAACCGTTCATTTCAAAATAGGAAAGCAACTCATCCGGACTCTTCAAACGAATAGCTTTGTAATCTAGCTCAACTGCCACATCTTTCAAAGCCGCAAGAAGAAGCGTTCCCAATCCCTGTCTCTGATGGTCAGCCTCGATGACTAAAGAATGTATTTCTAGACATTTCGGATTGTGTGGGTAAGGACCACCTAGAACATAGCCTAGAAGCTGATTTTCATCCCTAGCTAGAAGAAAGGTATCCGCAGACTTACGGATACTTTCTTCTAAAATATGGGAAGGTTGCTGCTTTTCAGCTGGAAAAGACGAAGTTTGAAGTGCCTCTATCTCAGCCAAATCAGCCTTACTTGCCTGAATGATTTTAATTGGAATTTCCATGAGAACATCCTATTGAACATTGCTTGTCAAGTTAGACAAGAGACGCTCAAATGAGTATTCATAGGTTTGGATATCTCCTGCCCCCATAAAGACATAGACAGCATTGTCATGGTCTAGGAGTGGAGAAACATTTTCAACAGTGATCACTTGGTGTTTCTTATTGATTTTATTAGCTAGGTCTTCTACCTTGACATCACCATGGTCCACTTCACGCGCAGATCCATAGATTTGTGCTAGGTAAACAGCATCTGCTTGATTTAGAGCATGAGCAAATTCGTCCAATAAGGCAATAGTTCTTGTAAAAGTATGCGGTTGGAAGATTGCTACGATTTCCTTGCTTGGATATTTCTGACGAGCAGCATCCAAGGTTGCAATGATTTCTGTTGGATGGTGAGCAAAGTCATCGATAATCACTGTGTCATTGACAATTTTCTCAGTGAAACGACGCTTAACACCGGCAAATGTTTTCAGGTGTTCACGCACCAAGTTCAAATCAAAGCCTGCTGTGTAAAGCAATCCGATGACAGCTGTCGCATTCATGATATTGTGACGACCAAAGGTTGGAATATGGAATTGTCCCAACTCTTGTCCACGGAAGTGAACGGTGAAGGTTGAACCAGTCGTAGAACGAAGAAGGTCGCTAGCTACAAAGTCATTGCCTTCAGCTTCAAAGCCATAATAGTAGATTGGTGCATCAGACGTAATTTTACGTAACTCAGCATCTTCGCCGTAGATAAACAAACCTTTGGTAATTTGTTTAGCATAGTCGTTAAAGGCATTGAAAACATCCTCTAGACTTGTGAAGTAGTCTGGATGGTCAAAGTCAATATTGGTGATAATAGAGTATTCTGGGTGGTAAGGCATGAAGTGACGCTCATATTCGTCAGATTCAAAGACAAAATATTTGGCATTGGCTGAACCACGACCTGTCCCGTCTCCAATCAAGAAGCTGGTGTCTGTGATATGAGACAAGACATGAGACAACATACCTGTCGTTGAAGTTTTTCCGTGCGCTCCAGCAACTCCCATGCTGACAAAGTCGCGCATAAAGCTACCTAGGAACTCATGGTAACGCTTGTAGCTGATGCCATTTTGGTCCGCATAGGCAATTTCGACGTTGTTATCTGGACGAAAGGCATTTCCAGCGATAATTTCCATATCTCCATCTAGATTCTTTTCATCAAAAGGAAGAATGGTAATTCCTGCCTGCTCAAGACCTCGTTGAGTAAAGTAGTACTTTTCAACATCTGATCCCTGTACCTTATGCCCCATTTGGTGCAACATCAAGGCCAAGGCACTCATACCTGATCCCTTAATTCCGATAAAATGATATGTCTTTGACATGTTTTCTCCCCTATTCCGTAATTCTTGTCAGATTCAACTCTTGGGCAACCTGACGTTCTTGTTCTTTTTGTTGATTCTTTTTATTATAGATTTGGCTCTTCTTCAGAAAATCATAGTTGTTTTTCTTTGGGCCTGTAGTTTCTGTTTTCTCTGTTTGAGTAGAAATATGGCTCACTTCTTCCGCCAAGATGTAATGAGACTGGGTCAATTTTTGACTATATTTAACAAATTCACCAGGATTTTCCTTTTGGAAAGGCGCAGTAGGTTGATTGCCCTGTCTAACGAGACTTGGTTGAGAGTGGCGTCTTGTAGGAGGGATGTCCTTGGTCAGATAACTTGCTGAGCGTTTCTTTTTCAAATCCGCACGCGCTTCTTCACGCGCCACCTCCGCATAGCTCTTTCCTTCTTTTTTTACTCCTAAGCCAGCCTTCTTAGGTTTCTCTACTGGCTTTTCAAGCGGTTTAACTGGTTTTTCTTCAGTAATAGGAGCCCACTCCAGATAATTCTTATCACGGTATTCTCCCTTGATATTACTGATCAGATCAGACTCATCGTACAAGTTCATGACTGGCATTTCAGTCAACATGATCTCGTCATCTGACACCAATGGAAATCGTTCTTGTTTCATTTTCTATTTCCTTTCAACACTTCATTATAGCGTATTGTCTTGATTTTTCAAGTGCTGGCTTCAGAAATTCCCAAAATTTCTCTAATTTCTGCTAGGGTGAGACTGCCACGTGACTCTGTGCCGTCCAATACCTGTGACACCAGATGTTTCTTCTGTTCTTGGAGTTGCTGGATTTTTTCTTCAATGGTTCCCTTGGTCACCAAGCGATAAACCTCAACCGTTTCTTCCTGACCCATTCGATGGGCACGGCCAATGGCTTGCGCTTCCACCGCAGGATTCCACCAAAGGTCAACCAAGATAACCGTATCAGCACCTGTTAGGTTCAGACCAACCCCACCAGCCTTGAGGGAAATCAGAAAGGCATCTCCTTCCCCTTGATTAAATGCCTTGGTCATATCTTGTCTTTCCTTGGCTGGGGTTGAACCCGTAATTTTAAAGGAAGTCATGCCCAGGTCTGGCAGTTCTTGCTCAATTTTTTCCAACATTCCCTTGAACTGTGAGAAAATCAAGACACGGTGTCCGCCGTCTGCCACCTGTACCAGCAGGTCTCGAAGGCTATCCAGTTTGCCACTAGCTCCCTGATAATCCTCCATAAAGAGGGCAGGCGTGTCACAGATTTGGCGCAAGCGCATCAGACCAGATAAGATTTCCACTCTACTTCGCTGGAATTCCTGATCTGAAACTTGAGCCAATCTATCTCTCATCTGTTGCAACTGGGCTAGGTAAATAGCCTTTTGCTGGTCTTCCAGTTCATTCTTATAAACCACTTCAATCAAGTCTGGCAATTCAGTCAGCACTTCTTCTTTCTTACGTCGCATCACGAAAGGCTTGATAAACTGAGCCACACGTTCAGCTGGCAATTTCATAAATTCTTTCTTGCTTGGCAAAAGTCCTGGCATGACGATTTGGAAAATAGACCACAACTCACCCAGATGGTTTTCAATCGGAGTTCCTGACAAGGCAAAAACTGACGGCACCACAAATTGTCTCAAGGTCTGGGCAATCTTGGTCTGGGCGTTTTTCATGACCTGAGCTTCATCTAAGAAAAGGAAGTCAAAGGCCATCCCCTGATAAAGCTCACTGTCCTGACGGAAGGTAGCATAGCTCGTCACATAGATTTGATGGCTTTCAGCAAGAATCTCTTCACGACTAGCTTTCAAACCATGAACAACAGCCACATCCAACTGTGGGGCAAATTTCTGAAACTCATCTGCCCAGTTGTAAATCAAACCAGATGGAGCTAAAATCAAAACCCGACTTTCTTTTGTCACTTGACTGGTCAAAAAAGCAATGGTCTGCAGGGTTTTACCAAGTCCCATATCATCAGCTAAAATCCCACCAAAACCATAATAATGGAGCATTTGCAACCAACGAATTCCCTTTTCCTGATAATCTCGCAAGTCAGCCTGAACCTGAGTTGCTTGCAAAGGAAAGTCCTCTGGATGCGTCAAATCGTGGGCCAAATTCTGGAATTCTTGTGAAAAAGAAACACGGTCACGCCCTTCAAAGAGATGGGCTAAACTGTAGGCCAAAGATTTCCGAGCCTGCAAGGAGCCATCTTTTAATTCAAACTGCCCCAGTTCCTGTAAGTTTTGACGAATTTTCTTAGTTTCTTCATCGAAAAAGTAGACTTGATTAGACGAATCAATATAAAAATCTTGATTATCAACCAAGGCCTGCATGGCTTGGTCAATTTCCTCTTGGGCGATATCTTGAAAATCAAACTGGATTTCCAAGAGACCTCCCTTGGAAGCAATCTGCACTTGAGAACTCGCTAGACTATATAGTTCTTCTAACTTGTCTGATAGGTTAACATGCCCGAGTTTTTCAAAGACTGGGATGATATCATGGAAGAAATGATAGACAGACTCTGCTTTTAAGGCCTGACGCCAAGATTGAAAGTCCGCTTCAAATCCAGCTGCCAAACAGACTTGGAAAATTCTTTCTTCTAAGTCAGCATCACTCGAAAAGGGTAATTCTTCTAGCTCTTGTCGGCTAGATACCTGTCTATCCCCATAATCAAACCGGATTTCCAGACGAATCCGATTATCCTCTTCCCTGTCAAAGTAAAAAGAGGGAGAAAAAGTTTTGATTTGTAGACGTTCTGGAGCTGAGACGTTCCCCATCTGGCTAAAGAGAGTCAGACAGGAAGCCAACTTATCTCGGTCACTGCTATCAAATTGCAGAAATTTCTTTCCATGTTGATCCAAAGGCAGCGCTTTGATTTCCTTGAGAAGACGCATCTGCTGGTCTCTTAGAAAATAAACCTGTCCTTTATGGAAAAGTACAGCTCCCTGATAAAAGACATTTACCCTCGGACTATCACTGATTTCCATTTCAAAATAATCCGAGTATTCTGTTACTGTAAAGGCAAAGAGATTGGCATCAGCATGCATATCCTGAAAAAGTAGGGTCTGGTAGCTATCCACTTGATGGTCAAATTGAAAATGGGGCAAGGCCATCAGTAAATCCACACCCTGCTCAAAAAAGGTCAGAGGAAAAAAGAGGTGCCGACCTTGGTTTTGGAAAAAAAGCTCTGGAGCCAGTCCTTCCTCCATTAGTCCGCGTAAGAAAGTCAGAAGCTCTTGACTTTCCTCATTAAAGGCTTCCCAAGACAGAGACTCCTCATAAGTTTTACCAATCATATAAGGTTTTCTCTTCTCGACGACTTTTAAAAAGAGTGGAATATCCCGAATGACGTAGTATTTTTGGCTATTGATTTGCCCGATTCTCAGGGTCCACAAGATACGATTGCTTCCTGCTTCCACCTGACCCAAAGCTGACAACTCATAGGCTCGGTCTGATTTTGGAGATAAGATTCGTTCCAAAAATTTTCCACCCAAGGTCACCTTGGTTTCAACGGCCTCTTTTTCCTCATGACCTTCTTCCAGACTTTGCAAGATTTCCTGACCACGCTCATCATTTTTCAGAAAATGCTCCAGAGCTGCCAAATGCACACAGTAGCCCCTCTTTTGGAAAAAATCGCAGGCACAAAAAACCAAATCATCCTCTAAACTATAGCGCAGTTCTTCTTCTGCAACGCGAGCGTAGAGCCGATTGTTCTTTTCCTTGATAATGTCAACCTTACCAGTTTCATAAAGGGCAACGCCTTCGATACGGACTTTCCCCGGAATCAATTTAGCCATATTTTTACCTTTACCTTATCTTTTTATTATACCATATTTTCCCCTATGAAAATAGCCTTCTAGGATGACTTTTCTCCTAGAAGGCTGGATTTTTAAAGTTTAGCAAAAGTCGTCACAATTCGCTGACAAACTTCTTGCAACAGAGATTTAGGCATGGCTACATTGAGGCGGGCATGAAGACTTCCTTCATCCCCATAATCCAAACCAGGATTGAGGATAACCTTGGCTTCATTTCTCAAAAGCTCTTGTAATTTTTCATCAGTCAGGTCATAGGCTGAAAAATCAAGCCAAATCAAGTAGGTTCCTTGCGGTTTCATGACCTTGATTTTAGTCTCTTTTCCAAATAAATCCACCACATAATTGATGTGGTCTTCAAAGACTTGCTTGAGTTCCTCTAACCAATCTTTACCGTATCGATAGGCAGCTTCTGTCGCCAAATAACCCAAGCCTGAAATTTCATGCTGGTTATTGGCCAATTGGCGTTTCTGGTAAGCCACTCGCAACTTAGGATTTTCAATAACTGCATATGAATTTTTTGTCCCAGCGATGTTAAAGGTTTTAGTGGCACTGGTCAAGACGATAGCAAATTCTTTAAAGTCAGGATTGATGGTATTGAAGGAATGATGCTTGTGACCAAAGAGGGCCAAATCTTGGTGAATCTCATCTGAAACCAAGAAAACACCATATTTTTGACAGAGTTGGCCTATCTTTTCCAACACTTCCTTTTCCCAAACACGTCCACCAGGATTGTGAGGGTTGCAGAGAATGTAAAGTTTGACATTTTCTTCCACCAAATCCTTCTCAAGTTGATCAAAGTCAATCTCAAACAGACCATCCTTTTCCACCAAAGAATTAGTAATCAATCTACGATTATTCAACTTGACACTGCGAGCAAAAGGTGGGTAGACAGGTGTGTTAATCAGAACCGCTTCGCCTTCTTTTGTAAAGGCTTGAATAGCTGTTGAGATGGCTGGTACCACACCCTCGATAAAGACAAGGGCCTCTTTGTCAAAGTGATAACCGTGTTGTGAGGCTTCCCACTTTTGAACTTCGTGAATTAACTCTTCACTGGCGTAAGTATAGCCATAAACCAATTGGTCTGCATAAGTCTGCACGGCTTGGCGGATTTCAGGCAAGACCACAAAGTCCATGTCTGCTATCCAAGCTGGTAGGACTTCACTATCCGTTTCTGCTTCTTTCCATTTATAGGTATGGTGTCCCAAACGATTGGGCAAGCTTGTAAAATCATATTTTCCCATCTGTTTCTTATCCTTCCAAGGCTTGGCGCAAATCTGCAATCAAATCTCTAGCATCTTCAATCCCAATTGACAAGCGCAAGAGGTCATCTGTCAAACCATAAGAATGGCGCACTTCTGCTGGAATATCAGCGTGAGTTTGCGTCGTTGGATAAGTAATGAGACTTTCTACCCCACCCAAACTTTCCGCAAAACAGAAGACCTTGAGACTGTTCAAAATATGAGGAATGCGTGTTTCATCGGCTACTTTAAAGGAAATCATGCCCCCACGACCAGTGTAGAGAACTTCCTTAACTGCTGGAGAATCCTTCAAAAAGGCAACCACTTCTTGGGCGTTAGCTGTTGAGCGTTCCATACGAAGAGACAAGGTCTTGAGACCACGAATCAATTGATAACTGTCAAATGGAGACAAGACTGCCCCTGTCGTATTGAGATTGTAAAAGAGCTTCTCGTATAGTTCTAAACTATTGGTCACAACCACTCCAGCCAAGACATCATTGTGGCCTGCTAGATACTTGGTTGCTGAATGGAGAACGATATCTGCTCCATCTTCAATCGGACGTTGGTAGATTGGGCTATAGAAGGTATTATCCACCACCACTTTGGCACCCTTAGCATGAGCTAATTTTGCTAGTTTTTCGATATCAAATTCCAACATCAAAGGGTTGGTTGGAGTTTCGATATAGAGAACATCCACGTCCTTCTCCAACTCGGCAATCAACTCTTCTTCTGTATTGGCATAGGTAAAATGGAAACGGCCTTCCTGCTCCACTTGATTGAACCAGCGGAAAGAACCACCGTAAAGGTCACGGACAGCCAAGACCTTACTTCCTACTGGAAAGACGCTGAAGGCCAGTACAATAGCTGACATGCCTGAGCTAGTCGCTAGGGCATAGTCTGCGGACTCAATAGCCGCCAAGACTTCTTCCGCCTTACTGCGAGTTGGGTTTTTGGTACGCGTATAGTCAAATCCAGTAGATTTCCCAAACTCTGGATGCTGATAAGTCGTTGAAAAATGAAGCGGTGTCACCAATGCACCTGTCGCTTCATCTGATTTGATACCCGCCTGGGCCAAAATTGTGTTAATGTGTAATTCCTTGCTCATACAATACCTCCAAATCTATAGTAACTATTGTACCACTTATTTTCATCAACTCATTTTCTTCTTTTCAAGAGCTAGTTATAGTTTCAAACTATAGACTTATCGAGTAAAGCTAAAAAGAATCCAGAAAATATTCCAGATTCTTTCGTGAAAATGATTGCTAGGGTTTACTTTAACCGAAAGAAATCGTGTTGGACTAAATAGTCATAATGGTCTTTATTAAATTGATATTGGCCCACATGCTGACCAATCTGACCGACATCCACGGAAAAAATATAGACTTCATTTTGATAGTTCCAATTCAGCCTAACTGTATTCAAGGCTGGCTTATAAGTAAAATCTTGAACTTGATTCCAAGGCATCTCTACGACTTGATTAGAATGATTTTCTGTTACATCACTGATGTCCATCAAGTAGATTCCATTAGGTGTGAATGCCAGAATCTTAGGCTTCACACTCGACTGAACATAGTAAGTCCCTCCTATAATGAAGAAATCAATAAAGGATTTCAACCATGTCTTTTTCTTAAAAGCCATCAGAAAATTCTTTTGCCCTTCAATGTGGCAAGTTGAGAGAAATGATTCAATCTGTTTTTCTGTTGCAAACTCCATAATAGCTCCCATGATGTTACCTCCATAAAAATTAGTAAATAGGCAGATAAGAACTCTTCACATAAAAGAAGAACTTATCAATTATTGCGTTTTATCTTACTTTTTCAGTAGATAGCATCCCTCCTATAAAATTGTTCTAGAATATGCATACTTCAACTAACACCAGAAGAGGATTTCGAAAGTAACTTTTTATATTTTTATCATATTTATTATATCATAATTAAAATAAACAATCCAAAAAATGTAAGCGTTTTTAATCTGAATTTAACGTTATTCTATTAAAAAACGACAGTTTCTTCCGAAACCATCGTTTTTCTTGAAAAATCCTTATTTGACATGTTTTGCCAATTCTTCTTGGGCTTTTTTATTGGATTCTTCTTTTTCTTTCAGCCATTTTTCTTTAGCTTTTTCATATTCATCTTTTGTGACTGTCTTATCTTGTACTTTGAGGTATTTATATGATTCGATACCTTTATTACCAGCCAATGAATATGGTTCTGAGAAAGGAACTGTTTTTCTCAATACTGGTGTTCCACCCTTAGACACATTTGGAATTGCTAAAGCACTATCCACCAACCACGCTTGGATCTCAGCATACTTGTCATAGCGTTTTGCAAGATCTTGTTCCTTATTAGCTTCTTCCAACATTTGAGTGTAGACATCTAGTCCAACAGCCTTGGCCTTGTCATTGGCTTCACCTGGCTCTAAACCTAGATTTTGCATCAGACCACCAGAATTAACATTAAAGACATCAAGATAGGTTGAAGGATCTTGGTAATCAGGACCCCAACCACCGTTGTAAAGATCATAATCCTTCTGAGCTGCTGTCTGAGCCAAATAGCTTGTATTATCATAATCTTCAGTAGTGAGTTGTTGAATATCAATTACAACATTTTCTGCACCTAAAGCTGCCTCAATAGATTGCTTCATAGAATTTGCCTCTTGGACACCCTTTTTAGCAGCTTGGTCAACAGTCATGTCCAAGTGGATAGGGAATTGAACTCCTTTAGCTTGGAGTTCTTTCTTAGCCTCTGCAAATTTAGCCTTGGCTTTTTCAGCATTGTAGTATGGATCTTGGGCATCCGCAAAGTTGATTCCTTGCCATTCCTTACCATAATTCACCATCTTAGAGGCTACTACTTCACCAAAGTCTTTTCCGTTGATACTTACAAAGTTTGGAGGAACAACCAAGTTACGCAAAATCTTAGTTGCACCATCTTCTCCCTGAGATTGAGCCCCGTAAGCTGTACGATCATAGGCAAAGTTGATGGCTTGACGGAAGTTTTTGTTAAGAACCGCTTCTTGAGTCGATTTCTTCTCAGCATCACTTGTCTTAGAAGTGAATTTATAAGATTTTCTATCTAGATTAAAGTTTAAGAAGTAAGAAGTAGCATCTTGTAAACTATAAATGATATTGTCCTTATTCTTTTCTTTAATTCCTTCAAAACTTGCACTATTTGGATAAAGACGAGCGTAGCTATAAGCACCTTCTACAAAGTTACGAGCCAGTGCATCTTGGTCACTACCATCATAATAGGCCAATTTCACATCATCTACAAAGACATTTTTAGCATCCCAGTAGTTAGGATTTTTCTTGAATTCGATGACAGATTTTGAAACAAAGGATTTCATCAAGAAAGGTCCATTGTACAAAATACTAGATGGGTCTACCTTCCCAAAATCATCCCCTTTTGATTTCAAGAAATCTGCATTGACTGGGAAGAGAATGGTTGAAGTTGTTTTTGAGTTCCAGTAAGATTCTGGTCGTGTCAAGGTATATTGAACAGTTTGGTCATCAAGAGCCTTAACTCCGACAGTTGAAAAGTCGCTTGTTTTACCAGTGATATAGTCATCTAAACCAGCAACGGATTCTTGCACTAAGTACAAGGCTTCTGATTTTTTATCAGCCGCATATTTCAAACCAGTGACAAAATCTTGGGCAGTTACAGGAGCATATTCATCTCCATCTGCAGTATACCATTTAGCATCTTTACGCAGTTTATAGGTATAGGTCAAACCGTCTTGAGAAACACTCCAATCCTCTGCCAAAGATGGAATATAGTTTCCATACTGGTCATTTTCCATGAGACCATCTACCAGATTGGTCACAATATCATTGGTTGTTGCACGGTTTTCTGCTAGATAGTTCAAACTAGATGGATCACTTGAATAAACATAATTGTATGTTTTTGACCCTGTGCTAGAATTTCCACAGGCACTTAACAAAATACCTGCACTTAACACGACACCCGCAAGTGCTACATACTTGGCTTTAGACTTTTTCATCTCCAGAACCTCCTGATTTAAATATTTGTCTTATTATACATTACAGGTTTTATTTAGTCAATAGTTTTTTAAGTAAAATTTAAGAAAAATTAAATTACTATCTACAAATTATAAAAAATATAATACAAATTAATAAAAAAGAGAATAATTCAAGCATTTCATGATAGAAATGTTCAAATTATCCCTTTTATTTATAAAAAAATTATTGAGAAATTCTTAATTTTGCTCGTAAGCGATTAGCTTGGGCTTGTCCAATCACCTTATCCAATAAACGGGTACGAAGACTCAAGAATCCGTAAACTCCTCCCCCCATGGCACCGACAAGAGCTACATATAGGAAACTCCACAAACGTCCACTTGGTTGGAAGACAAATCCTAAAATCCACTGCAATGTCCCAACTACAAGAAACATGAAAAGAGTTAATAAACTGATTAAAATGGTTCGTTTCAAAATCACCTTGCGCTTAACACCAGTTACCTTGCAAATGTCCCGATACATCAAAACATTAGGAATAATGAGGCCGATGGTTGTGGAAATCAAAGGTCCATAACTGTGAAAGAGAGCAATGGTTGGCAGTTGTAAGACCAGCTTGGCAATGGAACCATAGATAAAATAGAGAACGGCCTTGCGGTTGCGGAACATGGCTTGAAGCATTGGAGACAAAACCATGTACAAGCCTAAAATAGTAGACTGCAAAACTGCAAAGACAAACAAGCCCATAGCCAAACTATCTGGCTTGCCATAGAAGACAGTATAGAGAGGTTCTCCTACCATAACCACTCCAACCGTTGCTGGTAGCAAAAATAAGAAAAGCATGGTGATGCTGTCCTGAACTAAACGAGAAGCTGCCTTCAAGTCCCCCTTGACATAGTTTTCAGTCAAAAGTGGCAACCCTACACTCCCAATCGAAACCCCAACAGAAATCAAAATCATAGTGATTTTATTAGGATTGGCAGAGAAATAAGAAAACATGACAACCAAGTCTTCTTTACTATAGTTGGTAAACCACTTCATGCTATTGATAAAGGTATTTTGGTCCAAAATCTGGAAAAGCTGGATAGCAGACCCTGTCAGGATAAAAGGAATGGCTTCCTTAATGGTGTCGACCAAAAGACGCTTGCTGTTTATCTTATCTCCTGTTTCAAGGACTCTTTTAAGTAATCCTTCTTTGGCAAGGAAATAGATCAAAACTGCAAAACTAGCTACCATGCCGACAAAGGCAGCAAAGGTGGATTGGGTAACCGCTGCTAGATAATCTCCTGAGCCCATTTTCATAATCATAAAGGTAGCTAAGAGCATCCAGATAACGCGAATGACCTGCTCAGCGATTTGGCTCATGGCATAAGGTTTCAGGTTATTCATCCCTTGGAAGAAGCCTCGGATAACACTCATAGATGGGAAAATCAAGACCGCCCAAGCCAAACTCTGCATGATTGGGATCAAGTCTTTGCCCACGCCAGACAAGTCTGCTAGCCAAGGAGCAAAGACATACAAGACCAAAGCAAAGACCAGACCTAGTCCTGTCATAAAGCCTAAAAAGCTCCGAATCAAGGCAAAGCTATGCTCTTCTTCTCGCATGGTATTGTACTTGGCCACTTGCTTGGCAACCGCAACTGGAATACCCGCTGTTGAAATCAGCAAGAACCAGGCATAGATATTGTAGCCCATAGTAAAGAGACCATTTGCTGTAGCCGCATAAGAGCCCATCCAGATATACCAGGGGATAATATAAATAGCCCCGAGCAGGCGACTGATAAAGTTACTAGCCGTTAGCCAAGCAGTCCCCCGTAACATCTGGGCCTGCTGGTGATTGTTTTCGTTAGACATAGATTCCTCATTTAATTTTAATCACTAGGAAAAATTCCTCATCTTCCATTATAAACTTTTCCTTGTCACTTGTAAATTTACGACTT
Source organism: bacterium (assembly GCA_905221245.1). Taxonomy (GTDB): domain Bacteria; phylum Bacillota; class Bacilli; order Lactobacillales; family Streptococcaceae; genus Streptococcus. Next base: position 172,228 of record CAJNCK010000003.1, read on the forward strand.
TCGGTTTACAATAGAAAGTATGATTAAGATTGAAACCGTATTAGATATTTTAAAGAAAGATGGTCTCTTCCGTGAGATTATCGACCAAGGACATTATCACTACAACTATAGCGATGTCGTGTTTGACACCATCTGCTATGACAGCCGCAAGGCCAAAGAAAAGAGCCTCTTTTTCGTCAAAGGTGCTGCCTTTAAGAAGGAATTTCTGATTTCTGCCATCTCTCAAGGCCTCGGTTGGTATGTGGCTGAAGAAGACTATGAAGTTGGTATTCCTGCTATTATCGTCAGCGATATCAAGAAAGCCATGAGTTTGGTAGCTATGGAATTTTATGGCAATCCACAGGAAAAACTTAAACTCCTTGCCTTTACTGGAACCAAGGGTAAGACAACAGCAGCCTATTTCGCTTATAATATCTTATCTCAAGGGCATCGACCGGCTATGCTCTCGACTATGAACACAACTCTAGATGGCAAGACTTTCTTTAAGTCTGCATTGACAACTCCTGAGAGCATTGACCTCTTTGATATGATGAATCAAGCTGTGCAAAATGGCCGCACCCACCTCATCATGGAGGTATCCAGTCAAGCCTATCTGGTCAAACGTGTCTATGGTCTCACCTTTGATGTGGGAGTTTTCCTCAATATCAGTCCAGACCATATCGGCCCGATTGAACACCCTAGCTTTGAAGACTACTTCTACCACAAGCGTCTCTTGATGGAAAATAGCCGAGCAGTAGTCATTAACAGCGACATGGACCACTTCTCAGTCTTGAAAGAACAGGTGGAAGATCAAGACCATGATTTTTATGGTAGTCAATCAAGTAACCAAATCGAGAATTCCAAAGCCTTTAGCTTTTCAGCTACAGGTAAACTCGCTGGTGATTATGATATCCAACTGATCGGTCACTTCAACCAAGAAAATGCCGTTGCTTCTGGACTTGCTTGCCTCCGTCTGGGAGCTAGTCTTGAGGACATCAAAAAAGGAATCGCTGCAACCCGTGTTCCTGGTCGTATGGAAGTCCTGACTCAGAAAAATGGTGCCAAGATTTTCATCGACTATGCCCACAATGGGGACAGTCTGAAAAAACTCATTAATGTTGTAGAAACTCATCAAACTGGAAAAATTGCACTGGTTCTGGGATCGACAGGAAACAAGGGAGAAAGCCGTCGTAAGGACTTTGGTCTCCTCCTTAATCAACACCCTGAGATTCAAGTCTTTCTGACTGCTGATGACCCCAACTATGAAGACCCAATGGCCATTGCAGATGAAATCAGTAGCTATATCAATCATCCCGTTGAAAAGATTGCGGATCGCCAAGAAGCCATCAGGGCAGCGATGGCTATCACAAGTCAAGAATTAGATGCTGTGATTATCGCTGGTAAGGGAGCCGATTGCTACCAAATCGTCCAAGGAAAGAAAGAAACCTATCCAGGAGATGCAGCCGTCGCAGAAAATTATTTATAAGATAGTAAAAAAATCAAGGGAAATGAAACCCTTGATTTTTTCTATTTTTATTTAAAAGCGTTTTTCAAACCTTCAACGGCACCTTCTACAGCACCTTTAGCGTCTTCAACTACTTCTTTTGCCTTAGCAACTGTCTTTTCTACAGCGCCTTCTGCTTCAGTCTTGCTATCCCCAGTAACTTTACCAAATCCTTCTTTGATAGCGCCTGTTGCTTGTTCCAATTTGTTTTCAAGTGACATATGATTGTCTCCTTTGGTTTTATTCCGATATGTGTTACCGGTTACATATAGTTTATACCGAATACTAATGAAAGTCAAACAATGTGCTCAGAAACAAGAAATCAGGTCAAGTAAAAAGTTAATCTTTCCTTATCAAAATCAACAGTCAACTCATACTTCCCTTCTTCATTTTGGACAATATAGCCTAGGACAACTAAACTGTCCACAAAGATGTCACGACGTTTCTGCATAAGCTGATCTTTTTTGAGAAATTTTAGCAAAAAAGTTGTCATGTATTTGAGAGCATACTCAGGATTGACATCTCCCAAAATGTCATAGAGTTCCTGCTGTTTTTCTGTCAAAGGATACTGATGTTTGACCTTGTAGAAATAATTGGACAGGGTCATTTTTGATCTCGCAAAGTCCGTCTTTTCAACTAAAATAGCTGCATTGGTTTGATTTCGTAATTCTGTCTCAAAACTCTGATCCAACAAGGCTGGATAGACCGGACTAGCTTCGCTGACAAAAATCTCTTGATCCAGTTCAAGACTATCGAGTGATTCAAGCATAGGAAGATTAAGGTAATAACGCTTATTTTCTCGTAGAATCAAGCCTGCCTTTATATACTCTTCCATGAGTTTATCAACTGCTATATCTGGAAATTGAGCCTTAATTTCTCGCAAAATAACATCCTCATGCTGGTCCAGATAGCGGATCAATTCTCTAAAAAATGGCTGTCTTGTCAAACGAGATGGATTAAAAATCTGAATCATGAAGATTCCTTTCTTTACATTCTAACAGAGGCGATGCTGCCAACTGACTAGGATTGGTCCCAGCTTGGTTCAAAGGGACAGGTAGGCCTAGTTCTCTATAATACTCTCTCCAAAAATCACTAATCTCCTGCTCCCCATCCCCAAATTTCATAGGTATGGTTTCAAAAATCGGTAGGATTTCTGCCATGTACTGGGAACAGTAAAAACCTTCTCCATCTGGATAGAAAGAAGCATTGTAGGGTGCTCCTAGATATTTGCAAGCTTTTTCCTTCACAGACTGGATATCCATTTCTGGGTAAACATAGAGGTCGTACAAGTGATTGGACTCAAAGAAGTCTGCCGGTTCTTGACAGACAACACCAGTCTGTCCACTAGCGTGGTAAATCATCCCATCCAAACAAATCGCAACATGGTTATAGTTGCCTGTGGAAGTCTGGATGGCCTGCCCCATATCTGACTCATCTCTCACAAAAATCAAATCGCCATTTTCTAACATGCTTCACTCCTAGAAAAAAAGGAGCCGAAACTCCTTTCGATATAATTCAAACTAGCCTGTTCTAATTTGAATTAACACTCAAAATCTTAAGCATTAAAGCTTTCAGTCAATTGAGGTACCACTTGTTTCTTACGTGAAACAGCACCAGCAAGGAAGGCGTGGTTATTTTCAAGTTTGAAGTTGAAAGCCGCTTCGACCTTGCCCATATTAGCACCAAGAGCTAGGATTTCTGAGTTTGAGTTGACGATATCTGTAATCATCAAGACAAAGTCAGAATAACCATTTGCTGCGTTAGCGGCTTGCATTGCAGCTTCAATTTCTGCTTGGCGTTCCAAAACTTCAGCGATATCAACTGTGTTTACTTGAGCAACACGGACATTATTTCCGTTGAGTTCAAAAGTCTTAGCATCGATATCAATCAATTCTTCAGCAGATTTGCTAGCCAAGTTGGTACCAGCTTTCAACATAGCCAAACCATACTCTTCCAAGTTTACACCAGCCAATTCAGCCAATTCAGGAGCAATAACCTTATCTGTTGGGTGTGTTGTTGGTGATTTCAAAAGAAGGGTATCTGAAATCAAACCTGAAAGCATCAAACCAGCAATCTCTTTAGGAACAGCTACACCATGTTCTTTGAACATACGGTAAACGATTGAAGACGCTGATCCAACTGGCTCCAAACGCATGTAGAGTGGGCTTGCAGTTTCAAAGTTAGCCACACGGTGGTGGTCTACAACACCATAAACTTCTACTTCAGCGATATCTGATACAGATTGTTGGAATTCATTGTGGTCAGTCAGGATAACTTGCTCTGCTCCTTCTGCTTTAGCAGAAGTGATAACACGCGGTGCTTCCACACCAAAATAGTTCAAGACAAAGGCTGTTTCTTCATTTGGAGTTCCAAGGGCAACAGCTTCCGTATCCAAACCGTAAGCTTCTTTTGCAAGGTAGGCAAAGGCTACAGATGACCCGATGGCATCTGAGTCTGGATTTTGGTGACCAAATACTAGAATCTTAGACATGATAATACCTCATTTTGTTTATTCTCTTTATTGTAGCATTTTTTTCGCTTTTTGACAAAAGTAAGAGGAGTCAAAGGGCTCCTCACGATTCTTCAAAATAACTGATACTCTTCGAAAATCTCTTTAAACCACGTCAGCTCTATCTGCAACCTCAAAGCAGTGCTTTGAGCAACCTACGGCTAACTTCCTAGTTTGCTCTTTGATTTTCATTGAGTATGAGCAAATTTCTATCTTGATTTTCAGATAAAAATCTTTCCTTCTGTGGCCTCTTCTTACGCTTGAGAAGGGCTTCAGCTGACATGGCTTCTTCCTTACTGGCAAAACCTTGAGCATAGATAAGTTTGACTGGCAAGCGTGCTCGTGTATATTTGGCTCCCTTCCCACTATTGTGGACAGCGAGGCGTCTTCTCACATCAGTCGTATAGCCTGTATAGTAAGATCCATCACGACATTCCAGCACGTACATATAAGCCTTATGATCCATAATAAATCTCTTCGAGTTCCGGCGTATAAGAGCCATCATCATTGTGAACAATGAGAGGTGGTAAGACCTTAAAGCCACTTGTCGAGCCATCCTTGATAGCCTCAATCAAAAGCATATTGGCTTCCTTTTCTCTTTTTGGATAAACAAACTGCAGGCGCTTAGGGGCTAGATTATGCCGTTGTAACGTATCCAAAATATCCAGAAGTCGATCAGGACGATGAACCATAGCCAAGCGACCATTAGATTTAAGAATACTCTGGGCACTACGACAGATTTCCTGCAAATTGGTCGTGATTTCATGGCGTGCCAAGAGGTAATGTTCGCTCTCGTTCAGATTGGAATGAGGATCCACCTTGAAATAGGGTGGATTACATAAAATCATATCCACCTTACTTCCCTGGATGTAAGCAGGCATATTTTTCAAATCATCACAGATGACCTCCATCTGCTCTTCTAAACCATTCAAACGGACAGAGCGTTCAGCCATATCCGCCAAACGCTCCTGAATCTCAACAGCCAAAATCTGTGCCTGAGTCCGAGTGCTAGCAAATAGCCCCACTGCTCCATTTCCAGCACAAAAATCCACTATCAAGCCCTTCTTAGGAAAACGTGGAAAACGTGACAAGAGAACACTATCCACCGAATAGCTAAAAACCTCTCTATTTTGAATGATTTTGATATCTGTTGAAAAGAGCTGGTTAATGCGCTCTCCTGATTTTAATAATTGTTCTTCTTCCATGGTCTTATTATAGCAAATTTATATTAACATTACAAAAGATAGAAATTTCTAACTAGTGCTTCTGATTCTTCAAATGTTGAAGGGCTTCCTTGGTCCAAATTGGCATCATTCGTTTGAGAGGCGCAAAGCCATAGTTAAAACGGTCGCTTGAAAAGCGTCTCCGTCTCGGAAACTGGTGCTTTTCTTCCTCCAAAGTGCGGATAGAAAGACTAGCTTTCCCTGTAAATTCATCTAAATCCACTACCTGAACTTGAACCTCTTCATCCACTTTCAAGGCTTCTTGTATATTTTCAATAAATCCGGTACGAATCTCTGAAATGTGAATCAGCCCCGTATCACCGGTCTCTAACTCAACAAAGGCACCGTAGGGCTGAATCCCTGTAATACGCCCCTTTAGCTTATCACCGATTTTCATCTTAGTCCTCGATTTCAATTGTTTCAATCACGACATCTTCAACTGGCTTGTCCATGGCCCCTGTCTCAACAGCAGCAATGGCATCCAAGACAGCGTAAGATGCTTCATCAGCTAGCTGACCAAAAACCGTGTGACGGCGGTCTAGGTGAGGAGTTCCACCTTGTTCCGCATAAATTTCCGCAATCGGTTCTGGCCAACCACCACGAGCAATTTCTTTCTTAGAATAAGGCAGGTGTTGATTTTGTACGATAAAGAACTGACTACCATTAGTATTTGGACCAGCATTGGCCATAGAAAGGGCACCACGAATGTTGTAAAGTTCTTCTGAAAACTCATCCTCAAAAGATTCGCCGTAGATTGACTCGCCACCCATACCAGTTCCAGTTGGGTCTCCACCTTGGATCATAAAGTCCTTGATAATACGGTGGAAAATGACTCCATCATAGTAGCCATCTTTTGAAAGAGCAACAAAGTTAGCTACTGTTTTAGGAGCATGTTCAGGGAAGAGCTTGATACGCAAGTCTCCGTGATTGGTTTTAATGGTCGCAAGAGGACCTTCTACTGTTTCAATATCTACTTGTGGGAAATGCAATTCTTTTTCTACCATACCAAATCCTTCTAAGGCATCAAAAATGCCATCTTCTTCTAGTGCTTTTGTAATATAATCTGCTTTTTCTTTGATGTTATCATGAGAAATTTCCATTGCAACGCTGATTCCAGCATAATCAAAGAGTTCCAAGTCATTCAGCCCATCTCCAAAAACCATGACGTTCTCTGGTTTCAAGCCAAGGTATTCCACAACCTTTTCCACACCCGTCGCTTTGGAGCCTGAAATCGGAACAATATCAGACGAATGCTCATGCCAACGAACCATGCGAAGTTTGTCTGAGAGACTATCAGGCAAGTGCAAGTCATCTCCTTTATCTTCAAAAGTCCACATCTGATAGATATCTTCTTTTTCATGGAAATCTGGATCTACATCTAAGTCTGGATAAATTGGATTGATAGCTTCACTAATCATATCGGTGCGAGTCGACAACTTGGCATCATGACTCCCAACCAAACCATACTCAATTCCCTCTTGCTTGGCCCAAGAGATATACTCCTCAACATCTGACTTCTCAATCTGATGTTGATAAATAACCTGACCTTTTTTATCTTCGATATAGGCCCCATTTAAGGTCACAAAAAAGTCAGGCTTGAGCTCACGAATCTCCGGAACGACACCAAAAATCCCTCGTCCAGAAGCAATACCTGTCAAAATTCCTTTCTCACGTAATTGCTTAAAAACAGTTGGGATAGAAGCTGGAATAAAACCGGTTTTAGAATTTCGCAATGTATCATCAATATCAAAAAAGACAATCTTAATCTTCTTTGCCTTGTATCTTAATTTCGCATCCATCTCACTACCTCTTTCAATCTAGCTCTTTCCATTATACCATAAAGTAGCTAAATCCCCTATTTTCAAAAAGTTTCCAGTTTTATTGTAAGTCCTTGGATAAGTATAAAACTAAATCATTATCATTTTGACAACTTGCACCCATTTCTAGCGGTTTATTTCTATACCAGACACCTGTCCCATCTGGAATATAGCCTCGTTTGATATACAATCTCTGGGCAGGACCATACCCCAAGTGCAAACCTACACCAAGAGTGACCTTACTCGAAATAAACTTGACTCGTTTTTCTGCTTCTTCTAGCAGTTGATTCCCAATCCCTTGATTTCGAAAAGGCTCAAACACATTAAAATCTGATAATTCTGGATAGACTTCTGCAAAAGAACCATGTTTAGCAGAGGGCAAAATGGTAACGTAGCCCGCTACAGCACCATCAATCTCTGCAACTAAGACTTCTCTCTCCCCACTTTCCTGTTCCAGAAAATATCTAGCCAAAATTTCCTCTCTACCAGGCCAACCTTGATTCATAAATCCATGAGATAAGGATTCAATATCAGACTTAATCATATTTCTAATCTTACAATTCATCTTTGACTTACCCACCTTTACTCTTTCTATTACCATTATAGCACGCCAAGTTCAGAAAAAACTATCTCGTGAAAAAAGACCCAACAGGGTCTGAAAAAGAGGTCCACTCGGACCTGAAAAAAAGACCCAAACGGGTCTTTTTTTTAATCTTCGTTTACGAAAGGCATCAAAGCCATTACGCGAGCGCGTTTGATAGCTGTTGTTACTTTACGTTGGTTTTTAGCTGAAGTTCCTGTTACACGACGAGGAAGGATTTTCCCACGTTCTGAAACGAAACGGCTAAGAAGCTCAGTATCTTTGTAATCAACATATTCAATTTTGTTTGCTGCGATGTAATCAACTTTTTTACGGCGTTTGAATCCGCCACGACGTTGTTGAGCCATGTTTTTTCTCCTTTATAATTTTAGTTGTCCATTAGAATGGTAAATCATCATCTGAAATATCCAACGGATTTGTTGCTCCAAATGGATTTTCATCACGTGAAAAGTCTGGTACTGAATTTGTAGGTGCTGAATAGTTTGCAGTTGGTGCAGAGTAAGCTCCACCTGTATGACCTTCACGCACGCTACGGCTTTCCAACATTTGGAAATTCTCAGCCACGACCTCTGTCACGTAGACACGTTGTCCTTGCTGGTTATCGTAACTACGAGTCTGGATACGACCTGTGACCCCAATAAGTGAGCCTTTTTTAGCCCAGTTAGCAAGGTTTTCAGCCTGTTGGCGCCACATAACGACATTGATAAAATCAGCCTCACGTTCGCCATTTTGACTCTTAAATGTACGGTTTACTGCAAGAGTAAAAGTCGCAACTGCTACATTTGACGGGGTATAACGCAACTCAGCGTCACGTGTCATACGCCCTACAAGTACAACATTGTTAATCATAGTTTACCTTCTTACGCGTCAGTTTTGACGATCATGTGACGAAGAATGTCAGCGTTGATTTTTGAAAGACGGTCAAACTCTTTAAGAGCTGCGTCGTCGTTTGCTTCAACGTTAACAATGTGGTAAAGTCCTTCACGGAAATCTTTGATTTCGTATGCAAGACGGCGTTTTTCCCAAGATTTTGATTCAACAACAGTTGCACCGTTGTCAGTCAAAATAGAGTCAAAACGTGCTACCAAAGCGTTTTTAGCTTCTTCTTCAATGTTTGGACGAATGATATAAAGAATTTCGTATTTAGCCATTGATATGTTCCTCCTTTTGGTCTAATGACCCCAAGACTTTGCAAGGGGTAAGTGAGGTTCGCTCACAATAAACTATTATACTAAAAAACTTTTTTTTACGCAAGTAAAAACACCGAAATAAAAAAAGAAGATGACGAATCATCTTCTTAAAAACTATGAGTTTTTAGTCCTCCTTTTTCTTGCGAGAAAGAAGTCCAAATCCACCTAGGGCTCCAAGAAGTCCAAGCGCTGCAAGACTAGCGTTAGCTTCTGTACCTGTGTTAGGCAATTCTTTTTGACCATCAACATATTTAGGTGTTGCTGGTTTAGCAGCTGTGTCAGTTGCTACTGTTGCATCTACTTGAGCTGGTGCCACTGGTTGAGTTTGATTTGGTGTTGCTGGTTGTCCTGGTTCTGCTGGAGCTGTTGGAGCTGCAGGTTGTTCAGGAGCAGTTGGTCCAGCGGGTTGTGGAGTCTGTGGTGTTTGTGGTGCTGGTCTGTAGTTGCTACCACCATTTCCACCACCGTTATATCCATCTCCATTATATGGATTAGTTTCTGGAATGCGTTTAGGAATTACCGTTACTGGGATGTCTACTACTACAATTTCTCCTGTTGGTAGTTTCACCTTCACTTTAACACTTGGTTTCACTCCTGGTGTTTCAGTTGTAGGGATTTCCCCAACTTCGATAATTTCAGCATCTTTTGGTAATTTAACATGACCTTTCACATCTTCTTTAGTGATTGGCGTTCCTACTTCAACCACGATTGGAGTTGCTGTAACAGTTTCTTTTGGTGTTTGTGGCTCTTCTTTACGTTCTACCACATTTACAACTGCTGGAACTTCAACTAATAGATTACCATCTTTATCCTTAACAACTACAATTACATTCTTCTTACCTGGTGTTTTTGTATCAGGTTGTTCTTTGAATGTAAATGTTGCCCCTTCTGGGAAGTCTTTAGGATTAATGTTATCTTTTGCATCTGGAGCTTTATCTGGATTCACTGTAACTTCTTGCTCTTTACCTTGAACCACGATAACTTTCGCAGGTACTTCTACGATTGAATCTCCATCTTCATCTTTAACAACTACTGTTACATCTTTAATTCCTGGTGTTTTAGTGTCAACATCTTCTTTGTACCCAACTTTTGCTTTTGCTTCTTTAGGGAAAACAGATGGATCTACAGATTTATTCACATCTGGTTGAGTATTCTCAGGATTTGCTGCTACGTATTGAGTCTTAGGTCCTACTACAGTAACTTTCGCTGGGATTTCTGCAATTGGTTCACCATTTAGTTTTGCTACAACAACAACATCTTTATCTCCTGGTGTTGATGTGTCAACTGGAGTTTTATACTCAAATGTTGTTCCGTCTGGGAAGTCAGTTGGGACAATATTTTCTGCAGGAATTACTTTCTTAGGATCTGTATCTACTGGTACATATTGTCTATATGCATCAACTACACGTACTGTTGTTGGTACTGTTACAAGTTTATTACCATCTTTATCCTTAACGATCACGTTTACTGGGTAATCTCCAGCTTCTGAAATATTTACCGGATCTTTTCCGTCAACTTTTTCGTATTCGAAAGTTGCTCCCTCTGGATAATCACCTTTGTTAATGCTATTTTCTGCAAGTGGTTGACCTTGATCAACAGGAATAATTTGTGGATTTCCTTGTACCACTTTAACTTTCGCAGGTACTTCTACGATTGTATCTCCATCTTTATCTTTAACAACTACAGTTACATCTTTTTCACCTGGTGTTTTAGAAATATCTTTTTCTTTATATTCAGGTTTTGCTTCTGCTTCTTTAGGGAATACTGATGGATCTACAGATTTATTTACATCTGGTTCGTTTCCTACTGCTACATACTGAGTCTTAGGTCCTACTACAGTAACTTTCGCTGGGATTTCTGCAATTGGTTCACCATTTAGTTTTGCTACAACAACAACATCTTTATCTCCTGGTTTTGATGTGTCAACTGGAGTTTTATATTCAAATGTTGTTCCTTCTGGGAAGTCAGTTGGGACAATATTTTCTGCAGGCACCACTTTAGTTGGATCAGTATTTACTGGTACATATTGTCTGTAAGCATCTACGACACGCACTGTTGTTGGTACTTTAACTAATACATTACCATCTTTGTCCTTAACTACAACTGTTACTGGATTATCCCCAGCTTCCGAAATATTAACCGGATCTTTTCCATCTACTTTTTCGTATTCGAAAGTTGCTCCCTCTGGATAATCACCTTTGTTAATGCTATTTTCTGCAAGTGGTTGACCTTGATCAACAGGAATAATTTGTGGATTTCCTTGTACCACTTTAACTTTCGCAGGTACTTCTACGATTGTATCACCATCAGCATCTTTAACAACTACAGTTACATCTTTTCCATCTTTTTGTTCATCTGTATCTGGTGTTGTTGTATCTACTTTCTCTTTATATTCAAAAGTAGCATTATCAGGGAAACCATACTTATCTTTATCTACAAGGCTATCCGCTGGTGTTGGTTGAGTATTATCAGGATTTGCTACTACATATTGAGTCTTAGGACCTACTACAGTAACTTTCGCTGGAATTTCTGCAATTGGTTCACCGTTAAGTTTTGCTACAACAACAACATCTTTATCTCCTGGTGTTTTTGTATCCACTGGATTATTATCTTTATCTTTGTACTCAAATGTAGTTCCTTCTGGGAAGTCTTCTGGATTAATATTTTCTGCAGGTACAACTTTAGTTGGATCAGTATTTACTGGTACATATTGTTTGTAAGAGTCAACTACACGTACTGTTGCTGGTACTTTTACTAATTCGTTACCATTTTTATCCGTTACGATAACCTTAACTTCTTTATCTCCAGTTGATGATGTATCAGGTTCTTTTTCATAAGTGAATTTCGCACCTTCTGGATAATCAGATGGGTCAATGCTATCTTCTGCTTTTGGAGCAGTTTTTGGATCTACTGGTACGATTTGTGGGTATCCTTGAACAACTTTCACTGGTACATTAACAGTTTCTTCACGTTTATTATCACCTGAACCGTATGTTACTGTTACTGGTGCAGTTAATGTATCATCTCCAACTTTTCCTTTTGTTTCAGGAATCTTAGTTTCATCTACAGTTTTGTCATTTCCTTCTGTAGTAACCGCATTTTTTAGTTTTTCTGCTGTTGGTTTATCACCTTCCACAACGTAAACAGGAGTTGGTGTTGAAACTTTTGGAGTTAATTTGATTGTAAAGCTTTGATCTTTATCTGAATCAGAATCAAATGTTGGATCTTGATCAAATGGATTTTCTTCAACTGTGTAACCCATTGATTTTAATACATCAAGATTAGCTTGAATTTTATCTTCTGGAATTTGTGTTCCAGCTTTACCTGAAAGATCAGTAATATTAAATTTCTCATCTAATGGTGTTTCTTTACCAGCTGCATCTACAGAAACAAAGTTAACTGTAGCTTTTTGAATTCCAGGTGCATATTGAATTGGAGTTTTACTGAAATTATCAGTTGGGTTAAAGTTGTCTGGAACTTTGTATCCTTTAGATGGATCTGCAGGATCAACTGGTGTTAATTCTACTCCATTATATTTTGGAACATATCCATCTACATAAGGAATAACTACCTTACTGAAATCACCAGGTTTTGTTGGATCATTTGGATTGTTAGGATATTTAATTGTATCTGGTGCATCTTTTGGTTTCTTACCATCTGGATACTCAGGTGTAAATGAGCCAATTTCTTTATAAAGAACTTTCACTACTTCATTAGTAACTTCACCTGTTTCAGATGGTTTTGGAGCTTCTTTTTCTGCGATAGTTTTATCAGCAGGCTCTACTTGTAAGTAGTTTTCAATTACTGGAGAAGTAACTTCATTGAATTTACCTTTTCCATCTTCTACTGAAGCATCTGATATTTCTGCTCCTTCATAAACAGTCCAATCAGAGTATTTTACTTCACCTGTTTCTGGATTTACAGTTGCTGTACGTTTGTAAGTTACTTTTTGAACTCTATCTGGAGCCGTTTCTGGGTCGATAGGTTGAGCATTTGGATTATCTTTATCATTAACATTGATAAATTTAACCGTACGTGTCACTTCTTTAACTAAGTCATTACGTGTTACCCCAGCTGGGTATTTACCATAATTTTCATCTCCTGGTTTAACTGGTGTATCAGCTGTTTTTGGAGATACTGGAGCTGTTGTGCTTGGATTTGTTGGGTCAGCTGTTACTGTTGGATCTACTGTAATCAAGTCTAATACGTGAACTGTTGTAGTATCAATATTAGATTTTTTACCTTCACTATCTGTAGCTTGAACTCTTACTGTATAATCTCCTGGTTTTGTTGAATCTAAACCACCGTCATTACTTACAGCAATCGTTGGTTTAGTAGAATCAACACCATCACGATCATCTTCTAAGTCAGTTGCTGTTGCCTCTGATTTTTTAAGTACTTCATCAGCTGTTAACTTTTTATCTGCTGGAGTTTTATAAACATAGATATCTTTTTTCTTAGTTTCTACAGTCGGAGCATTATTGATAACATCTCCATATGCTGGATCTGATTCGTTTCCTGCCTTGTCTAATACTGTAACTTTAATACGTTTATCTGGGTTAGTTGTATCACTTGCTTCTGTTAAATCAGTACCCGCAGGAACTGGTACAACTAATTTACCGTCACGTACTTCTACTTTTGTTTCACCATTATACCAACCGTCTTCTTTTTTCGTTAAAGTAATTGGAGTTTTACTATTTGGTAAGGTAACTTTCATTGAAGTTAAGCCACCAATAGCTTTTTTAATATTGTCTACTTCCGTATCAGCATTACGAGTGGTTCCATTATTTTTATCGTTAGCTGCAATATCTTGTTTTTCTCTAGCTTCATCTGTTAAGTTAGGATCTTTTTCTGCAGGTACAGAAATTAATAATTCTGTTGGTTGGTTCTTATCGGTTTTTTCTCCAGTAACACTGTCTGTATGAACTGCTTCTACTGTTGGAGTTTGTGGCTTAACTGTATCAATATAAATAGTTTTATTGTAGTAGTAATCTGGTTGGTCAGTATTTCTTACACCATTTACTACTGGATGATATTTACCATCAGCATTAGAAACATCTCCAGTATTTAACGCAGCATTATCTTCTGCATCTCTCATACCATTTGGTAAATAAGTTCTTACTTTAAATGTTGCAGTACCTTTATAATCGTCAGCGGTTGTAAATGGCAATCTGAATTTACGCACTCCATCATTCTTACCACCATTAGAACCTACACCGATATATGGAGCGTCGCCGTTATTAGATTTTGATGTATTATATTTTAATCTTAATTTTCTAGTTGCTGGATCCCACTGGATATTATTAGGAGCAACCGGAGTATCACCAAACCAAACCCATCCTGTTGGATTTGTAATATTATTTGGGAGCTCTACCCCTTTAGGAACTTCGATTTCTGTTTCTGCAGATCCGTATAGACGAGTTCCACCAACACTGTTTACTGTAAATTCGAATTCACCTTTTTGTTTTGATTTATACAGGTTATCTTCTCCGAACTTGTCTTCCTTATTGTTACTTTTAACATTGGTAGTCATTTCTACACCAGTACCAACTGCCAAGTTAACAGCACCAACGAAGTAACCATCTGTTACCTTACTATTTGTTCCTTGTAAATATGAATTATTAATCGCTGTACCATCATTTAAAGCTTCAATTTCAACTTTAATTTTTGTGACATCTTTTGGAATTTCATAGATAGCACGGTATTCAGCCCAACCGTCACCATTTCCTCCATCACCAGCAGGTTCAGAAATATGTGATTCTTCGAATTTTTCACCAATCGTATGGTCATCTCTGATGCTAGCAATTACATTCCCTTTGTCGTCTTTAACAGTAATTTTTACTTTTTCACCTGTACCGGCAGTTCCTGCATTACCATAAGCACCACCAGTGATAGCACTTAGCATCACTCTAGAATTTCCATTTACTGCGTACTCTTTCGAAATTTTTGTACCTTGTTTTCCTAATTCTAGATAATATCCTTTTGGTAAATTATGTGTTCCTACCATACCTGAGTAGTTCACACCATTTGCATAATTTTGGTTAGCAGCATTTACACCAAGTGGGTTTCCTGGAGCTGGGGTCTCATTATCTCTTTGAGGAACTTTTCCATCTAAATCATATACTTTCGATGGTTTAGGATCAAACCCTGCTGGACGATCAGCTGAAACATTAGTTGGTGCTTCAGGTTTAACTGCAGTTACTTTTTCTCCACTTTCAATTTTCCAACCATTCAAGGCATTATTATTGTTAGCTTCTGCTGCGGTAATTTCTTTTTCTTTCCAGTTATAAGTTAAACTACCTAAAATTTCAGTATTCCCACCTTGAGATGCAGTAGATCTTGACCATTGTTTTTTAACTTCTTTACTTTTTTCTGTAGCATTAGCAAAATCAATATCACCAAATTGATTTTTTGCACTTTCAAATACACCATCAGCTGGGTTGTTTCCTGAACCTAATTTATTGTTATTTGTTGGTCCTTCAGTAGCAGGAATAATTGGATTAGCTGTTGCAGCTCCATCTCTAAATCCACTTTCACCTTGTCCTGGAATAGCTTTTCCATTACGTGGATCTTGGTTTTTGTTTTCTTTCTTGTCTGCAGATGCTTTTGGCATACTTTCAACAACGAAAGCTCTGTTTTTCAATGAACTTGTTGAAAAATCAACTTCTTTTTGTGTTGCTTTATCGTTTGACAAAAGGGCTTGAGCCTTAGCAAGTTCTGCTTTTGCTGCTTCAATGGCTGAGGCAGTTTTTTCAGTTAGACCTGCTTTCTCAAGAGCTGCTTCCATACGAGCAATAGCTGCTTCCAATTTGCTTGTGTCAGCCTTTGAAGCTGGTGCTAGAGCTTCTTCGGCTTTTGGTGTTTCAGTCGGTGCTGTTGGTTGCGTTGCTGCAGGCGCTGGTGTTGATGGTTGCTCAGCTGTTGGTGTAGCAGTTCCAGTCGAAGCTAGAGGCATGGTTGAATCTGCTTGATTACTTGCATCTGGGACTGTTTGTGAATCAGATGCCGTCTTTGGTGTAACTTGAGCATCCGCCTGAACAGTTGCTGCTCCACCAAACATCATGTAAGCTGCTACAGCTACTGATGCCGCACCAAAACTATACTTACGGATTGAAAAGCGCTGCACTTTTTGTCCGTGATTTTTTTCCATTCTTGAATACATGGTTTCTCCTTTTTTATTTATATGTTAAACTCGAATAATGTTAAAACGTTTAATATTCACTAGTTCGATTTTATCATATTTCCCAGAATATTGTCAATCAAAAAGAGATTTATGTTCGTACTTTTATATATTATTTTTGTAGCCAAAATACAAAAAAGAAGGGATTTCACCTTCTTTTATTATAATAACTTTTTTATTTTAATTTTACGGTTTAATACGGTGCAACATACGTGGGAATGGAATGGCTTCACGGATGTGTTTTGTTCCTGCTGCGAAGGTTACCATACGTTCGATACCGATACCAAATCCACCGTGTGGAACTGTACCGTATTTACGAAGGTCAAGGTAGAATTCATACTCTGTACGGTCCATACCAAGTTCATCCATCTTAGCGACAAGGGCATCATAGTCTTCCTCACGCATAGACCCACCGATGATTTCTCCATAGCCTTCTGGGGCAAGCAAATCTGCACAAAGCACGCGCTCTGGATTTCCAGGAACTGGTTTCATGTAGAAGGCCTTGATGGCTGCTGGATAGTTCATGACAAATGTTGGCACACCAAAGTGGTTTGAAATCCATGTTTCGTGTGGTGAACCAAAGTCATCTCCATGCTCAAGATGTTCATAGTCAGCATCTTCATCATTTTCATGCTCTTGCAAGAGGTCAATAGCTTGATCGTAAGTGATACGTTTGAACGGCTCTGCAATGTAGCGTTTCAAGAGCTCTGTATCACGTTCCAAGGTTTCCAAAGCTTGAGGCGCACGGTCAAGAACACCTTGAAGAAGAGCTTTTACATAAGCTTCTTGCAAGTCAAGTGACTCATCATGTGTCAAGTATGAGTACTCAGCATCCATCATCCAGAACTCAGTCAAGTGACGACGTGTTTTTGATTTTTCAGCACGGAATACTGGACCAAAGTCAAAGACACGACCAAGGGCCATAGCCCCTGCTTCTAGGTAAAGCTGACCTGATTGGCTCAAGTAGGCTGGCGTTCCGAAGTAGTCAGTTTCAAAGAGTTCTGTTGAATCTTCTGCCGCATTTCCTGAAAGAATTGGGCTATCAAACTTCATGAAACCGTTCTTGTCAAAGAACTCATACGTTGCGTAGATGATCGCGTTACGGATTTGCATCACGGCCACTTGCTTACGAGAACGGAGCCACAAGTGACGGTTGTCCATCAAGAAGTCTGTTCCGTGTTCTTTTGGTGTAATTGGGTAGTCTTGAGATTCACCAATCACTTCGATGTCTGTAATGTCCAACTCATAGCCAAACTTAGAACGTTCGTCTTCTTTGACAATACCTGTCACATAAACAGAAGTTTCTTGGCTCAAACGTTTGATAACATCAAACTTCTCAAGTCCTACTTCTTCACCAAATTTTTCGACAAAGTTTGGTTTAAAGGCAACACCTTGGAAGAAGGCTGTTCCATCACGCAATTGCAAGAAGGCAATTTTCCCTTTTCCTGATTTGTTGGCAACCCAAGCGCCAATCGTCACTTCCTGACCAACATAGTCTTTTACATCAATAATCGTTACACGTTTTGTCATTATTTTTCCTTTTCTTTTTTATTCTTTATGGCAAACCACCTCTATATTGTTCCCATCTGGGTCAATCATAAAAGCAGCATAGTAAATCGGATGCTCACTGCGATAACCAGGAGCCCCATTGTCTCTCCCACCTGCCTCTAAACCAGCCTCATAACAAGCCTGAACCTCTTCCTTATTTTCTGCTAAGAAAGCAAAGTGAATAGGATCTTGTGTCCCCTGAGTCAGCCAAAAATCTCCACCAGGATGAGGGCTGTTTGGGGCAAGAAAACTGATTAGAGAAGTAGTCTTAAAAGCCAATTTATAGCCCAAAGGGGCGAGAAAACTCCTATAAAATCCTTCTGAAATTTGTAAATCCTTTACCTTAATTTCAAAATGATCAATCATTCTCACTACCCATAAATGCTTTCAAGCGTTTAACCGCTTCTTTGAGCGTATCTAAGTCTGTCGCATAGCTGAGACGCACATTTTCAGGTGCTCCAAACCCTGCACCTGTTATGAGTGCTAGACCAACTTCCTCAAGAATAGCTGTTGTAAAGTCAGTCACATCCGTATAGCCTTTCATCTCCATGGCTTTTTTGACATTTGGGAAGAGATAGAAGGCTCCTTGTGGCTTAACGACTTCAAAACCAGGGACCTCACATAATAGCGGATAAATGGTATTGAGACGCTCCTCAAAAGCTTTACGCATGATATCAACAGAATCCTGTGGTCCTGTTAAGGCTTCGATAGCCGCATATTGAGAAACAGATGTCAAATTTGAAGTTGTTTGTCCCGTCAATTTACTCATAGCTGCAATGATTTCAGGATCACCTACCGCATAACCAACTCGCCAACCCGTCATGGCATAGGCCTTAGATACACCGTTGATAACAATGGTTTGCTTACGAATTGCTTCTGATAGACTTGAGATTGGAACAAATTCATTTCCATTATAAACAAGGCGACCGTATATATCATCTGCTAAGATCAGAATGTCATGCTCAACTGCCCAATTTCCGATAGCTAGTAATTCTTCACGAGTATAAATCATACCAGTCGGATTAGATGGTGAATTGAGAACCAAAACCTTTGTCTTATCTGTCCTAACTAGTTCTAGTTGATCCACCGTGACTTTAAAATCATTGTCTTCTTTAGCTTGAACAAAGACTGGAATCCCTTCTGCCATCTTGACCTGATCTCCATAACTAACCCAGTATGGAGTTGGAATAATAACCTCATCTAAAGGATTGATTACAGCCATAAAGAAAGTATAGAGGGAGAACTTGGCACCTGTAGCAAAGGTAACCTCGTTACTTGCGACAGAATAGCCATAGTAGCGCTCGAAGTAGGTATTCACTGCAGCTTTTAATTCTGGTAGGCCTGAAGCTACTGTATAGAAGGAAGCCTGTCCTTCTCGAATAGCTTTAACTGCTGCATCCTGAATATTTTCAGGAGTGTGAAAATCTGGTTGTCCCAAGGTCAAGAAAAGGACATCCTTACCTTGAGCTTTTAATTTTTTTGCTCTCGCATCACTAGCTAAAGTGACACTTTCTTCCATTTCTAAAACACGGTTGGATAGTTTCATAGGCCCTCCTTATTGACCAATGCTCCTGTTTCAAAATCTACTAGATAAAAATCAGAGCCTGACTTGATTTCCCAGATTGGCTTGTTCTGATAACGGCCAAAGGTAATCTTGTCAATCTCGCCAGCTCCTTTTTCCTTAGAAACCGCTTCTGCTTTTTCTTGGGAAACACCCTGATTTAGCTGATAAACGTAAATCTTATGGTCATCTTTTCCAATCAGGACAGCAAGTGCTTCTTGCTGTTTATTACGACCAAGAACGCTGTAATAGGATTCCAAGCCATTGTATAAGTCAACCTGATCAGCCTGCTCTAATCCTGCATACTGCTGAGCTAATTTTTCTCCTTCACTTTTAGCTGTTTGATAGGGTTTCATGCTAAGAGAAACCAGATACAGAAAGGAAGCACTGATAACCACAAACAAAATCGTCATCCCTAGACCATACTGCCACAGTAGATTATTTTTTGATTTATTTTGTCTTTTTTTCACTCGTCTATTTTACCATCTATTGGGCTTTATTACAAGTGAATATAAGAACAATCGCATTTTATTTCTGCCTTCAAAGTAAACCGATTTTTCTTAGTTAAAACCGAGCAAAAAAATGAAAGACAGCTCCAAAATCAACCTATTAAAAAACCTGAGCTTGACACTCAAGTTTTCAAAAATTCTTTTAATCTATGGAATCATTTTATCATCCATTCTTTTAGCCATTTTTCCTAAAAATATAGGCAGTAGAAGGCTAATCATGACTAAAAAGAAGCCTAGATAAAGAAATGCTACTACAAAGCCTAAATTGTCAATCAACCACCCTGTCAGCGGGAAGAACACAATCATACTTAGGCTAAACATCATAGAGTAGACACTCAGCATGGTTGCCCTTACTTCACTTGGGAGGCGCTCTTGCAAATCATTGTCAAAAATCGGCTGAAAAAGAGCATATAGAGCATTACTAATCAAATAAATCAAAATATAGATTAGAGGTGTTCCAAAGTAGGACAGCATATAGGTGACTCCAGTCAGCAGCACGAGGATAGGGAAAAGCTTCAAGGCAGCATATCTCTTTCCAATCTTACTCGCTAGATAGACTGCAAGGATATTCAAGAGACTTCCAAGTAGCATAACTGCTGAAATTTGCCAGCTACTTAAATCCGGTAACTGATTTTGATAGTAAAAATAAAACATGCACATAAGTGTTCCGACAATCTGAGATAAAATCATCCAGTTAAACAGCATAGGATTTCGCTCCAACTCTTCCTTAACAGTCCAAATAATCTGTTTCATGGTCACACTATCAGCTTTTTCTAGCTTGACACTTGGTTCTTTCAGCATCCAAATCAGGAAAAGAACTATGATAGAAGTGGCAATCATGATATAGTAGGTCAGGTGCAATTGACCATGGACAAAAAATCCCGCCAACACTGTCCCCAAAGACCGAGTTCCTTCTGCTACTCCTGACATAAAACTTGAAATAGATAAGTAACGCTTCTTGAGTCCAGCCTCTACAGCCGAGTCATAGACCATTGCTGCGCTTGTTCCTGAATCAAAATTATAAGACAAGGCATTTATCGCCATAGCTAGTGCATAAATCCAAAAATTTCCTTGCCCAGCCAACATGAGAATAGAAGACACAATTCCTGCTATACGACTTAAATAAAGGTTGGTCTTATAGGAATAGCGGTCAGCTAACATACCAGATGGAATTTCACAGAGAAGACTGGTCGTATGAAAAATACTCTCCAGAAGTCCAATCTGCCAAAGAGACATGCCGTTTTGACTGAGAAAGAGAATCCAAAAACTGGTAATCCCTAAAAATGCAAAAAACTCAACTCCGGCCATCAGGCCAATATTTTTCCGATAATTTCTTATTAACATTTTTTCTCCTTTAACAAGTGTATTATTATTTCTTTTGTCCGTCACTTGTTAATCTTTGCCTTACATGATCTCCACCCCTTTTTAGAAGCATTCTTCAATGCCATTATTGTTCCTTTAATGATTTATGAAATGATACCGGAAAATAGCTGTTCTGCGGTTTCTATTGCGAGTTTTCTTGTTTATTTTAGCACTTATGTCATCATATTACAAGAGAATGTTAGAATACTCTTCGAAAATCAAATGCATTTCAGTCATAAGTGATTAGATATTCTACTATTTTATAGTTTTACTTATCTCTGAGCAAATTTCTTGCAAGGTGTTTTCTTTTGTTGTAATATACTTTATAACAACGAGAGAATTCTCGGAAATTTAAGAAAAAGGAGACACATCATGTCTAAAAAAGTATTATTTATCGTCGGATCACTACGTCAAGGTTCTTTCAACCACCAAATGGCTCTCGAAGCTGAAAAAGCACTTGCTGGTAAAGCAGAAGTTAGCTATCTTGATTATTCAGCCCTTCCTCTCTTCAGCCAAGATTTGGAAGTTCCAACACATCCAGCTGTAGCGGCTGCTCGTGAAGCAGTTCTCGCTGCGGATGCTATCTGGATTTTCTCTCCAGTCTACAACTTCTCTATCCCTGGTACAGTGAAAAACTTGCTTGACTGGCTATCTCGTGCCCTTGACTTGTCTGATACACGTGGCGCTTCTGCCCTTCAAGACAAGTTTGTCACCGTATCATCTGTAGCCAATGCAGGTCACGATCAACTTTTCGCTATCTATAAAGACCTCTTGCCATTTATCCGTACACAAGTCGTTGGTGATTTCACTGCTGCACGTGTTAACGACTCTGCTTGGGCAGACGGAAAATTGATTCTTGAAGAAACAGTCCTAAACTCACTTGAAAAACAAGCTCAAGACTTGCTCGCAGCAATTCAGTAAAAAATAAAGAATTTTTAAAAGTCTAAATCAATTATCGCCACCTAATAGGGTGGCATTTTTAGACTCAATCAAGATTTTCAGACAAACATCACTCATCCAAAAAAACCTTGAGCGTTACCACTCAAGGTTTTTAGCAGTCTTTTCCATCATAGGAAAATCATTCTAAGAATATTCTTTCATTCGAGATCTATCACTTATCATCTTCTTTCGAGAAATTAGTGACTGCTTTTGGCTGATTAATCTTCTTTTCTTCGTCCTACATATAGGCTCAATAGAATACCGCTACCTAGAAGAACAGAGATATAATCAGATTGGCTTCCAGTTTCAGGTAATTTGTCCCCATGGTTTTCTTTAACTGTAGTTGGTACTACTGGGTTAGCATTTACTGGAGTTGCTGGTTGAGCCGGTGTTGGTACTACTGGTTGTTCTGGAAGCGCTGGTACTGGTTTAACCGGTACTTCTGGTGTTGGAACAACTGGAGTTGGTTGTACTGGTACTGTTGGAATATCTAATTTTGGTACCTCTTGTACTTCAGGCATTCCTGGTACTCCACCATTGAATTCTGGTAATTCGTGAACTTCTGGCATTCCTGGCACACCACCGTTGAATTCTGGCAATTCGTGAACTGGTGGTTCTGGCATTGCAAAGGTTGGTCCTTCTGGCACATTACGTGTTGGAGGAACCGGTTTGTCATTTGATGGTGTTGCTGGTTTGTCTTGGCATCCACATTTACCATCTTTACCGTCGCGACCATCACGTCCATCTTTTCCATCTTTGATGACTGTTTTTGTCACAGTACCGTCAGAATTGATGATTGTAATTGTATGACTTCCATCTCCATTATCTTCAACAGAAACTTTTGGTGATTTACCATCTTTACCGTCTTTAATCACCATTTCTGTTTTGCTTCCATCTGGGTTAGTAATTGTAACAACGTGAGTTCCATCGTTATTATTTTTAACAGTTACAGTTGGTGAAACGCCATCTTTACCGTCTTTACCATCTTTGATAATAGATTTGTATTCACGACCATCAGAATCTACGATTGTTAATGTGTGAGTTCCGTCTCCGTTATCAACGATGTTCGCTTTTGGTGATTTACCATCAAAGATTGTAGTTGTAGTTTCTTTACCATCAGCACCTGTCACTTTAATAGTGTGTGAACCATTGTTGTTATCAATCACTTCAAGTTTTGGTTCTTTACCATCACGAACTGTGGTTGTTGTAGTTGTACCGTCTGAGTTCACAACTGTGATAGTGTGAGTTCCATCTCCGTTATCCACAACCTTAGCAGTTGGTGATTTACCGTCACGAACTGTGGTTTCAGAAACAGTACCATTACCGTTTTCTACACGAATTGTGTAAGTACCATCATGGTTGTCAGTAACAGTCGCTACTGGTGATTTACCATCTTTAATGATTGTTTCAGTAGTTGTTCCATCACCATTTAGAACTGAGATCTTATGAGTTCCATTTTGTTCATCAGTTATCGTAACTTTTGGTGATTTACCATCACGAACTGTGGTTTCAGTTGTAACACCTTGAGGGTTTGTAATAACGATTGTATGACTTCCGTCTCCGTTATCACGAACAGATGCTGTTGGAGTACGTCCGTCAACACCGTCACGTCCATTCTTAACAACAAACTCATTCTTAGTTCCGTCTGGGTTAGTAATTGTTACTGTGTGGCTTCCATCTGGGTTTTCTGTTGTTGTTGCTGTTGCAGCTTTACCATCTTTACCATCTTTGATGATAGCGTTGGTAACATTACCGTCTCCATCTGTAACTTTAACAGTATGAGTTCCATCGTTGTTATCCGTTACTTCAACTTTTGGAGTCTTACCGTCTTTACCGTTTTTAACAACTGTTTCTTTTGTTGATCCATCTGGGTTTGTTACAGTAATTGTGTGGCTTCCATCTGGGTTTTCTGTTGTAGTGATATTGGCAGTTTTACCGTCTTTACCATCTTTAACTTTAGTTGTTGATTCAGAACCATCAGGGTTTCTAACAGTAATAGAGTGTGTTCCATCTCCATTGTCCGTTACATTTACAACTGGTGATTTACCGTCTGCTCCATTAGCTCCGTTTTCACCTTTTTCACCTTTGTCGCCTTTTTCACCTTTTTCACCTGCTACACCTTGAGGTCCACGGATGTTACCGATCTTATCCCAAGTTCCGTTATTTTTCTTATAAACGTCTCCTGTGTTAGCATCGATATAAGTATCACCGTCTTTACCATCATTAGCAGTTGGGGCAGTAACTCCACTTAGTAATTCAGCACCGTTACGTCCATTTGTACCAGAAGCTCCATCTGTACCATTACGTCCATTTGTACCATTCAAGATATCACTGGTACCAATTAATTCATCAACACCTGGATCATATTTACCGTTACCATTATTATCATAGTACGCTGTAATACGAGTACCATCTACTGGTTGTGATGCTGTTGAATCTGTAGTTGGTGGTACTGTTTCTGATGAATCAGTTGCACTTCTATCTTCATCTGGTAATGCTCTTCTATTTCTTGCACTTCTTGATGTTCCAGAAGGTTGTGAATTAGAAGTTGATCCAGCACCTCTTCTCACTGCATCAACTAATGCATTTAAGTCAATAGTTGGTGTACGACCATCTTTACCATTCTTACCATCTTTGACAGTGAAGGTTACTGGATCTTTACCTGGTGTTGTGATAGTTACAAGAGTACTTTGGCCATCTTGTCCACGTTGAGTAGTGATTGTAGGAGTTTGTCCATCCTGACCGGTTGCACCAGTTTCTCCCTTAGCACCATCTTGAACAAAGACTGTAGTTGGTTGTGAACCATCATGGTTATCAACAGTGATTTCTACACCTTTATGACCTTCTTCATCCTTACGAACAGCTGTTACTGTTGGAGAGACTCCGTCCACTCCGTCTTTAATAACTGCTAGAGGTTTTTCTGGGTTCAATGGTTGACCTGGATGTGCTGGATCTTCTTGGTAAACTTTAGTTTCTTTACCATCTTTGACAGTAAGCAATGATTTACCATCACGTCCGTCCGCACCTTTAGCACCATCTTTAATCATTTCAGAACCTAGAAGTTCATCAGTTCCTGGTGTGTATTTACCATCATTGTTTTCATCAGTATAGAATGTCACAATTGTATGAGATGGATTTCCGTTTTGTCCTTCGACACGAAGCAAATCAACTTTTGGAGTTTTACCGTTTAGACCATTTTCTCCGTCCTTAACATTTACTGTAACTGGATCTTTACCTGGAACAGTGAATGTAATGTCGGTACTATGACCATCTTTACCTGGAGTTACCGTTACTTCTGGAGTCTTACCATCTTCTCCACGTTCACCTTTGTCCCCTTTAGGTCCTTTGATGTTGCCTTCTTTATCCCAGTTGCCGTTATTCTTAACGAATACATCGCCTGTTTCTGTATTGACGTATTTATCGCCGTCTTTACCTTGATTTGCTTCTGGGTTAACTTTGCCGTTCAAGACGTCTTTTCCGTCGCGTCCATCTCGTCCGTCACGACCTGCTGCGCCATCACGTCCGTCGCGTCCTGGTAAACCTTGTGCTCCGTCTTGACCATCACGACCTTGAAGACCTTGTTCACCTTTGTCCCCTTTAGGTCCTTTGATGTTGCCTTCTTTTTCCCAGTTGCCGTTATTCTTAACGAAAACGTCACCAGTTTCTGTGTTAACGTATTTATCGCCGTCTTTGCCTTCTGTAGTTGGATCAACTTTGCCGTTCAATACGTCTTTACCGTCGCGTCCATCACGTCCGTCACGACCTTGCGCTCCTTCACGTCCATCGCGGCCTGGTAAACCTTGTGCTCCGTCTTGACCATCACGACCTTGAAGACCTTGTTCACCTTTGTCACCTTTAGGTCCTTTGATGTTGCCTTCTTTTTCCCAGTTGCCGTTATTCTTAACGAAAACGTCACCAGTTTCTGTGTTAACGTATTTATCGCCGTCTTTGCCTTCTGTAGTTGGATCAACTTTGCCGTTCAATACGTCTTTTCCGTCGCGTCCATCACGTCCGTCACGACCTTGCGCTCCATCACGTCCATCGCGGCCTGGTAAACCTTGGGCTCCATCCGCACCTTTAGGTCCTTGCGCACCTTCTGCACCTTTGTCACCTTTAGGTCCTTTGATGTTACCTTCTTTTTCCCAGTTGCCGTTATTCTTAACAAAAACGTCACCAGTTTCTGTGTTAACGTATTTATCGCCGTCTTTACCTTCTGTAGTTGGATCAACTTTGCCGTTCAATACGTCTTTTCCGTCGCGTCCATCACGGCCTGCAGGTCCTTGTGCTCCATCACGTCCGTCGCGTCCTGGTAAACCTTGAGCTCCATCCGCACCTTTAGGTCCTTGCGCACCTTCTGCACCTTTATCACCCTTAGGTCCCTTGATGTTACCTTCTTTTTCCCATGTGCCGTTGTTCTTGACGAAGACGTCACCTGTTTCTGTGTTAACGTATTTATCGCCGTCTTTACCTTCTGTAGTTGGGTTGACTTTGCCGTTCAAGACGTCTTTTCCGTCACGTCCATCACGGCCGTCACGTCCTGCAGGTCCTTGCGCTCCATCACGTCCGTCGCGTCCTGGTAAACCTTGAGCTCCATCCGCACCTTTAGGTCCTTGCGCACCTTCTGCACCTTTATCACCCTTAGGTCCCTTGATGTTACCTTCTTTTTCCCATGTGCCGTTATTCTTAACGAAAACGTCACCTGTTTCTGTGTTAACGTATTTATCGCCGTCTTTACCTTCTGTTGTTGGATCAACTTTGCCGTTCAATACGTCTTTTCCGTCACGTCCATCACGGCCGTCACGTCCTGCAGGTCCTTGTGCTCCATCACGTCCGTCGCGTCCCGCTGGTCCTGGTACACCTTCACGGCCGTCACGTCCTGCAGGTCCTTGCGCTCCATCACGTCCTTGAAGACCTTGAGCACCCTGTTCACCCTTAGGTCCTTGTAGCCCTTGTGGTCCTTGTGGTCCTTGTGGTCCTGCAACTCCGGCTTCACCTTTTAGACCTTGAGGCCCACGAATGTTACCAATCTTATCCCAAGTTCCGTTTTCTTTCTTATAAACATCACCTGTAGTTGCATCGATATAAGTGTCACCATCTTTACCATCATTTGATGTTGGTGGTTTAGGTCCACTTAATAGTTCAGCACCATTACGTCCGGCTGCACCTGCTGCACCATTGGCACCGTCTGTACCATTATAAATTGGTTGTTTAGCAATTAATTCATCTATACCTTCATCGTATCGACCATTACCATTGTTATCAAAGTACGCTGTAATAAGAGTACCTTCTCTTGGTTTTTCTGCTGGTGCTGTAGATGGGGCATCTGCTAAAGCTCTTCTTACTCTTCCGCCACTTCTTTGATTGTTTAATCTTGCTGCTGCTTCAGCTAAGGCATTTAAGTCGATGGTTGGTGTACGTCCATCTTTACCATCTTTAATGTTAACTGTTACAGGTTCTTCTCCTGGAATTGTAAATGTAATGTCAGTACTGCGACCATCTGCTCCACGAGCAGTTGTGATTTTTGGAGTTTTTCCGTCACGTCCCGCTGCTCCTGTTTCACCACGGTCTCCACGGTCTCCACGTTCTCCTTTTTCACCTTGCGCTCCGGTTAGACCACGTTCGCCTTGGTCCCCTTTTTCACCTTTGGCACCATCTGCAATGACAACTTCTTTTAATTTCTTATCAGAAGCATCTAATTCGTTGTTTCCATTTTTATCGTAATAGAAGATAACAGTTGTTGTTTTATCAGCTTCATTTCGTTGAGTCGCAACTAATGGACTTGCACCATCGAAACCATCTCTTACAACAGTACTTGTAACATTACCTCTACCGTCGTTAATCGTGATAGTATGAGTGCCGTCATCTTTATTATCTTTAACGGTTACGGTTGGAGTTACACCGTCACGACCTGCCTGACCTTGATCTCCTTTTTCACCTTGGGCTCCAGTGAGACCGCGTTCACCTTGGGCTCCTTTTTCACCTTGGGCTCCAGTTAGACCGCGTTCACCTTGGTCTCCTTTTTCACCTTGGGCTCCAGTGAGACCACGTTCGCCTCGGTCTCCTTTTTCACCTTTAGCTCCAGTGAGACCGCGTTCGCCTCGGTCTCCTTTTTCACCTTTAGCACCTTGGGCTCCAGTTAAACCGCGTTCACCTTGGTCTCCTTTTTCACCTTTAGCACCTTGGGCTCCAGTTAAACCGCGTTCGCCTTGGTCCCCTTTTTCACCTTTAGCTCCAGTGAGACCACGTTCGCCTCGGTCTCCTTTTTCACCTTTAGCTCCAGTTAAACCGCGTTCACCTTGGTCTCCTTTTTCACCTTTAGCACCTTGTGCTCCAGTCAGACCGCGTTCGCCTCGGTCTCCTTTTTCACCTTTGGCACCTTGGGCTCCAGTCAGACCGCGTTCACCTCGGTCACCTTTTTCACCTTTAGCACCTTGTGCTCCGGTTAGACCACGTTCGCCTCGATCTCCTTTTTCACCTTTAGCTCCTTGAGCTCCAGTTAGACCGCGTTCGCCTCGGTCTCCTTTTTCACCTTTAGCTCCAGTGAGACCACGTTCACCTTGGTCCCCTTTTTCTCCTTTGGCTCCATCCTTAATAGCAATTTTTTGAACAAGTTCGTCTACACCTTCAGTATAAACACCGTTGCCATCGTTATCAAGATAGAAAGTGAGGTTATTTGTATCACCGACTTTATTTTGATCAACACGTGGTTTTACTGTATCGATTAACTCTTTAGCCACACCAATTTGAACAATACGTGGTTTAGCTTCTTTAGTAACACTATTACTAATTGGCAATCCTAAGATTGTTTCGTTACCAAATCGATGAACTTTATAGGTAATTTGACGTTGACCTTTTTCACCTTCACGAACTAATCTAGTTTGACCTTCTGGTAACTTACTAGTTGGAAGATAGACAGTTTGGAAGTCAATGTCTTCTGAAACAGTCTTATTATTAGTACCACCATAAGGGTTTGCATCCAAGAGGAGTGGATTTGCTCTATGATAATAGTTGGAGTTACTGTATGGGTCATTGCTAGTAGCGGCACCACCACCACCTTGGTCCACGTTAAAAGTAACTGGTTTCAAACGAACAGACAAGTCACCATTTGGATTAGCAATTGGCAAACTAAATCTGATTGTTTGTTCCATATTTGTTGAAGTAGCAGAGGTCATACTGTATCCTGAGTGAGATACGAAGTTGGCACCCTGGCTAATAGGTTTTGATTGCTCTCTTAATCTTGGAGTTGTGATAGTTGCATTTGAAGGATTTCCAAATCCATCCCCTTTATCCAAGATAAAGTTATTATTAACAAATTCACCTGGACCAGAGTATTTAATTGTGAAATTCAATCTATTACCTTGACGTACTGTTGTTACATCGTAATGAATTGAATTACCACCACGTGAGTTCCCATAACCACGGAAACTATAACTACGACCACCTTGACTAATATCTGCAAATGCAACTGTATTTCCAGAACCTGATACAATTGGATTGGCTGGATTGCTAGCCGCTCTAAAGCCACTATGCCCTTTATCCAAGTCTTCCTTACGGATAGCTGGATTTTGGCGAGCATCAGAAAGGCTCAAACCTGGTTTCAAGATTTCATTAGTAGATTCTGGAGCTGCAGTTGTTTCTACTTTAGCAGGTGTGCTAGTTGGCAAAACAGCGCTATCAACAGCTGAACGATCAGTTGTTGCAGCTGGCTTAGCTTCTTCTTTGGCTTCTGCTGTGTCAGCTTTCTTCACTACAGGAGTTTCTGATACTGTTCCTTTATCAGAGTTAGAACGAAGTTCTAGACCAATAATAGCTGATTGGATAGATGACTCTGCTGCTGATACTTCAGCTTCAGATGCATCTGCTTTTCCAAGCAAACCTTGACCAGCTTGGATACTTGCTTGCAAGTTAGCAGCACTTGCTTCTGTATATAACTTGCTTTCTAATTTTTTAGCACGCGAAAGAGCTGTTAACAATTTTGACTTGTCAACAGCATCTTGATGACTTGCTTCTTTTTTGTCTTTTGCTTCTTCAACTTTTTCTGCTGGTCTAGTAGCTTCTTCAGTTTTAGCTGGAGTCGTTTCTACTGGGTTAGCAACAGTTGGAGCTGCATAAGTTGTTTCTTTTTTAGGTGTAGAAACTTCTGCTGGTTTAGTAGCTTCTTCTACCTTATCAACAGAAACACTATTAGTTGCCTCAGGATGTTGTTCCTCCGCTTGTACTGCTTGCGCATTGGCAGCAGTCCCCAAGACTAAGGCTGTCCCGAGCAAGACACTAGCCGCACCAAAGTGATACTTACGAATGGAGTATCGTTGTTGCATGCTATACCAGTCAAATGATTTTTTATGTGAATGTTTCATTTTAAACTCCTAGATAGTATTTTATAGTCTACAATTTACAACTATTTGAGCCATTAATCAATATTATCTATGAAATTAATATATCTGATTTTTGTACCGTGGAGCCATATTTTTTTTTTTTTTGAATTTAATGTACATATTTTTAATTCTTGTTTTTTTGTACAACAGAATCATAATTATGATACAATATAATTTAGGAGGAAATTACCTACATGCGAAACCTTTTATCCACAAAAGATCAAAGACAATTACGCTTAATGGAAATCTTAATTCAGAATCGTAATTGGATAAGATTACATGCACTTGCCGAACAATTAGGATGTACAGAACGAATCCTAAAAAATGATTTAAATGAATTACGAACAGCTTTCCCAAATATTGACATCCAATCTTCCGTTAACGGAATTATGATAGATTTAGATGTTAACACTAGTGTAGAAGATATTTATCAATATTTTCTTGCTCATTCTCAGTCTTTTCAATTACTAGAGTATATGTTCTTCAATGAGGGGCTACCTATTTATCGAACGATAGAAAATCTTCACTCAAGTAGTGCTAATCTCTATCGATTAGGTCGAAATATTACAAAAAATCTATCATCTCAATTCCAGATTGAATTATCTTTTACTCCAACTGAGATACATGGGAATGAATTTGATATTCGCTATTTTTATGCTCAATACTTTTCTGAACGCTATTATTTCCTATACTGGCCTTTTCCTGACCTTCCTGAAGAAGATTTAACAGAGTTTGCTGATTTCTTCTATAAGATTACGAATTATCCAATGCGATTTTCAATTTATAGAATGTACAAATTGATGATAGCTATCAGTATTTACCGCATCAAAAATGGTCATTTCATCGACTTACCAAATCATTTTAGCGATGAATACTATCCTCTTTTGATGAATATTCCAAACTTTGAGGAGCTACTTGTCCATTTCTCTGAAAAACTGGGACTTGAAATCACTCCAGATATCATCGCCCAAATTTTTATATCCTTTATTCAAAACAATCTTTTCTTAAATCCTCAAGAATTCTTCAACTCTTTAGAAGAAAACAGTGAAGCAAGATACTCTTACCAATTACTTAGTCAAATATTAGAACGCCTATCAAAACAATATAAGATTACTTTTACCAACTACGATGAGCTGATTTGGCATTTACACAACACTGCTTTCTTTGAAAGACAGGAAATCTTTTCTACCCCAATCATATTTGAACAAAAAGCATTGACGATTAAAAAATTTGAAGTTTACTTCCCAGACTTTATGGGAAGTGCACGTCAAGAACTGGCTCAATATCGTCAAGCAATTGGACAGCATGACCATCCTGAACAGTTGGAACACCTGATGTACACCATCTTAACCCATGCTGAAAACCTCTCTACTCAGTTGTTAGAAAATCGACCACCTATCAAGGTTTTGATTATCAGTAACTTTGACCATGCTATATCCCTTACCTTTGTTGATATGCTTTCCTATTACTGTAATAACCGCTTTACCTTCGATATTTGGGATGAATTACAAACAAGTCCTGAGATTTTAAATCAGACAGATTACGATATCATCGTGTCTAATTTCTATATTCCAGGAATTACTAAGAAGTTTATTTGCCGAAACCATCTGTCAATCATGGATTTGGTTAATCACCTCAACACTTTATCAAATGAGATTCATATATCCAATACTTTATAAACTAAAAAGTCAGCAGGGTCCTGCTGACTTTTTCTCTTACCTGATTTCTATACTTCCTTAACAAAAACCAATTCCTGTGGCTGTGACAAATCTTCTCTGTAGGTAAACCCTGCAAAGCTTAAGCGACGAGCTTCCTCCACCGTCTGTACTTGATTTTGTATCAGGGCTGTCAGGAAAGCACCACGCGCTTTCTTAGAAATAGTTGAATGAATCTTCAGCTGACCACCCTTGTCCTCCATGAATTTGAAGGTCACCATTTTTTCTCTGATTTCCTTAGAAAATACAGTCTCAAACTCTGATGACAAGAGCGAGAAAATTAGGTCTTCACCATTCATAGCTTCATCATAGGTTTGCTTCCAATGGCTCTTCAAAGTCTTACCAGCGACCTTTAATTTCATCAAAAAATCCAAACGGTGAGGTGCCATAGGTGACAAGGCTGAAACAACACCGTACAAAGCCGAAGTAATAAAGACATGATTTTCAAGATAGGCTTGTTCTGCCTCGGTCAACTTATCTCTCTTGATATGGCGGTACATGAGCCCATCAAAAAGTTTCAAGGCTGGGTAGTGTTGAGCAGTTTTGTTTTTTAAAGCTTGGATATTTTGAAATTCTTCCGCCGCCTTCTCAGCTGATACCTTGTAAAAACTCTCCAATTGACTAGCAGAATAGAGGGCCAAGACATCAAGCACGGCCTGACTTTCTGGTCTTAAAGGAGCAACTTCGATACTTTGCAAATCTGTGTTCATTTCTTTTGCTGTTGGGATTAAAATTTTCATATTGATAGTGTAGCATATTTTTTAGCCACAACCAAGGAATTCATCTAAAAAACCTCGGTTTGACCGAGGTTTCTCTATTTATTTTGGCCATCCTAACCAGATAGCTACGAGAACAAGGGATATGCCTGCTAAGCTTGTTAAGATAGATAAGAATTTATCTTTTTTCTCCTTGAACTGAGAAAAAGCTATCTTCAAAGCGAACAGTCCGAGTAGCATTGAAGCAACCATCACATAAAAACCCATTTGTTTGTCCTCCATTAGTATTAATTTACCTTATTATAACATATACTTCTTAAATAAACCTTTTTTATACTCAATGAAAATCAAAGAGCAAACTAGGAAACTAGCCGCAGGCTGTACTTGAGTACGGCAAGGCGACGTTGACGTGGTTTGAAGAGATTTTCGAAGAGTATTACTGTACTTTAAAGGTCTTGAGATAGTTGTCTTTTCCTACTTGACCTTCGAAGGTTTTACCATTTTCAAGGTAAGGAAGGTCATCTGATACTGAGGCCTTGACCTTGTATATCTTGCCATCAACTTTAAAGAAGTAGACGGTATCACCCTTGATAACAGCTGATTTGAGGTCTGCTACCACACCCTTGATACTTTCTGTGGTTGCATTGTCAATTTCAAGGTCGTTTTTATTGGCATACTTGCTGAGTAGCTCTTCCACTGTCGTAGCAACGATAACGTTTTGGTACTCGACTGCATCTACCAAAGCGTACTCTTTGACCAAGCCAGCATTGTCCTTCAAGCCCATGATGTAGAGAGGCTTGTCATTGAGGTTGATGAGGATTGGGAAGGTTGCCTTGTAGGATTTCTCCTGAACAGCACCTTCGGCTGATTCACGGGCCGATTCTTCGGTCGCAGAAGCCAAGCTGTACTTCGTGATTTCTCCTGTCCGCATATTTTCTAGGATAAAACCAAGATTACTTTCATCTGCATTGGCCGATGTCACACCTGTGTAGAGGTAGATGTCATTACCGATAGACAAATAATTATAGCCCTTGGTAGTTTGGGTCACGTTTTTCTTGGAAATCATGGCATTCCAGAAACCGTCCTTGTACTTACCATTGTAATTGATTTGCTCAATGGTTTCCTCAGCTGGATAAACCCTGTCTACCCATTCCGGAACATCTGATAAGCTGTATTCCATGGTCTCTCCATTTGTGGCGTCCAAGATAATGACTGAAACAGGACGAGGAACTGCAAGCCCAAATTGCTTTTGGTAAACCGTTGCTACATAGAAAGGATTGCCCTCATCGTCCACCTCAAAAGATGGAGACTTGAATATTTTAGTTGGGTACTTCAAGCGCAGGTGACGTTTGACATCACGGTTAAAATATTCCGAGTCTGAATATTTGATTGGTGTCTTCAAGTCCACCAAGTCCGCATTTCCAGTCACCATGTCCACCTTGATATACTCGCCGATTCCCTTGGCCTGATTGTTAAACCATTTGATAGGGTCTGCGTATTCTAAGGGCGTAACCCGATAAGGCTTCCCGTCAATTGTCAATTGGGTATAGGTGTCTGCCGCTACGTATTGGGACACCTTATCCGTTAGGGAACCCAAGTAGCGGTCACCAATTTTTTCAGCAGTACTTCTGTCTAGAATAGGAACCTTACTGGTGTCAGTCTTAGGAAATTCAGTAAAGTCTTTTTCCGTAACCGTGACTACATTGGCATAATTTTTAGCCTGAAAAATGCTGGAAGTCACCAAGGAAACCAAAGCTGCTAAGAGCAGAATTCCTCCAATAGAAGCAAAAAGAATTTTTCCTAGCCGATTGATTTTGACATTGTCTAGATTTAAGGCAGCTTCCGCCTTGCCGTGACGCACATGAACCGTTTTAATCAGATTGATTCCCTTGCCAAAGCCAAATAAAACTGCCACAACAAGCAAATGCCCACAAAGGAAAAAGAGAAATTCCCAGCTGGTCAGGTTAAGGGGTGGTAAGAAGATATACCAGGTCGTTGCGATAAAAATAAGTTCAAAGACTATTCGTTTCATTTGCTTTCCTCCTAAATGATTCGTCCTTCCAAGTGATCCAGTTCATGCTGGCAAATCTGAGCTGGGAAGCCTGTCAAGGTAATGGTCTGTTCCTGCCACTTGCTGTCACGATAGGCAACCCTTATAGTTTCATAACGCTTAGTTGGTCTCACACCTGTCAAAGACAAACAGCCTTCTTCTGTCTCATAAGGTTCTTCAAAAGACAGGAGCACTGGGTTAAACATGACAATGGGAACCAAGCCAAGATTAAAGATAATCACGCGCTTCTGCACCCCAATCATATTGGCAGCTAGACCGACACAGGTCTCACGATTTGCTAAAAGCGTATCCTGTAAATCTCTGGCAAGATACAGGTCTTCCTGACTTGCCGGCTGAGACACCTGAGATAAAAACAAGATATCCTTTACAATTTTCTTTTCCACTTCCTCACACTCCTCTTCCTTTTTACTATATTATAGCAATTATAGCACAAAAGTCGATAACTGCAAGCCCTTTCCCTCAACTGTAGCAAAAAGCCATCCGAAGATGACTTTTTTTAAATCGCATTCTTGTCAAAACCGAGTTTGCGTTGGATAAACTTAACGATTTCGACAATGATAATCATTGAGAAGCTTCCGCCTATAACGATTCCCCATTGTGACAAGTCTAGTTTAGTTACGTGGAAGATTCCTTCAAGCGGTTCTACGACGATTGTTGCCATAAGAAGGATGAAGGATACCAAGATAGACCAGTTGAAGGTCTTAGACTTGAATGGGCCAACTGTCAAGATGGATTGGTAAACAGACTTGACATTGTAAGCATGGAATAGCTGAATCAAACCAAGGGTTGCAAAGGCCATAGTTAAGGCATCTGCATGAATGGCATGATTGTCACCCACATGAACTGGGTAAATAAGGGCAAGACCATAAACACTCATAACAATAGCTGCTTGGAGTACACCTTGATAGATGATAGAACTCAAAACACCACCTGAGAAGAAGCTTGCCTTGCGTCCACGTGGTTTATGGTTCATGACACCAGGCTCAGCAGGTTCAACACCTAGTGCAATTGCTGGGAAGGTATCCGTTACCAAGTTGATCCACAAAAGATGAACTGGCTGCAAGACATCCCAACCAAACAAGGTTGATAGGAAGATAGTTAATACTTCAGCAGTATTGGCAGAAAGTAGGTACTGAATGGTCTTTTGAATGTTTGAGAAGACCTTACGTCCTTCTTCAACTGCGACGATGATAGTCGCAAAGTTATCATCTGCAAGAATCATGTCAGAAGCTCCCTTAGAAACCTCTGTACCAGTGATTCCCATACCGATACCGATATCGGCTGTTTTCAGAGCTGGTGCATCATTAACACCATCACCTGTCATTGCAACAACCTTACCTTGTTTTTGCCATGCCTTGACAATACGAACCTTATGTTCTGGAGAAACACGGGCATAAACAGAGTATTGACCTACCACTTTTTCAAAGTCTTCATCTGACAGTTCATTGAGTTCAGCACCAGTTAAAACGTGGCCTTCTGTATCGTTTGCGTCAATGATTCCCAAACGTTTGGCAATAGCTTCTGCAGTGTCTTGATGGTCACCTGTAATCATGATTGGACGAATTCCAGCTTCCTTAGCCACACGAACAGCCTCAGCTGCCTCAGGACGTTCAGGGTCAATCATCCCAATCAAACCAGTAAAGATTAAATCATTTTCAAGCTCTTCAGAAGTCAGGTTTTCTGGAATGCTATCGATAATCTTATAAGCACCTGCAAGGACACGCAAGGCTTGGTGGGCCATTTCAGAGTTGTTTGTATGAATGAGGTTTGTAACCTTCTCATCAATCGGAGCAATATCCCCAGCCTTGTCACGAAGGACACAACGTTTCAAAAGTTGGTCTGGGGCACCCTTGACTGCTACAAGGAAACGACCATCTGGCAATGGGTGAACTGTTGACATGAGCTTACGCTCAGAGTCAAACGGCAACTCAGCCACACGAGGATATTTCTCTAAGAAACCTTTGACATCGTAGCCCTTGTCCAAGGCGTATTGGATGAAGGCTGTTTCAGTAGGGTCACCAATCAGGTTTCCTTCCACATCAATTTTAGTATCATTAGCTAAGACAACTGAACGAAGAAGGGGCATTTCAAGACCTAGTTCAATGTCATCAGCAGAGTCATGTAGAACCGCATCGTAGAAGACTTTTTCAACTGTCATCTTGTTCATAGTCAGCGTACCAGTCTTATCAGAAGCGATGATTTCCGTTGAACCAAGTGTTTCAACTGCTGGCAACTTACGAACGATAGAGTTTCGTTTAGCCAAAACTTGAGTACCAAGGGCAAGAACGATAGTTACGATAGCTGGGAGCCCTTCTGGGATGGCTGCAACGGCAAGCGCAACAGAGGTCATCAACTCACCAAGTGGATTTTTCCCTTGAATGAAGACACCCACTACAAAAGTAACAAGGGCAATAACCAAAATAGCATAGGTCAAGACCTTAGAAAGGTTGTTCAAGTTTTGTTTGAGGGGTGTATCAGTCTCATCAGCGTCTTGAAGCATACCTGCGATATGACCCACTTCAGTGTACATACCTGTATTGACAACAACACCAAGACCACGGCCATAAGTCACATTTGAGTTTTGGAATGCCATATTGACACGGTCACCAATACCAGCATCTGCAGCGAGCTCAACTGTCAAGTCTTTTTCGACTGGCACAGACTCACCTGTCAAGGCTGCTTCTTCGATTTTGAGGGAATTGGCTTCTAGCAAACGTAGGTCCGCTGGTACCACGTCACCTGCTTCAAGGGCAACGATATCTCCAGGTACCAATTCTTTAGAGTCAATCTCCGCCATATGCCCATCACGAAGAACGCGGGCAGCTGGACTTGACATAGATTTGAGGGCTTCGATGGCTTCTTCTGCTTTTCCTTCTTGGTAAACACCAAAGGCAGCATTAATGATAACCACGGCTAGGATAATAATGGCATCTGCGATGTCTTCCCCACCAGAAGTCACAACTGACAAGATAGCCGCCGCGACTAGGATGATAATCATCAAATCCTTAAACTGTTCGATGAATTTGACCAGAATTGATCGTTTCTCGCCCTCTTCGAGTTCATTGTGGCCAAATTCGGCAAGGCGTTTTTCTGCCTCGCTTGATGACAAACCTTGCTCGGTCGCATCCACAGCCTTCAAGACCTCTTCAGGACTTTGAGTGTAAAACGCTTGGCGTTTTTGTTCTTTTGACATGTGTCTCCTCCTTGACATTGTGTGCTAAACAGACTCTCTTTTCCTCATCGTATCTTTTCACGACAAACAAAAAGAGACCTGTTAATCATAACAAGTCTCGCTGTTTAAGATAGGGCCGGAAAACATACTTTTCAGTATAAAATTCGGAATGACGACACTATCACAGGTTTCTGCCAGCTACTCCCTTGAGTGGTACTATTATACCAAATTTTGAAAAGTTTTCAAAGAGTAAAAACTGCCTTATTTGAATTTTCCCTTGAAAACCAGTATAATGGTAGAATGCTATGTGACTAGAAAGGAAGTTGAATGAAGCAATCTATTTCAAATCTCAAGTTAGCTGAGCGTGGGGCCATTATCAGTATTTCGACCTATTTGATCTTGTCTGCAGCCAAATTAGCAACTGGTCATCTTCTTCATTCATCCAGTTTGGTAGCGGATGGTTTCAACAACGTATCAGATATTATCGGAAATGTTGCTCTTCTGATTGGAATTCGAATGGCGCGCCAGCCTGCTGACCGAGATCACCGTTTTGGTCACTGGAAGATTGAAGATTTGGCTAGTTTAGTCACTTCCATCATCATGTTTTATGTTGGCTTTGATGTACTGAGGGATACCATTCAAAAGATTCTCAGCCGGGAAGAAACGGTCATTGATCCTCTGGGCGCAACTCTGGGAATCATTTCTGCAGCAATTATGTTCATGGTCTATCTCTACAATACTCGCCTCAGTAAGATATCCAACTCCAAAGCACTGAAGGCCGCTGCTAAGGACAATCTTTCTGATGCTGTTACCTCACTTGGAACGACCATCGCCATCCTGGCCAGCAGTTTCAATTATCCGATTGTGGATAAACTGGTCGCTATCATCATCACTTTCTTTATCTTGAAAACTGCCTATGATATCTTCATCGAGTCTTCCTTTAGCCTTTCAGATGGTTTTGACGACCGCCTGCTTGATGACTATCAAAAGGCCATTATGGAAATTCCAAAGATTAGCAAGGTTAAGTCCCAAAGAGGTCGTACCTACGGTAGCAACATCTACCTGGATATCACGCTTGAGATGAATCCTGATTTGTCAGTTTATGAGAGCCACGAGATTGCGGATCAAGTCGAGTCTATGCTGGAGAAACGTTTTGACGTCTTTGATACCGATGTCCATATCGAGCCAGCACCTATCCCTGAGGATGAGATTTTAGACAATGTCTACAAAAAATTGCTTATGCGCGAACAATTGATTGATCAGGGAAATCAACTGGAAGAATTCTTGGCTGACGATTTTGTCTATATTCGTCAAGATGGAGAACAGATGGATAAAGAGGCCTATAAAGCCGAAAAAGACTTGAATTCTGCTATCAAGGATATTCAAATCACTTCCATCAGTCAAAAGACCAAACTCATCTGCTATGAGTTAGATGGTATCGTCCATACCAGTATCTGGCGTCGCCACGAAACCTGGCAAAATATCTTTCATCAAGAAACTAAAAAAGAAGACAAACAGTAACCCTATCCAGTGGATAGGGCTTTTTGATTGGTTTTCTTAAACCTAATCTGGCTTATCGCTGTTTTTAAGATTTGGCTTTCGAAGCTTGTTTTGTCTGTTTTCTTGCTTGACGATTTTGTTCGATACGCCATTCTCTTTCATAGTACTTCATGATCTCGTATACCCTTTCAGGAAGACCTACATCTAGTTGAAAGATAGGGATGAGCAAATCTGCTGACTGATGAAAAGGGAAACACCTTCTCTTCAGTATATATAGAAGTGATTGGGATTTCTCATTTTCCTTGTTTTTAAAATAAACTTCAATCTGATAGGAATTCCTATACTTCCCTTGAATCCGAGAGAAAGAAAATTCCTCTATATCAGCATAAGCATAGAAATGACTGGATTTCTTTGGATTCGGTTTGTAGTAAAATCCCTGAACAGTAAATCTCAAATATTCCTTGTCCGAACTTAAAAGTCTGTAAGTCAGATAAACTCCTACTCCAGCATAAAAAAGTAAAGCCAGCATTAACAAAAGACTTATCGTATGAAGTCTGGTCCCCTTTTGTGAATGCGAGTGGAAATAATAGAGAGATAACAAGAAGAAAAGCACTGAAAAAAGGCCAAACAAGGCGTTCCAAATGATTTTCTTAGGACTACGTTTAATGACTTTTTCTTCCATCATGCCAACTCACTTAGATACTCATAGCGTTCGTATTTTTCAAGAAGTGCTACGTTTTTCTCATCCAGTTCTTTTTGGAGAGTAGCCAGCTTACCAAAGTCAGAGCCATTGGCCTGCATTTCCTCTTCAATAGCAGCGATACGATTTTCCAAGGCTTCAATATCGCCTTCAATGCTTGCCCATTCCTGCTTTTCTTGGTAGGTCATGCGTTTCTTGTCTTCACGGACCTTGACCACTTTCTCCTTTTCGGCCTTTTGCACTTGATTGGCCATCTCTGTTTCAAAGGATTTTTCATCAAGATAGTCGGTATAATGACCAAAGAAAGGACGAATCTTGCCATCCTCAAAAGCGAGAATCTTGGTCGCTACCTTATCCAAGAAATAGCGGTCGTGACTAACAGTCAAAACTGGACCAGCAAAGCCTTGCAAGAAATTCTCCAAAACTGTAAGAGTAGCAATATCCAAATCATTGGTCGGCTCGTCCAAGAGAAGAACATTTGGTTTTTCCAAGAGCAGTTTGAGGAGATAAAGACGTTTTTTCTCTCCCCCAGACAATTTCTCAATCAAGGTTCCATGCGTCGAACGTGGGAAAAGGAACTGCTCCAGCAACTCTGCAATCGAAGTACTAGAACCACCGCTGGCCTTGACCTCTTCTGCCACTTCCTGCAGATAATTGATAACTCTCTTGCTTTCATCCAAGCCCTCAATTTGCTGAGAGAAATAGGCAATGCGAACAGTTTCTCCAATCACAACTTGTCCTGCTGTCGGTTCAAGACTTCCTGCAATCAGGTTGAGCAGGGTTGATTTTCCAACACCGTTGTCTCCAACGATTCCAATACGATCTTTGGTCTGCACCAAGAGATTAAAATCTTGCAAAATAGGCTTGTTTTCATAGGCAAAAGAAACATCCTGAAACTCGATAACTTTTTTCCCAATCCGACTAGTCTCAAAATTCATGATCAAGTCTGTCTCAGCAGCGCCACCTGAAACTTCTTTCTTCAAATCATGGAAACGATTGATACGAGCCTGTTGCTTGGTCGCACGTGCCTGTGGTTGTCTGCGCATCCAAGCCAATTCTTGCTTATAAAGTTGTTCCTTTTTGTGGAGAAGAGCCGCATCGCGCTCGTCCTGTTCCGCCTTAAGGCGAACATAGTCCTGATAATTACCCTGATATTCCGTCAATCCAGCTCGGTCCAACTCGAAAATCCGAGTTGACAAAGCGTCTAGGAAATAACGGTCGTGTGTAATAAAAAGGACGGTCTTCTTGGAATTTTTCAAAAAGAGGGTCAGCCACTCGATGGTCGCAATGTCCAGATGGTTGGTCGGCTCATCCAAAAGCAAGAGGTCGTGATTGCCAAGTAAGACTTGCGCCAACTGGACCCGTCTTCTCAGACCACCTGACAATTCCCCAACAGGAGTTGATAAGTCCTGAATACCCAATTTGCTAAGAACGGTCTTGACCTGACTCTCAATTTCCCAAGCTTGGAGAGAGTCCATCTCCGCCATGACCCGTTCCAAACGCGCCTGCTTGTCCTCACTGTAGTTGAGCATGATCAACTCATACTCACGAATGAGCTGGATTTCCTTAAGGTCGCTGGATAGAACCGTATCCAAGACCGTCTTGCTATCATCAAAATCAGGATCCTGGGTCAAGTAACCAATTTGATAATCATTCTTAGCTGAAAAGGGACTGACATCCCCATCAAAGCCAGAAACACCAGAAAGAACATCCAAAAGGGTAGTCTTGCCCGTTCCATTGACACCAATCAGACCGATTCTGTCTAGGTCATGGATGATAAAGGAAATATCCTTAAAAACGGTCTTGTCACCGACGGATTTACTTAGTTTTTCAACGATAAAATCACTCATTTTTTCTCCCTCAGGTAAGCATGGATGGCTTGACGGTCATTTTCCAATTCTCCATCGACAATGGCATATTCAATCTCTGTTAAAATCTCTCCCAAGTCTGGACCTGGTTGATAGCCATATTCCTTGATCAAAATACCACCATTAATCTGAATTTCTTTCTTGTCATGAATGGTCAAACTCTGATAAGTTTCTGTGATGGCTTGTGGGTTGACTTCTTTTCCTTGGGCCTGACGAAGATTTTCAGCCTGTAAAAGTAAATCTA
The DNA here is from genome assembly GCA_905221245.1 of bacterium. Taxonomy (GTDB): domain Bacteria; phylum Bacillota; class Bacilli; order Lactobacillales; family Streptococcaceae; genus Streptococcus. The sequence goes on from CAJNCK010000003.1 coordinate 214,511, forward strand.
AATCAAAACGATAACAATCTCGTTTGCTCAATTCTCCTTTTTCACGCAAGGTCAAAATAGTTAGTAAATCCTGAACTTGCTTGGCAAACTGGCGTGAGGTCTTCCAAGCCTTCAAAAATGGCTGCGCATTTTCAATATCCAAAGCCCACAGTAGAGCCGCCCAGGCTTGCTCTGAAGATTCAAAGGTGAAATCACTCTCCAAATCAAACAGTCTGTTGAGCTTATCCTGGCTAGATGCCATATCAGGGAGATAGTCATAAGCTTGACTCTCGATCATGGAAGCCAAGCCCCTTCTCCAAAATGGAGCCAGCAAGAGTTTATCAAACTCAACGAAGGTACGCTCCACAGAAATTTTCTCCAAAAGTGGCGTCAAAGTCTTCATAGCTTTAAATGTTTCTGACTCAAGCTCAAAGCCAAGACTAGCCTGAAAACGGAAACCACGCATAATCCGCAAAGCATCTTCGTTGAAACGCTCACTTGCCACTCCAACCGCCCTCAAGACTTGGTTTTGCAAATCTTCTAAACCATGGAACAAGTCAATGACTTCTCCTGTCTCGTCCAAGGCAAAGGCGTTGACTGTGAAATCACGGCGTTTGAGGTCTTCTTCTAGCGAGCGCACAAAGGAGACGGCACTGGGTCTGCGATAGTCCACATAGACATCCTCCGTCCGAAAGGTGGTTACCTCATACTCCTCATCCCCATCTAAGACCAAGACGGTTCCATGCTCGATTCCGATATCGGCTGTTCTTGGAAAAATCTGCTTGGTCTCTTCTGGATAGGAAGACGTCGCAATATCCACATCGTGGATGGGACGATTGAGGAGGGCATCTCGAACAGAACCTCCAACAAAATAGGCCTCAAAACCTGCTTCTTTAATTTTTTCTAATACTGGTAAAGCCTTCTGAAATTCAGAAGGCATTTGCGTTAATCTCATAATAAGTGTTCTAATCCATAGACAAGCTCATGACGCTTGACAACTTCTTTAATTCCCAAATTCACCCCTGTCATGAAGGAGCTGCGATCATAGGAGTCATGACGGAGGGTCAATCCTTCTCCCTGATTGCCAAAGATGACTTCCTGATGGGCTACTAAGCCTGGTAAACGAACTGAGTGAATCCGCATGCCATCAAAATCAGCACCACGGGCACCTGTAATCAATTCTTCCTCATCAGGCGCACCTTGCTGAATAGACTCTCGAACTTCTGCCATTAACTCAGCTGTTTTAATAGCTGTTCCACTTGGAGCATCCTTTTTCTTGTCATGATGGAGCTCGATAATCTCCACATTTGGGAAATATTTAGCAGCCTGCCTTGCAAATTGCATGAGTAAAACAGCACCCAAGGCAAAGTTAGGAGCGATCAAGCCACCCAAATCTTGGTCACGTGAAAAATCTTTTAGCTCTGCAATTTCTTCACTCGTGAAACCAGTCGTTCCAACTACTGGAGCAAAGCCATGCTCAAGAGCAAAACGTGTATTTTCGTAGGCAACGGCTGGTGTAGTAAAGTCTACCCAGACATCCGCTTCAAAACCGACCAAATCAGCCTTATCCTTGAAAACAGGAATACCCTGCCATTCTGACTCAGACTCAAAGGGATCCAAAACTGCTACCAAGTCCAAGTCTGGATCAGTCAAGACCATCTGACAAGCAGCTTGGCCCATCTTTCCCTTAAAACCAGCAATAATTACTCGAATACTCATCTCTACTCCTGTCTAAGATACAAAGCCTGTAGGAACACAAAGTGAAAATAGGAGTTCTGATCAAGAAGTGTCTACTCCTTGGAAGAACTATCTTTTTCACACAAGGTTTCAGGCGTGTTCATTTGCTAACTTCTTAACTAAGCTAAAAGTCCCAACTAAATCACTGGAATATAACCTAGAGCAATACTTCCTGCTCCTAGGTGGGTTCCAATGACACTACCAAATGTAGCAAGTGAAATATCCGTACCTACTCCAGATTCAAGTAAGTGCTGACGCAATTCTTCAGCCTTTTCAGGAGCATTCCCGTGAATGACAATGATACGGTATTGGCCTGAAGCTGTGGCTTCCTTGATAATCTCAATTAAGCGCTTAGTTGCTTTCTTTTCAGTACGAACTTTTTCGTAAACTTCAATCACACCTTGATCATTGAAATAGAGGATTGGCTTAATGCTTAGCAGATTGCCCAAAATCGCAGCTCCATTTGAAAGGCGCCCCCCTTTTACCAAATGATCCAAATCATCCACCATGATAAAAGCAGATGTGTGACTAATTTGAATAGCTAGCTTATCCTGAATAATGGCAAAGTCATCACCCTGATCTCGCCAGTTAAAGACACTTTCAACCATGATACCCAGAGGAGCACTTGTAATCAAAGTGTCTGGGAAAGCAATAGTTAAACCCTCATATTCTTCTATCATATACTGGATATTTTGGTAAAAACCTGAAATTCCAGAAGATAGGAAAAGCCCCAAAGCATGGGTATAGCCTTGTTCTTTGAGCGAAGTTAGAATCTCATCTAACTTGGCAATACTTGGTTGACTGGTCTTAGGCAATTCAGAAGCCTGAGCCATTTTTTGGTAAAATTCCTCAGCAGTCAGATTGATACCTTCGACATACTCCTCACCATCAATATTGACAGGAATATCCAAGACAAATAAATCTTCTCTTTGCAAGGTATCTGCACTGAGATAGGCAGAGGAATCTGTGATAACAGCTAATTTCATATTAGAACTCCAAATTGATTCCTGGTAAGTCTAATGCAATTTCAGTCACTTCGTAAGTCAAACGGTTGAGCATGTTCAAACATGGGCGAGCCAAGGTTTCCACTTCTTCTTGGTTCAATTCACTTGGTTCGTTAACAATACGACCATCGATATGGTTCACCTGTGAAATGGTTCCACTGATGACAAATTTATCAAATACAATCATAAAACTCAAGACAACAATCAAGGAAGTCACTTGATTTTCTTGGTCATGTTGAATTAATTGGAAGTTCACATCCACCTTAGTTTCAGGAGCTCCATTTTCATTTTCCCATTCAAAATTACGCGCATCAAAATGATACTGACTAACAAATTCTTGTTCACGTTTAAGATTCATGTCTTTCTCCCTCGGCTACAATATTATAAGCTATTGTACCATAATTTTTTATTTTCATCTAGTTTTCTAGGATTTAGTCAATCCCGATTTCAGCTCGAACTACGTCTGCGATGGTATCAACATAGTAGTCTACTTCTTCTGTTGTAGGCGCTTCTGCCATAACACGCAAAAGGGGCTCTGTTCCACTTGGGCGAACAAGGATACGGCCATTCCCTGCCATTTCTTCTTCCATCTTCTCGATGATAGCCTTAATAGCTGGCACTTCCATAGCCTTTTCCTTCATGGCATTTTCCACTCGGATATTGACTAATTTTTGTGGATAGATGGTTACTTCTGCTGCCAACTCTGACAAGCTCTTACCAGTTTCCTTCATGATTTTTGTCAATTGAACAGCAGATAATTGACCATCACCTGTTGTATTGTAGTCCATCAAGATGACGTGACCAGACTGTTCACCACCAAGGTTGTAGCCTGATTTTCTCATTTCTTCAACAACATAGCGGTCGCCAACTGCAGTGACTGCCTTGTTAATGCCTTCACGGTCCAAGGCCTTGTGGAAACCAAGGTTGGACATAACAGTTGTCACGATTGTATTTTGAGCCAATTGTCCTTTTTCAGAAAGGTATTTCCCGATGATGTACATGATTTTATCACCATCAACGATATCCCCATTTTCATCAACAGCAATCAAACGGTCACTGTCCCCATCAAAGGCCAAACCAATAGCTGATCCGCTTTCTTTGACCACTTCTTGAAGGGTTTCTGGGTGTGTTGAACCAACATTAAGGTTGATATTAAGCCCATCTGGTGTTTCCCCTATAACAGTCAATTGAGCTCCAAGGTCTGCAAAGATTTGACGGGCACTTGTAGAAGCTGCACCATTGGCCGTATCCAAGGCAACCTTCATTCCTTCAAGAGGAGTTCCAGTTGAAACAAGATATCCTTCATACTTACGCAAGCCCTCTGGATAATCTACCAAGGTTCCCAAGCCTTCAGCACTTGGACGAGGAAGAGTATCTTCCGCAGCATCTAGCAAGGCTTCAATTTCTGCTTCTTTTTCATCATCTAGTTTGAAGCCATCACCGCCAAAGAACTTAATTCCATTATCAAGGGCTGGGTTGTGGCTGGCAGAAATCATGACACCTGCACTGGCTCCCTCAGTTTTTACCAAGTAAGCTACTGCTGGTGTTGCAAGGACACCAAGTTTGTAGACGTGAATCCCTACAGAGAGGAGACCTGCCACCAAAGCAGATTCTAGCATTTCCCCTGAAATACGTGTGTCACGTCCTACAAAGACTTTCGGTGCTTCCGTTTCATGTTGACTAAGAACATAGCCTCCAAAACGTCCTAGTTTGAAGGCCAATTCTGGTGTTAGTTCTACGTTAGCTTCTCCACGGACTCCATCAGTCCCAAAGTATTTACCCATTTTTATAAAATCCTTTTCCTATTTTTTAATTCGTTTTTGAACTATTTGCTTTCGTTGACGAAGATGTCTCCGACGAACTACTTGCACTTGAATTAGATGCACTTGAACTCGATACCACAGGTTTTGTAGTTACCTTCATTGTCGTATCAAACGGAGTAATAACTACCGGTAAGACAACACCATTACGGTCGATTGCCTGCAAAGGTACCGAACCACTGTAATTACCTGTTATGCGTTCGCTGGTTGGTAAAAGTGCAATAATTTTGTCAATCTTAGCTAATGTTTCTTGGTCAGTTGTGACCGAAACGCGTTCATTTGACACGGTTACACTATCAATTTGTAGCTTGGGATCAATCTGGCTTTGGTCAACTTGTGGCACAACAAGCATCCCATCTCGCTTAACCTTCTTCCCAACTTTCACTGTAATCTTTTGAGGCGTTGCCACAGCAGTCATTCCATTTGGAAGATTTTCAATATTCAAGGGAACTTCAATCGTTCCAACACTGACATCCGTCAAATCCGCTGTGACCTTAAACTTACGAGTGCTCTCCTGCATTTCGCTGGCCAAGGTCACACGATTGGCACCTGTCAGCACAACTGAAACTTCTGATGCAAATCCGCTAATGAAATACTGGTCATCATCATAGTGAATATCGATAGGAACGTTCGTTATCGTATTGGTGTAGGTTTCTGATTTGACCTGCCTTGCGGTATTGCTATTTTGAAAGTTGGTTGACGTTGCATAGATAAATAAGATACAAGCAAAAAAGAGAGATGAAATGATATATAGACTATTTTTTCTCATATTTCCAACCTCCTAGCAAACGGTCCTTGAAACTGACTTTTTCCTCAACAGCTGGCAAAAGAATTGCTCGTAGCTCTGCTTCAAATTCTTCAATCGTCAAGTCGTGCTTGAAAACACCGTTATAGGTAATAGAAATGCCTCCTGTTTCCTCTGAGACGATGAAGGTCAAGGCATCGGATACTTCTGACAAACCGATAGCCGCCCGGTGTCTGGTCCCAAATTCCTTGGAAATCCCTGTGCTTTCTGTCAAGGGAAGATAGGCAGAGGTTACTGCTATTCGATTTTCTCTGATAATCACAGCACCATCGTGTAGGGGAGTGTTGGGGATAAAGATATTAATAAGGAGTTCAGCTGAAATATTGGCATCCAAAGGAATCCCTGTCGCAATGTATTCTTGTAAGGTCCGAACTCGTTGGATGGCAACCAGAGCACCAATCTTACGAGGACTCATATATTCAACCGACTTGACAAAGGCACGAATCATTTGCTCCTCTGCACTAATTTGAGCAGTAGAAAAGAAATCTGTCGCCCTTCCCAAGCGTTCCAAACCAGTCCGAATCTCTGGAGAGAAGATAACAACCGCAGCAATAACCCCATAGGTGATAATTTGATTAATCAACCAAGAAATCGTTGTTAAACCAAGGATATTGGCCACAACCTGGGCTAATACAAAGATCACGACCCCACGCACCAAAATCATAATCTTGGTGCCAGCTATCGCTTTTGTAAAACGATATAAAATATAGGCCACAATCAAAATATCAAACACATTGATAGCAATACTCCAAGGACTAGAAAACAAGCTAGTCCAATATTGCAGGTTGGATAATTGTTGAAAGTTCATCTGCTGTCTCCTCTCTGTCCAAACACGTTCCTTTCTATTATACCATTTTTCTGGCATTTTTTTCCCTATCCTACTTCATTTTAAATTAAAGAAAAAATATGATAAAATAAACTGATACTCAATGAAAATCAAAGAGCAAACTAGGAAGTTAGCCGCAGGCTGTACTTGAGTACGGTAAGGCGACGCTGACGTGGTTTGAATTTGATTTTCGAAGAGTATGACTAGAAAAAACAAAGGAGAAACCATGTCTCAACTCTATGATATTACCATTGTAGGTGGTGGTCCCGTCGGACTTTTTGCAGCCTTCTATGCCCACCTACGCCAAGCCAAGGTCCAAATCATCGACTCCCTTCCACAACTAGGTGGACAACCTGCTATTCTCTATCCTGAAAAGGAAATTTTAGACGTACCGGGATTCCCAAACCTGACTGGAGAAGAGTTGACTAACCGTCTAATCGAGCAATTAAATGGCTTTGATACCCCTATTCATCTCAACGAAACGGTTCTTGAGATTGAAAAACAAGAAGAAGGCTTTGTAATTACAACTTCTAAAGGAAGTCACCTGTCTAAAACAGTTATCATCGCTATGGGTGGCGGTGCCTTCAAACCACGTCCTCTAGAACTAGAAGGCGTTGAGGACTATGAAAATATCCACTACCACGTTTCCAACATCCAGCAATATGCTGGTAAGAAAGTGACGATTCTTGGTGGAGGAGACTCGGCTGTGGATTGGGCTTTGGCTTTTGAAAAAATTGCGCCAACTACCCTTGTCCACCGCAGAGATAATTTCCGCGCCTTGGAACACAGTGTTCAAGCCTTGCAAGAATCATCTGTGACCATCAAGACACCATTCGTCCCTAGCCAACTCCTTGGAGATGGAAAAACACTCGATAAACTTGAAATCACAAAAGTCAAATCTGATGAAACAGAAACTATTGACCTAGACCACCTCTTTGTCAACTATGGTTTCAAATCTTCTGTTGGTAACCTTAAAAACTGGGGTCTGGACCTCAACCGCCACAAGATTATCGTCAATAGCAAGCAAGAATCTAGCCAAGCAGGTATCTATGCTATCGGTGACTGTTGCTACTATGACGGAAAAATTGATCTGATTGCGACAGGGCTTGGAGAAGCACCAACCGCTGTTAACAATGCCATTAACTACATCGACCCAGAACAAAAAGTACAACCAAAACACTCTACTAGTTTATAGAAAAAGAACCACGAGTCACATAGGATTCGTGGTTTTATAGTTCATCGGCTAATTTGTTAGATCATATTTCCCCCTTCTTTAACAAAAATAAAAATGCCTATCAAACTGATAAAACATGTGATATAATAGGGACGGCACTAACAATACGCCTTGGAAAAGGAGGTATTACAGATGCTAGAACTTCTCAAAATAGTACTTATCGCAGTCATCGAGAGTATCATCTCATGGCTGGTGACTCGTTGGTTAGACGATCACTTCGACAAGTAACCTTCCTGGTTAGTGCTATCTAACCCAGAAAAAAATCCCCTCAGTATTGCAGTACCGAGGGGATTTCTGTTAGCACTAAAATGCTAGAACTTCTCAATTCCCCTTTATTATCTCACATACTCTATTTAATTGTCAAGAAAGAGGTGTTTTATATCTTTATAACTCATCGGCTATCTTATTGATTTTTCTGAGTCTGTGGTTAACACCACTTTTGGTCAGAGGAGTGCTGAGACTATCTGCTAACTGCTGGATAGAGTAATCTGGGTGCTGAATTCGCAACTGCGCTACCTCCTGCAAATCTACTGGTAGATTTTCTAGGCCCATGATATCTTTGATTTTGCTGATATTGTTGATAGTCTTCATGCTGGCAGAAACTGTCCGAGCAATATTCGCCGTTTCAGCATTATTAGCACGATTAAGGTCGTTACGGGTTTCTCGTAAAATCTTAACTCGCTCAAAATCATCACGCGCCTTCATGGCTCCGATGACAATCAAGAAGTCCATAATATCTTCGGCTCGCTGGAGATAGGTCACAGCTCCCTTCTTACGCTCAAGAACCTTAGCATCCAGTAAAAACTGCTGGAGAAGAGAGGCAATCCCTTGCGCGTGGTCCAAATAAACAGAACTGATTTCCAACTGGTACTTACCTGACTCAGGGTCACGAATGCTGCCATTTGCCAAGAAAGCGCCACAGAGATAGGCACGGCCTGCTTCCTCGTCTGATAAAATCGCCCCATCAATACCTGTTTCCAGACCAAAGAACGAGTCTGCCAAGTGCAAATCACTCAATAAGTCCTGCACCTTTTCATCTGTAAAAACGGTATAGACCCGATTCTTACGAAGATTGCTCCGTTGGTGGTGTCGGATTTCCGATTTGATTTCGTAGAAATGGAGAAAGGACTCATAGAGGTGCCGAGCCAGTTTGGCATTTTCTGTCACGACAGACAAGGTCAAGCCCGAAGTCGAAAGACCGATGCTACCAGACATCTTGATAATGGCAGATAATTCATGCCGGCTCAGATGGTGCTGACCTAGAATTTCTTCTTTTACTGCTACTGTGAAACTCATTTTCTCACCTTTATAATGCGCATCAACTCATCCACGATCAAATCTCCATCGTGGAAGGCACCCCCATTTTCCAGACGAAGGAAGTTGGATGAAATCACACGCGGAACTTGCTTACAAAGACCAGCAAAATCATGTTCCACCTGCACCAAGTATTCATCAAAACGGTTGGAATTCATGTATTCCTGAGGCACTTTTTCGATATTCACCAAGACAGTGTCGATAAAAGGTCGGCCAAGGTGACGATGCAAGACTTCCACATGGTCACTATCTGTAAAGTGTTCCGTCTCCCCACGTTGGGTCATGATATTGCAGACATAGGCGATTTCTGCCTTGGTTTCCAAAAGCGCCTGCCCGATTTCCTTAATCACGATATTGGGCAAAATCGAGGTAAAGAGAGAACCAGGTCCGAGGACAATCATGTCACTTTCAAGAATGGTCTGCACCACTCGACGGCTAGCCAGAGGCGTATCATCGTTAAGGGTATTGGTCACATAGACATGGTCAATCATGCCTGGATGGTCTGCAATATGACTCTCTCCAGCCACCTCTGTCCCATCCTGAAAGACTGCGTGTAGGGTCAAAGGATGGTCACTGGAAGGATAAATCTTCCCAGTGGTATGGAAAAATTTGCTCAATAACTGCATGGCATTATAGGTCGAGCCCTGCATTTCTGACAGACCAGCAATGATGAGATTCCCCAATGGATGGCCAGCAAAGGCTCCGGCATCCTCAGAGAAGCGATACTGAAATACCTTCTCATAAAACTTAGGCATATCCGACATGGCCACAAGGACATTGCGGAGATCGCCTGGCGGTGTCAATTGTTGCATATTTTTTCGGAGTTCACCTGAAGAACCACCATCATCCGCCACCGTTACGATAGCAGCGATTTCCACATCTTTTTCACGCAGACTTTTAAGAATGACGGGGATCCCAGTCCCTCCACCAATCACCGTTATCTTTGGTTTTCTCATGAACGGTTTACCGTTTCCTTTCTTCGGTCTTTATCGCGATGCCCTTCATTGACAGGCCAATTCTTGGATAAGTCCTGCGCCAAGCGTTTGGCAAAGGCCACACTGCGGTGTTGCCCCCCTGTACAACCCATGGCAATGGTCAAAACAGACTTCCCTTCCTTTTGGTAGCTTGGCAAAATCGGCTCAATCAAGGCCAACAAACGTTGATAAAAGTCTTCTGACTCAGGATGGTTCATGACATAGTCATAAACAGGTTCGTCTACACCCGTTTGGTTTCTCAGTTCTGGAAGGTAATATGGATTTGGCAAAAAGCGCACATCAAAGACTAAATCCGCATCAATCGGGATTCCATATTTAAAGCCAAAAGACATGACTTCGATACGGAAAGACTGGGCTTGTTCCTGATCCGCAAACTGCTCTGCAATGGTTTTACGCAACTCACGTGGAGTGAGTTCAGTTGTATCCACCACATTTTGGCTCATGTTTTTCAGTGGTGCCAAGAGTTCACGCTCCAGCTTGATCCCATCTAAAATTCGACCATCTTCTGCTAGTGGGTGACTCCGTCTGGTTTCCTTATAACGAGCGACCAATTCCTTATCAGCTGCGTCCAAGAAGAGGATTTTAAAGTCCAATTCTTCCTTGTTTTCCAACTCATCCAAAACAGTTTGAATTTCTGAAAAGAAAGAACGACTACGCATATCCACCACTAAAGCCAACTTATGATCGTCTTCCTTTGTTTCCACCAACTGCAAAAACTTAGGCAAGAGAGCTGGTGGCATATTATCAATAGTAAAATAACCTAGATCCTCGAAGGACTGAATAGCCACAGTTTTTCCTGCACCACTCATCCCTGTCACAATCACCAAGTGAAGTTGTTTCTTTGTCATCTTTTTCTCCTTATATCAAAAGAAGTTTGGCAACACCAAACTTCAACTAGCTTATCCAATCTCTGCGATGACTTCGATTTCGACTTTTACATCACGAGGAAGACGAGCTACCTCTACAGCTGAACGAGCTGGAAATTCCTCTTTAAAGGCCGTTTGGTAAACCTCGTTAAAAGGGACAAAGTCGTTCATATCGCTCAAGAAGCAAGTTGTTTTGACAACATGGTCAAAGTCTGTTCCTGCTTCTGCCAAAATAGCACCAATATTTTTCAAGACTTGTTCTGTCTGTTCTTGGATGGTTTCTCCAACGACTTCCCCAGTTTCAGGAGATAGGGGAACTTGACCACTAGCAAACAAAAGGTTGCCAACGATTTTTCCTTGAACATATGGTCCGATAGCCTTTGGAGCCTTATCTGTATGAATTGTTTTTGCCATTTTCTTTTCCTCACAATTTTTCTAAGATTGCATCCCAAGCCTCATCCATCCCTGCCTTGCTGACAGATGAAAAGAGGATAAAGTCGTCACTTGGGTCAAAGTTTAATTTCTTTTTGATTACTGATTCATGCTTATTCCATTTACCACGAGGAATCTTGTCCGCCTTGGTCGCAACGATGATGACCGGAATCTCATAATACTTGAGAAATTCGTACATCTGCACATCATCTGCTGACGGGTCATGACGAAGGTCAACTAGACTGACAACCGCACGGAGATTTTCCCGAGTTGTCAGATACTCCTCAATCATGCGCCCCCACTTTTCACGTTCCTTTTTGGAAACACGGGCATAGCCATAACCAGGCACATCCACAAAACGCATCTTGTCATCGATATTAAAGAAGTTGAGAAGCTGGGTTTTACCAGGTTTCCCTGAAGTTCTCGCTAAATTCTTGCGGTTCAGCATAGTGTTGATAAAACTAGACTTGCCAACATTTGACCGCCCTGCTAGGGCAATCTCTGGTAGTTCATCCTGCGGATAGTGGGATTTATTGGCCGCACTGAGCAAGATTTCAGCATTGTGTGTATTAAGTTCCATAGTCACCTCTAGGCTGTTTCTAGGATTGGTTTATCCGTTCCATCGACAGCTTCTTTTGTGATGCGGACCAATTTCACATTTTCCTGACTCGGTACTTCAAACATGACGTCTAGCATGGTTTCTTCGATGATCGAGCGAAGACCACGCGCACCAGTTTTGCGTTCGATAGCCTTATTAGCGATTTCTTGAAGGGCTTCGTCGTCAAACTCCAACTCAACATCGTCATAAGATAGCAAGGTTTGGTATTGTTTCACCAAGGCATTTCTTGGTTCTTTCAAGATACGAACCAAGTCATCAACCGTCAATTGTTCAAGAGCTGCAAATACTGGCAAGCGTCCAATCAACTCAGGGATAATACCAAATTTTTGAATATCTTCTGCGATGATTTCTTGCATGTATGAGCTATTTTCATCAATCGCCTTGTTATTTTGACCAAATCCGATAACCTTTTCACCCAGACGTTGTTTGACAATTTCTTCAATGCCATCAAAGGCACCACCCACGATGAAGAGAATGTTCTTGGTATCCACTTGAATCATTTCTTGTTGTGGATGTTTACGTCCACCTTGAGGTGGTACGCTAGCTACCGTTCCCTCGATAATCTTGAGAAGGGCTTGTTGCACACCTTCACCAGAAACGTCACGTGTGATAGAAACGTTCTCGCTCTTCTTGGCAATCTTATCAATTTCATCCACGTAGATAATCCCACGCTCTGCACGTTCAATATTAAAGTCAGCAGCCTGCAAGAGTTTGAGGAGGATATTTTCCACGTCCTCACCCACATAACCAGCCTCAGTAAGAGCTGTTGCATCTGCAATAGCAAAAGGCACATTCAAGCTCTTAGCCAAGGTCTGAGCAAGGAAGGTTTTCCCTGAACCAGTTGGGCCAATCATCAAGATATTTGACTTCTGCAAATCCACATCTTCTGACTCTTCACGCGTATCGTGGAAATTGATGCGTTTATAGTGGTTATAAACTGCCACTGCCAAGGCACGTTTGGCACGATCTTGACCGATAACATAGTGGTTCAAGATATGAAGGAGTTCGATGGGTTTTGGAACTTCTGACAAGTCTGCCAAGACTTCTTCAGCCAACTCCTCACGAATGATCTCCTGGGCCAACTCCACACATTCATTACAGATAAAGGCGTTGTTACCTGCGATTATTTTTTGTACTTCTTCTTGGCTTTTGCCACAAAATGAGCAATAAACCATCATATCATTATTCCTAGTTGTAGGCATGATTTCCTTCCGTTCTATTCTATACTGTCATTCTATCTAAAATAAGGTCATGTAAAAAGCATGGATACTGTTGACCAAATTGGTAAAAGCATTTAACCAGAGCAGGACAGAAAGTCCATAGCGCTTTTTACGAAAAGCCTGTGCCCCTGCAAGCAAGCAGACCAAACACAGCATGGCTGTGAAAAAACCAAATATACTACGTTCCATTAGACTTCCTTTCTCTTGCGGTATTGGATGGTAAAATCATAAGGATTTTTCTCATCTTTGCTATAGAATTTGCTTGAAACTGTCTCAAAAAGAGACAAGTCAAATTCTTCAGGGAAATAGGTATCTCCTTCCACCCGAGCATGAATGTGAGTCACAATCACTTCGTCAAGGTAGGGTTCAAAAGCTTGAAAAATTTGCTTTCCACCTAAAATATAAAGATTCTTATCTTGAGCCTGATACCAGTCCAAGACAGACTGAACATCATAAAAAGTAGCAACCCCGTCTATCTTTTCTTCTGGGTTACGAGTCAAAATCAAGGTCTCCCGTTTGGGAAGCAAGCGACGCCCTATTCCATCAAAGGTCACACGCCCCATCAAGATAGCATGATTCAGAGTTGTTTCTTTGAAGTGTTGCAGTTCTGCTGGCAAATGCCAAGGCAGACGATTGTCCTTACCAATCACACCCTCTTCATCCTGGGCCCAAATAGCTACGATTTTCTTAGTCATGCTTCCATCCTTTTTACTGATAGTACTATTTTATCAAAAAACTCAAAAAAAGACTGTTTTGGAATAGCTTACAGAATAGAAAAAATCTGTAAGAAATTTCCTACAGATTTATATATGTTGCTATTGTTTCTTACAAACCAGGTGCTTGTCCAAGTTCTGCTGCAAGCATCCAGATTGTTTTGTCAGTTTCAGTCTTAGCATCTGAGAAGATACCGTTTGTTACATCGTCACCTTCTTCATCAGTAATATCCAAACCTTTTTGGAAAAGTTCTGACAAGTAACGGTAGATAGCAAGGACACGCTCCAAGCTTTCTTCAACATTACGGTATTCACCGGCTTCTTCTTCGATTTCACTGTTTTGAAGGAATTCTGTCAATGTAGAGAATGGGCTACCCCCAAGTGTGATCAAACGCTCACTGATTTCATCCAATTGACCATCAAGAGCTTCCATATACTCATCCATTTTTGGATGCCATACAAGGAAACCACGACCACGCATGTACCAGTGCACTTGGTGCAAAGCAACGTGGGCTACGTACAAATCAGCAACAGCTTGATTCAAGACTTCCTTTGTTTTTGCCAATGCTACTGGCGCTGCTTTTGTCAATGATGTTACGTCTTTTACTGCTTCTTTTTTCAATTCTACCATTTTCTTTACCTCGTTCATTATTATTTGTAACCACTTCTTAATGATTACTACCTTAGTATACTACTAAGGAAAACCAATAGCAAGCCAAATGACTCACATGAGAAAAGTTGCAATAGACTGATAATTTAATACTCAATGAAAATCAAAGAGCAAACTAGGAAGCTAGCCGCAAGTTGCTCAAAACACTGTTTTGAGGTTGCAGATAGAACTGACGTGGTTTGAAGAGATTTTCGAAGAGTATAAGATTTTTTTAGAATAAAACACAGTCCCCTTACACCTCTCGTAACTGCGACAAAACTAAAGAAAAAGAGGATGCAATTTTCTTGCACACTCCTTTCTCAAACCTATATCTTAATACCAGACGCTAACATCCACACGTCCTCGAATCCCTTTAAGAGAGTCAGATGAAGTATATTGCCATCCTTTTTCTCCTGAATAATGAGGATTATTCCAATCAAGCGCATCCGTATAGGCTGCTACCCAGTTAACATGTTGCAAAATATCAGGATGATTCAAACGAGTTTGCAAAAGTTGACGATAGCTATAAACTTTCACGTTTTGGTAACCAGCATGCTTCATGGTTTCCATATACTTATTGATAATTTCAACCCAAGTAGCTGTATCTGTCGGAGCTTTCTTGGTCTTATTTACATATTCCCAGTTCTCAACATCATAGTAGATTGGATAAGACAAGTTCATCTTGTATTTCTTCAAGAGTTCAATAGTCTGCTTAGCATCATTCTCAGCATCGGTCTCATTTTCAGCATAAGTATAGAGGTAAACACCGTAAGGAATTCCAAGACGGTTTAACTCCTTGATATTATGAGCCAATTCCTTGTCCTCAGTTCCACTATAGCCCAAACGAACAATGACTCCATCTACTCCATTATCATCGATGACTTTTTTCCAGTCACTGATACGACCATTGTGTTCACTGACATCGATGACCTTTTTAACTTGATCAGTCCCAACTTGTTCTTCACGATGGTTAAAGAAATAACGTCTGCCATTTCGGTGAACCCAGCCAACATTCAAGTCTTTCTTTTCTTTTAACTCACCTGAGTCAGAAAAAATATAGCGAGCATCATTCATGACTAATTCACCAGTCGCCATAGCACCACTTCCTGTCAAATAGTAGTTACCATGCCACTCATCTTGAGCCATGTATCCCCACTTCTTGAAATAATACCACTTGCCATCAATCTTTTGCCACTCTTGATTTGCATAAGAACCATCGGACTTAAGATAGAAGTAAGACGAATAGGCTGGATCATAGAGCCATTCATTTTGCATCATGGCACCTTGACCATTTAAGAAATAACTTCCCTGCCATTGACTTTTAGCTAAATAGCCCCATTTTTTAAAATAGTACCATTTACCTCCAACAGAGTGCCATTCCTGGTTAGCATAAGAACCATCGGATTTCAGGTAAAACCAATTCTTATAGGCGTTATCATAAACCCATTCATTTTTGGCCATATAACCACCTGATTTTAGGTAATAATTGCCCTGCCACTCATTTTGAGCATAACGACCGTCTGACTTAATATAAAACCAAGCCTTATAGTAGTTATCAAAAATCCACTCACTCTTGGCTTTGGAACCATCAGCCTTTACATAATAATCTCCCTCCCAGTGGGCAGAAGCATTGGTCTTTACTCCTTCGCTCGTTTGAGTTTTATTAGAAGACTGATTTTGCTCTGAACTACTTGAAACTGTCGTTGTATTCTGCGAAGTTTTTGAAGCTTCGGTTTCATTTGCAGCTACATGACTAACTGCCAAGCCTAGTAAAAAGATACTTGCTAATCCAATTTTTCCAATCTTTGTTTTCAATCTTTCCTCTCCTATAAAAAATGGAACAGACATCTGAATGCTGTTCCACCTAGCTTTTGCTACTGATTATTTTACAAAGTCAAGCAATGCCAAGAAGCTTTCAGCTTCAAGTGACGCACCACCAACAAGGGCACCGTCAACGTCTGGGCAAGCCATGTATGAAGCAACGTTTTCAGGTTTAACAGAACCACCGTATTGAACACGAACTTTGTCCGCAACTTCTTGACCAAAGTCAGCAGCTACAACGTCACGAACAACTTTACACATTTTTTGTGCGTCGTCTTGTGAAGCCGATTTACCAGTACCGATAGCCCAGATTGGCTCGTAAGCGATAACTGATGCAGCAACTTGTTCAGCTGTCAATCCAGCCAATGCAGCAGATACTTGAGCACCTACAAACTCAGCAGCTTTACCAGCTTCGTAAGTTTCAAGTGATTCACCACAACAGATGATTGGAAGCATACCGTTTGCAAAGATTGCTTTAGCTTTTTTGTTGATATCTTCGTCAGTTTCATGGAAGTAGTCACGGCGTTCTGAGTGACCGATAACAACGTAGTCAGTACCGATTTCTTTCAAAACTTGTGGGCTAGTTTCACCAGTGAAAGCACCTGCATTTTCAAAGTAGCAGTTTTGAGCAGCAACTTTAAGGTTTGAACCTTTAGCAGCAGCAAGAACAGCTGTCAAATCAAGAGCTGGAGCAGCGATACCTGCTTCAACAAGATCTGATGAAGGAAGTTTTGATGCAACTGCTTCAACGAATGCTTTAGCTTCTTCTGGATTTTTGTTCATTTTCCAGTTACCAGCGATAAATGGTTTACGTGACATTTCACATACCTCTTTTTTCAATTTATTTTCTATTTATTTTATCACAATTAGACACAGCTTGCAAATCTTACTCGGATTTCAAGCCTGCTTACATGGATTAATCCTTCCAGAGATCCATGGCATTTCGGAAATCCACAGATACCTGTGTCAACTGAGGATTACTTGCTTCTCTCTCTGCTCTCTTGACCTCAATTTGAGCCACACTTTTGATACCTTCATGGCGCCAGTTTCTCAAAATGGCCTGGATGTACTTCCAGTTTTGTTTTCCATTCAAAACAGCTTCACGAAGAGCCTCCTTAATCAAGTCAGCACTGGTTCCATCTTCCTTAAAGGTCTTGGTCAAATCCTCAATCTCAAAAGGCGTCAACAAGCGTCCCAACTCCTGCTGGAAGGTCTCTACCAAATCCTTAAGCTGGTTTTGAGGTGTCAACCGGTCTGAACTTGAATGAACTGCTCCAAGCAGGTCATCCAAACGTTCCAAAGCCAAACTAGCATCAAAAAGTAATTCAATTTCACCATTCAATTCAATCGTTCGATACTGAAGCAGTCCCCTCTCCGTCAGATTGGAAATAGCCTGGTTGACATCTGAAATTTCCTTGCCAATCCTTTCAGCAATCTGGCTCGGCGACATTTCTTCCAAACCTGTCGTATTTTGCAAATAGAAAAATTGCCAGACCAGAAAATCGTCACTAGAAGGAAAGAGTTCCTTAAAATGCAAGAGCAGGGCACTCGGTAAAACCAAGTTCCCTGATTTAAAAGCGTCTAAATATGTCATAATTCCTCTTATAAATACCCATATGCAGATGCATCATCTTCTATCTTTCTCCAGTCAAAAGGTGTTTCCTGATAGACCGCATAGTTTACCCAGTTACTGAAAAAAAGGGCTGCAGATGAAGACCAACAAAGACAAGGTGTTTGGTTGACATCATCATCCTTAAAGTAATTTTCTGGAATATGAGGATCCAAACCTGCATCACGATCTCGGAAATATTCATTTGCCAAGGTATCACGGTCATATTCCAAATGCCCAAAACTATAAATTTCTCGTAAATCACGACTGGCCAAAATCGAAACCCCAACCTGAGGTCCTTCCGATAAAATCTCTAGATTGGTTTTATTTAAAATTTCTTCCTTGGAAATCTCCGTGTGCCGTGAATGAGGGGATACATAGCTATCATCAAAGCCTCTAAAGAGAAGGTGCCCTTCTTTTAAGGTATCCTGAGGATAAATACCTGATAACTTACTATCCATCTGGTATTTTTCTACCCCATAGCGGAGATAAAGCCCAGCCTGAGCCCCCCAACAGATATGAAGGGTCGAATAGACATGGGTCTTGGACCACTCGATAACCTGACTGAATTCCTCCCAATAGTCCACTTCCTCAAATGGTAAATGTTCAACTGGAGCACCCGTGATAATCATCCCGTCAAAATACTCGTCCTTGACTTCAGGAAAAGTTTTGTAGAAAGTCTCCATGTGTTCTGAACGAGTTGTTTTAGAACGATGACTCTCCATATAGAGGAAATCAATATCCAGTTGTAGGGGTGTATTGGCCAAATGGCGCAACAACTGGGTCTCTGTCACCATTTTTTTAGGCATGAGATTTAAAATTAAAATCTTCAAGGGACGGATATCTTGGTGGGCCGCACGTTGATCATCCATGACAAAGATGTTCTCTGTCCGTAAAATCTCAACAGCTGGTAATTTTTTATCAATTCGAATCGGCATAACCCTCTCCTAACTGTACTCTTTCAGGAATAATTGCATATGTTTGAAACTCTTCGAAAATCTCTTCAAACCGTGTCAACGTTGCCTTGCCGTATGTGTAGGATACTGACTACGTCAGTTCCATCTACAACCTCAAAACAGTGTTTTGAGCAACCTGCGGCTAGTTTCCTAGTTTGCTCTTTGATTTTCATTGAGTATGAAACTAAATCTCAAACATCTAGTCCCTTTATTATACTGCAAGAAGATATAGTTTTCAATTATACTTTTTCTCTAACTAGCTATAGTCTATTTTTATATCCTAATGTAGAGAAAACAGCCCTAGGGACTGTTTTTGATTAATAATGCATAAGAACCTTGTAATCGTAGTCACCGATTTTTTCACGGCCGTTCAATTCATCCAATTCAACAAGGAAGGCACAACCTGCTACAACACCACCAAGTTTTTCAATCATTTCGATAGTTGCCTTAACAGTTCCACCTGTTGCCAAGAGGTCATCCACGATAAGAACACGTTGACCTGGCTTGATGGCGTCAGCATGCATAGTCAAGGTATCAACACCGTACTCTTTTTCATAGTCAGCAGAAATGACTTCGCGCGGCAATTTACCTGGCTTACGAACAGGGGCAAAGCCAATTCCTAACTCGAAGGCCACTGGACAACCCACGATAAAACCACGAGCTTCAGGCCCTACGATCATATCAATTTTCTTGTCAGTAGCATACTGAACAATTTCACGAACAGCATAGCTGTAAGCATTTCCATCAGCCATCAAAGGACTAATATCACGGAAGGTAATACCTTCCTTTGGATAATTTTCAATTGTTGCAATGTAATCTTTTAAATTCATCTTTTTCTTTCTTTCAAAGTTTTTTACTCTCTATTATAGCATATTTTTTAAGAAAGAAAAAAGGAAAAGTTAACTTCAATGATTATCTAACGATTTGACGATTTATAACTAGCCATCGCAATAAATCCCAAGTTCTTTTTATTCTTATCAAACATTTTATACATAGTTAAAAACTGCTTTCTATTCTCCTTTTTACAAGCATTTACGCAAATTTTCAAAGTTCCTAGCCAACCTTCGTCATAAATCATACCTGATAATTTCATTAATGTCATTTCACCAGTCAATACTTTCACATCACAATAACCTGATTCTATCATCACCTGTTCCCAACCATCTTGAGTTAAAGGACCTACATTTACATGAATTGCTTGTGACAGTTCCTGTCTGACAGACTCTTTAGCTTCCTTAAGAAGCACATCATGTGTCAAGAGAAGACCTTCAGGTTTTAAAACCCTTAGATATTCCATTACACATTTTTTCTTAGCTTGATCGGCTTGCATAGTCAGCATAGCTTCATTTATAACAATATCAAAACTAGCATCTTCATAAGGAAGTTTCATTGCATTTGCTCTTTCAAACCTGATCAAATGAGCAACACCTGCCGTTTCAGCAGATTTTTTAGCCACTTCTAAAGCTTGAGCATCCATATCAACAGCAGTTATCTTACAACCAAAACGCTGTGCCAACTCAATTGCTGTAGTTCCCCTATTACACGCAACCTCTAGTATTCTCTTTTCTTTTGAAAACCCTCCTTCTGCAATTAACCAATCTGTGGCACGTTTTCCACCTGGACGTAAGCGTTTTTTCCCCAATTTTGCTAAAAACTTATGACCTGCTTCTGACATTTGAACACCTCTGTTTTTTCTTCATTATAACATAAAATGATATTATCTGATAATTCTAATCTAGTTTTTGATGAACTATAATCAAACGCATACAGTCTGCCATGATTATAGCATAAATCTATTAATTACCTCTCTAGTTCGAATTCATACTCAATAAAAATCAAAGAGCAAACTAGAAAGCTAGGCGCAGGCAGTACTTGAGTACGACAAGCCGACGCTGACGTGGTTTGAAGAGATTTTTGAAGAGTATCAATTGCTCACGTAGTTTACGCATATAGGTTTGCTAGTAGATGGTAACCACTGAGTACTTACATCTCAGATGAACGACATGGCTATTATACTCAAAAAAAGAAAGGACGAAATTTGTCCTTTCTAGATTTTAGCTTTTCTTCAACCCACTACAGTTGACAAAGAGCCGAAAAAACCTGATGAATCGAATGATTCATCAGGTTTAAACAGATATATTCATTGTAAACAAATCATATCAATTAGAAAGCTTAGTCTTCTTTCTTCTTGCGAGCTACAAGACCAAATCCACTCAATACTCCGAGAAGTCCAAGTGCTGCAAGACGAGCATTGTCTTCTGTACCAGTATTTGGCAATTCACGCTTAGCTTCAGCTTCTTTCACTGCTGTTTCTTGTACTGGTTGTGCTGGAGTAGCCGGTACTTGAGGTGTAGCTGGCTCAACTGGTTGTACTGGTTTTTGAGATTGAATCTTACGGTAAACATTACGAACATTTCCATTAGCATCTGTTTCTGTACGAACTAACTCATAACCTTCTAATGATTTACCTGGATGTGTTCCATTTTCGTCTGGAATAATCAATTCACCTTTTTCATCTACATAAGTTGTTAAAACTTTTTCTGTAATTGGTGTTGGTGTTGGATTATATGGACTTACTGGCGGAGTTGTAACTTTCTCATAAATGTGCTCTGTATCTCCATTTGGAAGAGTCTTAGTTTCTACGAAGCGGTAACCTGGGATATCTTTCTTAGGAGTTGTGCCTTCCTCAGTAGTTGTTCCTGGAATTACATTACCATCTTTATCTTTATGAGTTGTCGTAACTTTTTCATAGATGTGTTTTGTATTTCCTTTTTCGTCTACTTCAGTTTTAACAATCTTGTATCCTGGGATATCTTTAGTTGGTTTAGTTCCATCTTCTGTTGGTGAAAGTGGTTTACCATCTTTATCAACGAACGAAGTATCAGGACGAACTGTTGGAGTGTAAGTAGCTGTTACTGGTGTACCGTTCTTATCTACACGTTTAACTGTCACACCTTTAGCTTTTCCTACGAAGTCTTTTTCTGGAGTGAAGGTTACTTTACCGTTTTCATCGATAGTGTATGTTCCTTCACCTGGTACTTTCTTCTCAGTTGTGCCATCGTCAAATGTTGGTTTAACAGTTTCATCGATTGGTACATTAGGGTTTCCCGGTTTAAATTCAGGTGTTCCTGTTTGTGGTTGCCCTTTAGGTCCTTCAGATTCCGCAGGTGTTCCATCTGGTGTTACCGGAGTTACTGTTGGTGTGTATTTAGCCGTTACTGGGGTACCGTTCTTATCTACACGTTTAACTGTTACTCCTGTACCTGTTCCTGTGAATGTCTTCTCTGGGGTGAATGTTACTGTACCGTCTGGATTCACTTTGTATGTTCCTTCACCTGGGATTGACTTTTTTGTTGAACCATCTTCGAAGGTTGCTGGCACTTCATCATCCATTGGTACGTCTGGATTGCCTGGTTTGAATTCTGGTTTACCGTTTTGTTCTTTACCTTGGATATCTGTTGTTTCAGCTGGTGTTCCTTCTGGAGTCACTGGAGTTACTGTTGGTGTGTATTTAGCCGTTACTGGGGTACCGTTCTTATCTACACGTTTAACCGTTACTCCTGTTCCTACTCCTGTGAATCCTTTTTCTGGGGTGAACGTTACTGTACCGTCTGGATTCACTTTGTAAGTTCCTTCGCCTGGAATTGTCTTAGTTGTTGATCCATCTTCGAAGGTTGCTGGTACTTCATCATCCATTGGTACGTTTGGATTTCCTGGTGTGAATGTTGGTTTTCCAGTTTGTTCTTTACCTTGGATGTCTGTTGTTTCAGCTGGTTCTGCTGTTGGGGTTACCGGTGTCACGTTTGGTGTGTATTTAGCCGTTACTGGGGTACCGTTCTTATCTACACGTTTAACTGTTACGCCTGTTCCTTTACCTGTGAAGTTCTTCTCTGGGGTAAACGTTACTGTGCCATCTGGTGCAACTGTGTATGTTCCTTCGCCTGGTACTACTTTCTCAGTTGATCCATCTTCGAAGGTTGCTGGCACTTCATCATCCATTGGTACGTCTGGATTTCCTGGTGTGAATGTTGGTTTTCCAGTTTGTTCTTTACCTTGGATATCTGTTGTTTCAGCTGGTTCTGCTGTTGGAGTGACTGGGGTTACTGTTGGTGTGTAAGTTGTTTCTACCTTAGTTCCGTTAGTATCCTTCGCTACAACCCTAGCTGCATCTGGTGTGCCCGTGAAATCTTTGTTTGGTTGGAATGTGATAACTCCTGTTGTTGGATCAATTGTGTATGTTCCAACTTCTTTACCATCTTTCATCGCTGGCATTGTTGTTACTTCATTACCACTTGGGTCTACCAATTTAACAGTTGTCTTATCAATTGGTGCTACTTCATCACCTTGTTTGAACATTGACTCTGTTTCTTGAGTTTGTGGTTGACCTTGTTTTCCAGTTGTTTCTTTTGGTTCTGCTGTTGGAGTGACTGGGGTTACTGTTGGTGTGTAAGTTGTTTCTACCTTAGTTCCGTTAGTATCCTTCGCTACAACCTTAGCTGCATCTGGTGTGCCCGTGAAGTCTTTGTTTGGTTGGAATGTAATAACTCCTGTTGTTGGATCAATTGTGTATGTTCCAACTTCTTTACCATCTTTCATCGCTGGCATTGTTGTTACTTCATTACCACTTGGGTCTACCAATTTAACAGTTGTCTTATCAATTAGTGCTACTTCATCACCTTGTTTGAACATTGACTCTGTTTCTTGAGTTTGTGGTTGACCCTGTTTTCCAGTTGTTTCTTTTGGTTCTGCTGTTGGAGTGACTGGGGTTACTGTTGGTATGTAAGTTGTTTCTACCTTAGTTCCGTTAGTATCCTTCGCTACAACCTTAGCTGGATCTGGTGTGCCCGTGAAGTCTTTGTTTGGTTGGAATGTAATAACTCCTGTTGTTGGATCAATTGTGTATGTTCCAACTTCTTTACCATCTTTCATCGCTGGCATTGTTGTTACTTCATTACCACTTGGGTCTACCAATTTAACAGTTGTCTTATCAATTGGTGCTACTTCATCACCTTGTTTGAACATTGACTCTGTTTCTTGAGTTTGTGGTTGACCCTGTTTTCCAGATGTTTCTTTTGGTTCTGCTGTTGGAGTGACTGGGGTTACTGTTGGTGTGTAAGTAGCTGTAGCTGGTGTTCCATTCTTATCTTTAACTTCAACAGTTGCTGGATCTGGTGTGCCTGTGAAGTCTTTGTTTGGTTTAAATGTTACAACACCTGTTAAAGGATCGATTACGTATTTACCAACTTCTTTTCCATCTTTTGTTGCTGGAATTTCTTTGTCTTCAACTGGTTGGCCATTTACTACAAATTTAGCTGGTTGCTTTTCGTTAATAGTAATTGGTGCTGTTTCATCACCTTGTGTAAACTTAGGTGTACCTGTTTGCTCTTGACCTTGTTTACCACTTGAAGTTACACCTTCTCCCGTTGGTGTTACTGCCGTTACTTCTGGAGTATATTTACCTTTTGAAGTAACTGGAACTTTGTTTCCTTCTGAATCAGTTGCTGTTACCGATACTTGTACATTAACACCTTTAGCTTTTCCTGTAAATGTTGGAAGTGGTTCAAATGTTACTACACCTGTTGTTGGATTGATTGAGTATGTTCCTTCTCCATCAACTACCACTTTACCTTCAGCATTAGCTCCTTCTAATGAGTATGCCGCTGTTGTCCAATCTACGTTCGTCCCATCAGGTGTATTAGTCTCAGTGTTTAGTTCTTCAAAGCGCTCTTTCCCTGAAATAGATGTTTGTGTTTGACCTTGTTTTCCAGTCGTTTCATCATCAGCTGGGTCAATTCCGTATACAGTTGGTGTATATGTATTTTCTACCGCTACTGTTACTGGATTTCCTGATTCATCGTTGAATGTTACATTCGCTGAAACTTTCATCGATGTAGCTGTTCCTACAAATCCTTCTACTGGAGTGAACGTTACTTCACCTGTTGTTGGATCTACTGTATAAGTTCCTTGATCAGTTGTTACTGAAGAAACTTTATTACCTGTTGTTGGATCTACCAGTTTGTAATCTGATACTGTAGTTCCTTCTTTTCCATCATTGAAGTTATCTGCCATTGAGTCAGTTTGTTTCTGACCTTGAGCTCCTGATGATTTTTCTGGGTCTGTTACTACGATGTAGTAAGTTGTTTCTGCTACTGCGTCTTCTGTTACTTCTCCAGCATCTGTTCCATCTACTGTTGGAGTTGTCACAACACCGTTTGAATCTACTGCTCTTGCTGTTACTTTGTAACGTCCTTTTTGAGATAGTACATAAGCGTTAGCCTTAGCCAAGTTTGCTTCAGCTGCTGTTTTAAGAGCTGCACGCGCAGTTTCTACCGCTTTTTCAGCTTCTAAAGCTGCAGTACGCGCTGATTCTACTTCTGTATTTTTTGTTGCAAGATTTGCTTGAGCTGTTGCTAATTGAGCCTCAATAGATGCTTTAAACTCTTTTACATTAGCAAGTTTTCTTTCTGCTAATTCTTGAGCTGTTGGAGAAATTGTACGTAATTTCAAGTTGTCTAATGCTGCTTGAGCATCTTCTGCCGTTCTTGTTGAACGATCTAATAGTTCTTGAAGACGTGCTAATTCATTTTGTGTTTCTTGTTGTTCTTTTACAGCTGTTGCTGCCGCTTGAGTTTTAGCTGCTGCTGTACGTTGTGCTTGAATATAAGCTGTTTCTTCTGCTTGAGCTCCATCAAAAGTAGTTACTGTTCCGTCTGGTGCAGTTGCAGTTACTTTTGTCTTAATAGTATCAGAATCTGTAACTGATGTTTTATCATCGATTGTATCCGCGAATGCTACATTTGCTTTAGTTGACTTGATTAAGTCTACTGATGTACCTTTTGCTTCTGAATAACTTGTTGAAGTCCCTGTTGGTTTAGCATTTTGAATTGATGCTACGTCTGTTGAGCTTGCTTCACGGTATGCTACATACCCTTTAAATCCTGATGCTGTTTCAATTTCCCAACCAGCATTTGATTCTTTAGCTGTTACTGCTGTACCGTCAGAAGATGTCCATTGGTTTGTTACTGAGTCATAGCTTACTGTAACTACCATTCCTTGTTCTGAAGATGTGTTATCTTTTTTAACCAATGTCTCTGTACGTGTAACATTACCTACTGCTGTTACCTCACCATTTTTACGGATTTCAGCAATCTTGTCCACTAATGTTGACGCCGAAGATGTTGTATTCCATGTACGTTCAAATTCATAAACAACAAACTTAACATCACCATTTGCTTGAGCATCTGTATAAACACGACGTTCAATAAGAGTTGATGTGCCATTACCATTGTCTTTTAGTTCAAAAGCTTTTTCAGTAGGTAACGAATATTTACCTGTTGCACGGTTAAATTCCGCTTTAAGTGTAGTACCTGCCGCGTCAGTTACCATCGCAAATTCACGTTGGATGTTTGCTTTTACCTTATCAGTTGTGGCTTTTGTTACAATGTTATCCACACCAACATATTTTGTAGATTCTGGAGTCACTGTTAAGTTAAGAGTTGAATCTCCTGTTGTAGATGCAGCCCCTAATACCGCACCTTCTTGTACCGCTGTGTTTGTAGTGCCTGCAGCTACTGTCCAGTTTCCATCTTTAACTTCAAGTTTTGTAACTGTTCCATCTGGCATTGTAATTTCAGCTTTGTTAGCACCCTTTGAAATTGTCACAGGTACATTTGTTGCATAAGCTTCAACATTCTTAACAGTAATCTTAGGTGCTACTGCAATTGTAATATTTTCATGGGCTTCTTGACCATACATATTCCAATCCTGATTTTTCGCATTAGTTGTATTATTATAGTCTTTTGCATAAACAGTTGCTGTATAAATTCCAGCTTCTGACGCTGTTCCAGTAATATCTCCAGTTTTTGGATCGTAATTTAATCCTGGTACAACATCATTTATCGAAGTTTTACTTCCCGTATAATTACCGTTTAAGGCAGTATGCGCTGTGACAGTTTGTGGTCCGTTCTCGGTATTTATTTTAGATCCATCAACTGCAGTAAAGGTTGCTCCCTTCGTGGTTCCAGAAGCAGTTTTTGAACCGGCAACAACTTTTGCTCCACCATCTTTGTATACATAACCAGTTCTTTCATCACGAGTCATTCCATCATTATCAACATATTTGATGTTATGATTAACTTGATCGCCTACTGTTACTAATTTTGATTTTCCTTGAATAAGTGGTGCAGATGAATCTTGCCATCCTATCCATCCAGCCGTTAAGTCTCTGAAAGTAACTTGCTGAGTAGCTCCACCTTTGTCTACAGTTACAATATAGCGCATGTCATATACACCGTTTTGAAGAGTAGATGCTACATATCCTTCTACAGTATCTGTAGTTGCATTATAAGCTAATCCTGGCGGTAAGTTACTCGCTTCAATTTTTGCAATTGTGTATCCTGCAGCAGTTGCCTCTGGTGATAAACTAAAACGTTTTTTTACATCTGTAAGATATACATAGTGATTTCCTTGTTCATAAGTATAACCATAGATTTCTGTAGCTAGATACTCATAAGCACCTCCTGCACCCCATACATTACCCCCGTTATTTTTACCTGTAACACGTTGTTTCCCAGTCCATAGAGCAGCTTCACGTCCCACTTTTTGAGCTTCTGTTTTTGATAACGGAATATCAGTACGACCGCTTATCCCTGCTTGTCCACTATTAGTCGCTGGTACCTCAGTGTTTTCAGATTGATATCCATGAACATAAATCTTATTGTTGTTGTTACCATCTAGTACTTTGTAAGATTTACCTGTAGATCCAAGAAATTCACCATTTTCTTTTCTTAATTCTGTAGAAGAAGCTGTATGTCCTTCGTTAGCAGAACGTAAGTCTGAACCTTTTTCGATTTCTTTTCCGTTTCGTTCATCTTTTGAACCTGTGTTTTCAATAGCGTTTGACTCAGATTTTTTCTCAGTATTTTCCGCTTTCTTCCCTACAGTTTCTTTACCATTTGTAGTGTCAACTGCTGGTGTTTCTGTTTTCTCAACTGGTTTATTTTTTAGTTTTGAGTTTACAGTTGTTACAAGCTTGTTGTAAGCAGCTTTCAATTCCTCTTGACTTGTAGCACTTGAAAGAGCTGCTTTTGCCGCTTCCAAATCCGCATTCAAAAGAGCCAAACTTTCGTCTGTCTTGTTTGCATATTTTCCAGCAGCGAGTTTCCCAGTTAGTTCATTCACATAAGACTCAAGTTGAGACTTGTCTAGTTTAGGACTCACTACTTCAGGCTTAGCTTCTTCTACTTTTACTTCCTTCGCAGTTTCTACTTTAGCCGTTTCTCCATTCTCTTCAACATTAGGTGATACTACTGCCACATCAGAAACGTTTCCATTTACCGCTGTTTCTGAGGCTGATACTGCACCATTTCCAAGGAACATCAATCCAGCTGCAATCGCTACTGATGCTGCTCCAAAACTATATTTACGAATACCATAACGAATGTATTTCTCCGTTCGAATATCTTGTTGTTGCATGCCTTTCATATAGACT
Organism: bacterium; assembly: GCA_905221245.1. Lineage (GTDB taxonomy): Bacteria > Bacillota > Bacilli > Lactobacillales > Streptococcaceae > Streptococcus. The sequence continues at coordinate 242,600 of CAJNCK010000003.1, forward strand.
AACAACCTCCTTCAATGTATATTTTTTATGTTGATTTATAATGTTTAAACAAATAAAAAGCCCCCTCCCTTAAATATTTTAGCAATATTAAAGGTATAACATTTTGAGTAGGAAGAGCTCAATAATTTTCAATATCTATTAAATTATAACACTATAAATTTTTTAAAACAAGTTTAATGACTCAAAACAATTACTTTTATAGATAAAAACATTCTGATATTTTTAAAATTAAACCTGAAAAAATCACACCTTCATACAATTTACAAACTTTTTTTTAAAACATGATTTATTCGTTCCGTATTTCATTCCAAACACAAGGGCTTGAGGTAAATCAATAAACAGTTTAAAAATAAAGTTCGGATTTTTTATTATTTTGTTCAATTTATTATATAGATAATGATGTTATGTAATTCTCTGCTGGTATAAATCATTCTAATATGAAGTTCTACAAAATTTCATTGTTTTTATAATTATATATAAAATGTATAAGAAGCCTAGTCCAAAAAGTATCTTTTAATTTGATGAACACTTCAAGATCCAAATCTATATAATCACAAACCATCTATTGATTATCAAGGAAAGTCAAATAACAAATTAAGAAACTAGTAGCAAGCTACTTAAACTAGCGAACTAAAATTACAGTTAAAACATCTAATACTCTTCGAAAATCTCTTCAAACTGCGCCAACGTCGCCTTGCAGTATTCAAGTACAACCTGCGGCTAGTTTCCTAGTTTACTTTTTGATTTTCATTGAGTATAAAATCAATCTCATATCTTTAACAAGTGAAAAGTTTACTATAGTAGATTGAAGTCAGACTAGTACAATACAACTTCTAAAGCATTGTTAAAAAACTTAATGTACTATTCCAGAATCCATCTATCATAATGACTAGTTTTATCAATCAAAAAACGAGCACTTTCGTACTCGCCTTTGTTTATAAACTACTGATTAAAGTGAGTTTACGTCAACTTTGATACCAACACCTTGAGTAGTTGTGATCGTCAAGTTTGTTACGTAAGTTCCTTTAGCTGTAGCTGGTTTTGCTTTTTGGATTGTTTCGTTGAAAGCTTTGAAGTTTTCAACCAATTTTTCAGCTTCAAATGATACTTTACCGATGATTGCTTGAACGTTACCTGCACGGTCAGCACGGTAAGTGATTTTACCACCTTTAGACTCTTCAACTGCTTTAGCAACATCCATTGTTACAGTACCAGTTTTAGGGTTTGGCATCAAGTTACGTGGTCCAAGGACACGCCCAAGACGTCCAACAAGAGCCATCATGTCAGGTGTAGCAATAACTACGTCGAAGTCCAACCAACCGTCGTTGATTTTAGCAACAAGGTCATCTTCACCAACAAAGTCTGCACCAGCAGCTTTTGCTTCTTCAGCTTTTGCACCACGTGCGAAAACAAGAACGCGTGAAGTTTTACCAGTACCGTTTGGCAATACCATTGCTCCACGGATTTGTTGGTCAGCTTTTTTAACGTCGATGTTCAAGTTGTAAGCAACTTCTACAGTTGCGTCAAATTTTGCAAAGTTAGTTTCTTTTGCAAGTGCTACAGCTTCTTCTACGCTGTATGCTTTTGTGCTGTCGATTTTCTCAAGAGCAGCACGAAGTTGTTTGCTTTTTTTAGCCATTTTCTATTCTCCTTGTAAGTGGTTCAATCGATTTTCATCTCCCACGTCACTCCTCGAAATGATGAAGTCTTGCGGGCTTTCAGTCTATTATTTTTCTTTTCCTACTTCGTTAAGCTCCCTTGCTGTACCCAAGTACAAGCCTCAGTCACTTGCCTAGTATGAAAAGCAACTAATAGACTGCTGTGAGATTTTCTACTGTGTTATTGATTAGTCAACAACAGTGAATCCCATAGAACGAGCAGTACCTTCGATCATACGCATTGCAGACTCTACGTTTGCTGCGTTCAAATCTGGCATCTTAGTTTCTGCAATTTCTTGTACTTGTGCACGAGTAACTGTAGCAACTTTAGTTTTGTTCGGTGTACCTGATCCTTTTTCAACACCTGCAGCTTTTTTCAAAAGAACAGCAGCTGGTGGTGTTTTCGTAACGAAAGTAAATGATTTATCTTCGTAAACTGAGATAACAACTGGAATGATCATACCAGCTTGGTCAGCTGTACGAGCGTTGAACTCTTTTGTGAATCCCATGATGTTGATACCAGCTTGACCAAGAGCAGGTCCAACCGGTGGAGCTGGTGTAGCTTTACCAGCAGGGATTTGCAATTTTACAAGTTTTTCGACTTTTTTAGCCATTTTTAAATCCTCCTTTGTGGTTTTGGCGGTAATTAGAGATTTTTACCTCCCACAAGTATGCTTTACACATACTCATCTATTATACACTATTTATCTAGAATTGCAAGAGAAAAGTTTATTTTTTAATCGACGTAATCTCCGCCTTCAAACCCATAGTATTCTTCCAGACTGAGTCCAGTCTCAGCAATTTCTTTGGCTTCTTTTCCGACATAACGAAGGTGCCATTCTTCAGCCATATAGCCTGTTTCTTTTTCCTTACCTTTGAGATAACGGACAACAAAGCCATAATCAGCAGCGTGGTCCAAGAGCCATTGGGCCGCCTTTTCTTCTGTTACTAAATCACCATCAGTCCCAATAACATCAAAGGCCAAGCCAGTTTGGTGTTCACTATAGCCAGGTCGGGCAGAGTAACGGTCAGCAGCTGCCTTCCCATCTTGGTTGACATAATCTTGATAGAGCTTGGTCTGAGTTTCATAACTTCTAAAACCACTGTAATGATCACTAATCGGGAATCCTGCCTCTTGCATCGCTTTGATGAGTTTGACCAACTCAGCCTTGGCTGTTGGATTTTCCCCTGGATTGTAGTCTTTTGACAATGGGTAGTGTTTATTGGCTACGATGATTTCATCGTATTTCCCTTGGATGCTGTAGTAGTCTCCTTTGTTAACCACTTCTGCTTTTTTCTGGGCAGCTCCTTGAGCCTTACTTCCTACTGTTCCATCAGCTTTAGCTGTTTGTTCTGTCTTAGCTGCGCCATCTTCATTTTTTGTTTTTTCTTGTGAACAAGCCGCTAGACTCAAGGCTAGCAAGGCTGTCAAGATAAGGTATCTTTTTTTCATTTCTACTCCTTTATTTCTAATAGGTTATCTACTTCTGACGATAAACATTCGACTAATCTTTTAATCTCATCCGTTTTTACTTGGTATGTTTCTGCTGTCATTTCTTCAAAGGGAACCCACCAGACTGGACCACGTCCCTTGAGACCGTGACCATTCATGTCACCTCTTCGTCTAGGGAACAGATGCCAGTGGAGATGGGCATCGCCATTTCCTAGCAGTTCAATATTCATTTTCTCAGCAGCAAAGGTCTTAGCAACCGCCTCTTGGACTAAACTCATTTCTTCTAGAAAACGTATTCTATTTTCCTTTTCTAAATGATGCAATTCGGTAACGTGTTCCTTAGCTAGAAAGAGGCTATAGCCTGCAAAATACTGATGGTCTCCAATCACAAGATAGCCTGTTTCCAACTCTTTGACAAAATAGGGATTTTCTCCCTTCTTGATGAGCTCAATTCTCTGGCAAATCAAACACATATTAGTCCACCAATGCGCTCTTAAGATAAGCATCAACCATACGTTCCGTTGCGACCACCGAGTCAATATGAGTACGCTCATAAGAATGACTAGACTCGATACCAGCACCGAGAAGGGCGTGTTTGACTTCTGCCCCTGCAGACATAGCTGCTGAAGCGTCCGAACCATAAAATGGATAGATATCCAGCTTAAATGGAATATCTTGCTCTTTAGCCAAAGCAACCAAATGTTGACGGAAGTCATAGTGATAAGGTCCAGAAGCATCCTTGACACAGATAGACACTGTGTATTCGTCTGTCTGCTGGTCATCTCCCATGGCTCCCATATCCACAGCCAGATATTCTACCACCTGAGCAGGAATATTAGAATTAGCCCCATGCCCCACTTCTTCAAAGACTGAAAAAGCAAAATGAGTTGTTACAGGTAATTCAATCTTCTCTTCCTTATAAACACGAAGCAGGTTAAGCAAAATCGCTGCGCTGACCTTGTCATCCAAATGACGAGACTTGATAAAACCTGTCTCTGTCACGACAGTTCGTGGGTCAAAGCTGATAAAATCACCGACCTCAATACCAAGAGCACGAGTTTCTTTTTCATTCCTTACTTTTGCGTCCAAACGCACTTCCATATTGTCTTGCGTGCGTTCTGCAGTTCCTGCATCCTTGTAGACATGACAAGAAGTTTGGTGAATGAGGATGGTTCCTGATACCTTTTGACCTGTGCTAGCCACATGAACGGTACAGTTTTCACCTTCAATCATGTTCCAAGGAAAACCACCGATACGGTCCATTTTGAGACGGCCGTCTGGTTTGACAGCACGAACAATAGCACCAAGCGTATCTACATGGGCAGTCACATAGCGATGCTCTTCATCATTTTGACCTTTGATGGTCACATTGACACCGCCCTTGGCTGTGCGAACCGGCTGGTAACCAAAACCTTCTAGAGTCTTGACTAAATAGTCCGAAATCTCCCGAGTGAAGCCCGTTGGCGACGCAATGGCTGTCAGTTCTTTGATATATTCTACTGTTTGATTCATTTCTTCACCTCTTTTGCTACCTATTATAACACATTTATCATCGGATAAAAAAAGAAAATCACTCCTGTAGACTTAGCTACAAAAGTGATTTTAATGATTATTCCATTTCAAAAACATCGCTTTCTTGCTTGTTTGGTAGAACCAATGAGAGCAAGATTCCGACAACGGCTGGTACTAACCATGGGAGTGATGCCTTGGCAAAAGGAAGAGCGTTGACAAGGTTTGCAAGAAACTCAACCTTAAACGAGCTTCCTAGTACGCTTGCAATGGCAATAGCTGTAACGACTGCAATTGTCAACTGCATACCTGGTTTTGAAAGAGCTACAAATTTGTTGACAATGACAATCATAACGATAGCAATCGTGATTGGGTACAAGATAACTAGTACTGGAATTGAGTACTTGATAATCGCATCAAGACCTAAATTGGCAATGGCAAATCCGATCAAGGTAAAGGCTGTCGCATAAACCTTGTAGCTGATTTGTGGGAAGCGTTCATTAAAGAACTCAGCTGTTGACACAATCAGACCAACTGTTGTTGTGAAGCAGGTTACGGTAACCATAGCTGCAAGGAAGAGTTGAGCTGTTGAGCCAAAGATTTCTTGAGTGGCTTGTGACAAGATGTAAACACCTGGTGTTCCACCCTTCATCGCTTCAGCTGGTACTAGGAAATGATTTCCAAGGAAACCTAAACCGATGTAAAGAGCGCTGAAGGCAAGGGCTACAACGATACCAACCACCCAAATAGTTGAAATGTATTCTTTCTTACTTGAAAATCCAAGTTGTTTCAAGGTTTGAACTGCGATTACACTGAAGGCAACTGAGGCAAGAGCATCCAAAGTATTATAACCTTCTAGGAATCCTGTACCAAAGGCAGAAGCTTGATAAGCAGCTGAAGAAGCTTGAGGACTTGTTCCACCGTATTTGAAAGCTCCTAAAACAACCAAGATAACGATCAAAATCGCAAAGACTGGCGTTAAAATACGGCCGATACGGTCTAAGATTTTTGATGGATTAAGCGAAATCAAATAGGCTGCTGCAAAATACAGAACAGTAAAGACAATCAAACCAAGACCTTTATTTGCATCCGACAAAAGAGGGCTAATCCCTACTTCGTAAGCTGTTGTAGCTGTACGTGGGATAGCAAAGAATGGACCGATTGACAAGTAAAGAACTGAGAGGTAAAGAGTCGCAAACCAAGGCGCTATCTTTGTAGAAATCTCGTAGATATATCCTTTAGGATTTAGCGTTCCAATAATAAGAGTCAAGACGGCGATACCGACGCCTGAAAAGACAAAACCTGCGATGGCAGGAAGAAAATGTTCTCCAGATAGAGCACCTAGAGAAGGCGGAAAAATCAAGTTCCCCGCACCAAAAAATATTCCAAACAGGAGTAAACCTGTTAGGGCACCTTTTTTAGCCATGAAAATCTCCTTCATATTTATAAAATACTGACCTAGTATATCATGAATAGGAGCATGAAAAAAGCTTCACGAAGTAAATATTGAATGTTTTCAAGATTCTTAAAAATGAGAATTGTCTAAAAATAAGATTCTCCTACCCAGTCCACGCCAAGTAGGAGAAAATTCTAATGTTTATACTCTTCGAAAATCTCTTCAAACCACGTCAGCTTCACCTTGCCGTACTCAAGTACAGCCTGCGGCTAGCTTCCTAGTTTGCTCTTTGATTTTCATTGAGTATTAAAGTTCTTCAAAGGCCATCATGCCACCTTGGACATTGATAACCTCATAACCTTGTTCTGATAAGAATTGGCAAGCACGCGCTGATCTAATTCCAGATTTACAAATAACATAATGTAACTGGTCCTTGTCCAACTGATCATAGATATCGGCTAATTGACTCAGAGGAAGATTCTGAGCACCTTCTAAATGAAGAGCTTCAAACTCATCCACTTCTCTCACGTCCACTAAAGAAAGTTGGTCGTTTTGGTAAAGCTGGTAAAATGCATCAAAGGCTATTTCTTTCATTCTTTTTCTCCTAATACTCTTCGAAAATCAAATTCAAACCACGTCAGCGTCGCCTTACCGTACTCAAGTACAGCCTGCGGCTAGCTTCCTAGTTTGCTCTTTGATTTTCATTGACTATAAAATGGTTTTAATTCTTTTTTTCAAATCTGGCACCACTTCTGACTCAAACCAAGGATTTTTGGCCATCCAGATTTGATTTCGCGGTGAGGGGTGAACTAGTGGAAAATAGGTTGGTAAGTAGTTCTGGTAATGTTTTACCCGTTCTGTTACCTTGCCACTGATTTTCTCCTTTAAATAGTAGGCCTGGGCATATTGACCAATCAAAAGGGTCAATTGAATATCTGGTAATTCTTGCAAGAGCTGCGGATGCCATTTTTCAGCAAAGCCAGTTCTCGGTGGTAAATCACCTGACTTGCCATGCCCTGGAAAGTAGAAATCCATAGGCAGAACAGCAAAATATCCTGAATTGTAAAAGGTATCTTCATCCACACCTAGCCAGTCGCGCAAGCGGTCACCACTCTTATCTTTCCAGTAAAGGCCTGCTTCTTGGGTTTTAAGTCCAGGTGCCTGACCGATGATATTGATGCGAGCAGTCTTTGGCGCTGCAAAGAGAGGCTCAATGCCACGCTCTGTATAGGTAGCATTCTGCGGATCTGCCATAATAGCCTGCTTGATTCTTTCAATTTGAGACATCTACTTTCCCTCCAAAAAGAAGTCTAAGCATACAATCTCAGACTTCTATCGTTTTATTTGATCAATTCGTAAATAGCTTCGGCATAGATTGCTGCTGCTCGGAAGAGATCGTCCAAGGCGATAAATTCATTGGCTTGGTGCATGGTGTCAATTGAGTCTGGGAACATGGCACCATAGGCAACACCTCGTTCTAGCAAGCGACCAAAGGTTCCACCACCGATGACTTGCTCGTGACCTTTAAGTCCAGTTTGTTTTTCATAGACATTCAACAAGGTTTGTACAAGTGGATCTTCCATTGGCACATAGTGAGGGGTGTGACCGTGCTCAGAAAGGCTAACAGAAGCAACTGGCAAGTTTTCAAGGATTGACTTGATTTGTTCTGGACTTGTTCCTTTTGGATAGCGGATGTTAAGGGCAATGGTATTGTCAGCACTTGTTTCATCGAAGCGGAAGACGCCGGCATTCATAGAAAGAGCACCCATCTTTTCATCCACATGAGCAATCTTGAGATTTTCACCCTCATGGTCGTTCAAGAGAATTTTACCAGCGATGTCAAGGTAGTCTTTGGCTGGACCAGCAAAGTCAAACTGACTAAGGAAGAGGGCCAGGTAAGTCGCACCATTGACACCTGAAGCAGGCATAGCACCATGGGCTGATTTACCAATGATCGTCACCTTGTATTGACTAGCTTCTTCTTGAATTTCTCCTCTGAGTTTGTGTTCTGCAACAAAAGTATCTAGTTTACTTTGCAAGTCAGCTAAGTCACCTGAAACAACTGCTGTTGCTGATTCAGGAACCATGTTTTCACGCAAACCACCTGTGAAGCTGTGAAGACGGGCAACACCTGCATTTTCACCTGCAAAGTGGAGGTATTCCGTGATATTTCCTTTTTCACCATTGATGATAGGGAACTCAGCATCTGGAGAGAAACCGAAGTCTGGTTTTGCAAGTCCTACATGCTCGAAGTAGTAGTCCATGTCTGCCCAGCCTGACTCTTCGTCTGTTCCAACGATGAAGCGAACTTTCTTAGAAGTTGGAAGGCCCAATTCTTTGATGATTTTCAAACCATAGTAGCAAGCTGTTGTAGGTCCCTTGTCATCGGAAGCACCACGCGCATAAAGGCGACCGTCTTTGATAGTTGGTGTGTAAGGGTCTGTATCCCAACCGCTACCAGCTGGAACCACGTCCATGTGGGCAAAGATGCCGAGAACTTCTTCTCCATCACCAAACTCAAAATGTCCTGCATAGTTATCAACATTTTTAGTTGGGTAACCATCACGGTCTGCGATTTCAAGGAATTTCTCCAAAGCTTTTACTGGACCAGGTCCAAATGGATGTTCAGCATCAACCTTGCTGTCATCACGTTCTGAGTTGATTTCCAAAAGGCTAAATAAGTCAGCCAAGAGGTCTTCTTTGCGTTTTTCTACTTCTGCTGTAAAATCAATTGCTGTCATTTTTTCTTCTTTCTATCTTTTCTCGATGATTTCATCTACTGGCAAGCGGTAGCTTGGTTCCAATTTTTCGTCTGTATATCCCACTGTAATCAAAAGTTCTGGGCGGAAGCGGTTTTCGATTTCCAAAACTTCGTTGACTTTTGATTTGTCAAAACCAAGAATCAGATTTGATCCGATTCCCTGATCTGTAAGAGCGAGAACCAAATTCATAGCAACCAAACTTGCATTGAGGGCTAGGTAGTCGCTGACTTGTTGTTCATTGTAACGGGCAAATTCAGCTGGCAAATTCTTCATAAAATATTGAAGTTGCTCTTCAGAAAAGTTATTAGCACCACCAACTCGGGCAATCTTACGAGCACGTTTGGCAAGGTCTGTATCTGTAAACAAGGCAATAGTTACAGGCGCTGATGATACCTGTTCAAAGTTGGAACCATAAGCTAATTTTGCCAGTTCAGCATTTTTCTCACGAACCACCACAAATTTCCAAGGCTGGCTGTTGTGTGCACTTGGTGCCAAGGTTGCAATTTCGATAGCCGTACGCACATCTTTTGGATCAACTGGCTTATCAGTGAACTGCTTAGTCGCATGACGTTTTTTATTTAATTCAAGAAATTTCATAATCGATTTCCTTTTCTAATTCTACTGCTTCCATTCTACCATATTTTGAAAGAGCTTGCAGAGATTTTTCATAGGAAAAAACTGGAACAAGGATAAGCAACCGAATGAAGAAAATCATTTAAATCAGGAATCCCCTCATCCAGTTCCAATTAATTTTCAGTTACTTAAAGGAACTAGTCTATCTTATATTCTGACTTTATAGCCTCCAAGAAATTCTTCACATCCTCTACATACCCATGCTTTTCTATTAAGCTTGCTAATAGTTCCAGATTGTGCCCCTGATAGTTATCTTCACGACGTAGCTCTTCATACATTTCAATAAAAGGAAGGCCCTTGGACTTGGCCAATTCTAACTCCGCTTCATAATCATAAGCGACTTTACGAAATAGGATATTTACCAATTCCCCATCTTCAACTTCTATCACAGCATACTGGGCACGGTGATTTTTTAACGCCTCCCAATCAAAATAGGGCATACCAATCGAACCTGGATTGATGATTTGTTGCCCTTGACTTCCATAACGAAGCAACTGCTTGTGGACATGACCATAGACTGCCACGTCGGTTCCCGCATCTAGCAGTTGGTCAAATTTATCTGTATCATTCCCAACCAGTAGATCCCCACCATAGTTTTTGTCAGGTAAATTATGAGAGATAGAAAAGCGCAACCCATCAACCTCTTTCTTTTCCAGCAAAGGTAAGCTTCGTAACCAGACAATCGTTGCAGGATCCATTCGCTCCATCAAAAACTGGGTCATTCGCATTGACTGGATTTCTTGTGGATGTTCCAAACCATATTCACCATCCAAGGCCTCAAGGACACGATCATCCCAATTGCCTCGAACACTGGCTGTGATAGGAAGGTCCTTTAGCAGGGCTACCAAGTCATTTGCACCTGGACCAGGAAGAAAAATATCTCCCAGAAGCCAGTATTCACTGACTCTTTGGTTTTTAGCATCTGCAATCACTGCTTCTAGGGCAGTTGTATTGCCATGAATATCTGATAAAATTGCGATTTTATGATTCATTGTGTTCTCCTTCTGTTTGGTAATCTACTTGTTTTTCCGCTACTTGAGCTAATTCCTCTTCTTCCTGCGGGTTCAACTTTATTTGCACAGCTTCTGCTACTGCTCTTGGCACCCCAACTTCGACAATCTCATCCACACTAGCTTCCTTGATTTTGGTCAAAGACTTGAAATGCTTCATGAGATTCTGCTTGCGTTTAGGTCCCAGACCTTCAATTCCATCCAGTTGTGAAGAAAAGGAGTTTTTCGAGCGCAGTTGGCGGTGAAAGGTGATGGCAAAGCGGTGGACCTCATCTTGGATGCGTTGAAGGAGGAAAAATTCTTGAGAATTGCGAGACAGTTCCACCACCTCAAGTGGATCTCCAAAAAGCAATTCATGGGTTTGGTGCTTATCATTCTTTTGCAGCCCAGCAATTGGGATATCCAAGCCCAGTTCATCTTGGATGACCTGCTTGGCGATATTGACTTGACCTTGTCCCCCATCAATCACAATCAAATCTGGCGGAGTTAAAGCCTCACGTTGAACTCGACCATAGCGTCTGCGGATAACCTCACGCATACTGGCATAGTCGTCTGGTCCAACCACAGTCTTGATTTTGTACTTACGATAATCCTTCTTACTTGGTTTGCCGTTGACAAAGACCACCATAGCTGAAACAGGACTGGTTCCCATGATATTAGAGTTATCGAAGGATTCGATACGGACTGGAGTCGGGATTTGGAGTAAGCAACCTAGATTTTCAATAGCCCCTTGGGTCTTTTCTACTGATTTTTCTAGCAGATTGAACTTCTGCTCTAGGCTGACACGAGCATTTTTTATGGCTAGATTGACCAGTTGTTTTTTCTCTCCACGTTGAGGTTTGAGAATCTTGGTATCCACCAAAGCCTTGACTGCTTCTTCATCGATATCCTGCGGAATCAGAACCTCATTGGGAACCAGGTGAGATTTTTCTTGATAGAATTGTCCTACATAGGTCAAAAAGTCCTCATCCGGATCGTTGTAGTAGGGGAAGAGATTGACATCACGTTCAATCAGCTTGCCTTGACGAACAAAGAAAACCTGAACACACATCCAACCCTTGTCCACATAGTAGCCAAAGACATCCCGATTTTGAAGATCTTTGGCCATAACCCGTTGCTTGGTCCGAAGCGTTCCAATGGCATGAATCAAATCGCGATATTCGGCCGCACGTTCAAATTCCATAGTCTGGGCAGCACTTGCCATCTTGCCCTTGAGGTCATCGATGATTTTGTCATCCTGCCCTTTTAGGAAATCAGAAACTTCCTGGGCCATAGACTTGAAATAGGCCTCATCCTTCTTACAGATAGTATGGGCCATGCATTGCCCGATATGGTAGTAAAAACAGACCTTAGACGGTGGATTGGTACACTTACGAAAAGGGAAAATCCGATCCAGTAGTCGCTTGATCTCATTAGCCGCTCCCACATCTGGATAGGGACCAAAGTAGAGTCCTCCGTCCTTCTTGACCTGACGAGTAATAATCAAACGAGGATAGCGCTCATTAGTGATTTTGATGAAAGGATAGGACTTGTCATCCTTGAGCATGATATTGTATTTGGGCTTATTTTCCTTGATCAAGTTGATTTCTAGGAGAAGGGCCTCAATATTGGACTCCGTAACAATAAATTCAAAATCCACAATTTCAGACACTAGAGCCTCTGTCTTAGTATCATGACTTCCACGGAAATAAGACCTCACGCGGTTACGCAGATTTTTAGCCTTTCCTACATAGATAATGGTGCCGTTTTTATCCTTGTGAATGTAACAACCAGGGCTGGTCGGCAAGAGCTCTAATTTTGATTTAATCAAGTTATTCATAATTCCATTATAGCAAAAAAGTAGGGAAAGTTAGTCCCCTACTCATTGGTCTCATATAATTTTCGAAGGTTTGCAACATCCTCTTCCTGGATACCATAAAAAGAACCTGCAGGTTGCATGACAGACTTCTCATCTGTATGGTCCAAGCCAATCGCATGCCCCAACTCATGTTCTGCAGTATGGACAAGGCGCTCATAGGAATAGCCATAGTTAGGATTGGACAGATAATAGTGATTCAACCGTACCGTGACAGACAAGAATTGCCCCGTTAAGAGATTGGTCTGACTTTCCGCTTCTCCTGCCACAGGAGTGCCTCCGTCATTCATCTCCGTAGCCATAATATCTGCCTTACTGGCCTCAGTCACGATTTCAAAATGAAAAGCACCCGTTTGATTCCAATTCTTAATCGCTTCTACATAAGCTCCTTGAAAGCGTGAATCCATCTGCGGATCTAGGTAAATACGAGCAGAAGCCTGCGGCCACCTTCCTTCAGAATGTTGGTGGCTATCTGTCTGGTTCAACTTAGGCAGTTCCCCTGTTTTTTTCCATTGGTCGATACTTTGTTGACCAATTTTTACTGACCGTTCTGCTTGCTTTAGCGCTCCTTGAAAATCTCCGTTAAGATACCAGAGAAGTCCAAAAGCAAAAGCACACAAAAGAAAAGCTATCCAAACCAGGCGCCAAAACAAACGCCACACAAAAGAAAAGAAAGCCCCTATCAAACGAAAAATCCAGCGCATGTCTCTCCACCTTTCTAGCAAATAAAGTCTATTTTACTAAAATAAGCTGAAAGAAAGCTAAAGACCAATTTTCTTATCTTAGCGTCCTAATATTTTTTTGAGTAACTGAATAGCTTTATATTTTAGGGGAGATGGATAATAACGGAAAGTTCCTGCTTTACGTACAATATAACCATTAAAATTTTGTTTAAAACGTAAAACACCATCACTACCATCAAAAATCCCTTGAATCCCTAGAAAGTTGTATTTAGGGATCCCACGTTTTATGCTTTCCAACATAACATATTTCTGAAGCAAAGCTGGTGCATAAAATTTATTAAACTCAGTATAGGAACCACTAAAAAGATAGGTCGTTTCTTGAGGCATATAAATAAATAAACTACCTGCTAAGACAAGATCTTTCTCTCCATATTTTTTAATCAACTCTCGTGCTTCTGCTTTTCGAACTTCAAAGCTTTCATACTGCCTAGCCAACTCTTTGTGTTCTTTTTTCTTTTGTGCAGAATCTGGATATTGTTCTAATAAGAGTAATGAGGTAGCTATTTTTTCAGATAATTCTTTTTGCTTATGTATTAAATTTTGTATATATTCTCCTAAATTTAGAATAGCAATTACAAACTCGGCTTTTTCTCCAAAAGAGTCATAAAAATGCTCATAATATTCTAAACTTTTATCACTATATTCTCGACGTTCAGAGGTTGTTTTTGTTATATCTTTAAAAATTGAAAGTTCTTCACGATTTAATTTTTTCAACTGAATACCAAATGTATCAGCCTTTTTCACCAAAGCTTTCCCCTTTTTACTAAAACTGTTAAGCAAGGTCTTTTCAGTTAGCTCATTCAAATCTTTACAATATAACCAATCCGGTTCTCCACCTGGGTAACCTGTTTTTAAACCATCAAATTGATAACCTAAATCAGTCAAATCTTGAATAATACTTTTTTTCTCAGCATCTATTGGATTACCTTCACCATCAAAAGTTTGATAAGTTTCATAAGGTTTTACAAGCAACTCTAATACACCATTTTGCTTGGCATATTCTTTTAACTCCGCATAAAAAACTGGGAGAGCATCTTGTTGGGTATAAATCGGCCCCGAATTGAGCTCCATATGCAAACCACCTAACATAGGTAAGCTATAAACAAGAGCTGCAACTTGAATTTCTCCTTCTTGTCTCAAGGCAAGATAAACAATTCGAGCCCCTCTTTTTTCTAACAGGTCCCCCATCTGGACAGATTGCATAAAAGAACGAGAAGAAACCTGATCAGAATAAGCTTGAAATTCTTCTTTTGTGAGTGTAGTTAATGCCATGTACTTACCTTCTATGATGTTTTATTCTTAATGTTTTACGGAAATCAAGAGCCAGCCTTAACAAAGGATAGAGAGGATGGGTAGGCATTGTAAATTCACCCAAGTATTCTTCAATCGTTGGATTAAATTTTTCCTTAAAATGGTAAAGTCCACCATTGAGAGAGTTTTCAACACCACCTAAATTTTGCCACACCATACCTCGCTCAAAGGCATAGCGAGCTGTTTCATACCAAGTTAAAATTGGTGCATTATAACGTTTAAAAGCATCATCCATACCAGCATATAGATTAACAGAGGTATTACCAAATTCCAAACTCAAAGTAGCTGCTAAAGGAATGTTTGATTTTTCTTCATTCAGATATCTCTGCAAGAAATCTCTTTCTTCTACCAAACGCTCTTTTTCCTTCTTCTGGGCTTCTACTTTTGAAGTTCGAGTCGACTCAGTAAACGCCTCTTCCAACGCTAAGTTTTTCGCTAACTGTTCTTCTAATTCTCGTAAACGCTTAGCGATATCTAGAGTAGCCAGCGTTATGTAGGCCTTGTCCTTGAAATTATCTAACAATTTTTTATAATAGGCTTCATTCCTCAAATGGATATCTTTTCGCTTCTCAGTTTTTTTCATCAAAAACGAGAAAGATTCCAACAATTCATCTCTACCAATCTGAATCTCTACACCCTTATTTCGAGCGGATCGAATAGCTTGTTTTGTTGACTTGCAAAGTTTATCTTCTGTAAAATTTTCCTTGTATACTTTTGCCTGAATACGAGGCTGAATGGTATCTCCCATTCCATCGGTCTTTCCTGACCACCTTACTCCCATTCTTTGCAAATTTTCAATAATAGCCATATTTTCAGGATATTCTATTTTTTCATGCTTGATTGAACTTTGCGATATGCAAATACTTGGGTCAAAAATCACAAAAATCGCTCTCTTGCTTCGAGCATAGGACTTAATGGATTGAAGAACAAAGTTCAGGAGTTCAGTATCCTTATAATCTAAAACAGGACCTCTTGGGATATAAAACATTCTATAGCCTAGAGGAAGAGTTTTAATCAAAATACTAGCTGTAGCCAGTAGTTTGTTTCCTCGGTAGGCACCAAACTTTTCATGTTGCCAATCAGACTTAACCTCTTCCCAAGCACTACTTTGTAATACATTGACTAATTCATGTTCTTTAACAAACTGATCATATTCTAATGTGGGAATGCCAATTTGATAACGATACATTTCTTACTCTCTTTCCAACAATAATAGAATTTAACTACTATTCTACTACTTTCGTTTAGAAAGTCTAGTAAAAACATATTTTATTTTAGTTCTACTACCCCTATGCTGAAGTTCAAACTAAGTCAATCTCTCTTCTAATTTAAAATCAATTGGTAGGGTTGCCAAGAACCGTTCCAATTGTTTTTCCCAGTAATACCACTCGTGAGTTCCAGCGCTATGGCTATAGGTCACATCAAAACCTAGTTTTTTGAGATTTTTCACTGCGAGATTATTAGCTTCGTACAAGAAATCCTTCTCGCCACACCAAGCCCAAAGTTTGGTCTTTTTATCCGATTTTTTAGCCAGACTTTCAAGAGAATAAGGACTAGTTGTCCAGTCTTTAATCTCTCCAAAAACACCTCTCCAATAAGCTGGTGTTCCCAAATCTTGGCTCTCAGGAGAAAAATCTTGAAAGCTAAGGGCACCCGAAAAACTAGCTGCATGAGAAAAACGATTTGTAGCAAGAGCCAGTTTAAAACAGCCATAGCCTCCCATAGAGAGACCAGCGATAAAGGTCTTTTCACGCTTACTAGTCATATTAGGGAAGAAGCGTTTCAAAACCTGTGGCAATTCCTCTGCTAGAGCTGTGTAATAGTCAAAACCATACTGGGTATCGGTATACCAACCGTTGCTGGTATTGGGCATGACGACGATGAGGTTGGTTCCTCGAAGCAAACGTTCTACGTTGGTTCGCTTAAGCCAACTATTATGATTGCCAGACATCCCGTGCAAGAGGTACAAGACGGGAATATCTTTACACTCTGGATCTTCCACTCGATTAGCATCAGGATAGAGGACATTCACTCCCCACTCCATATCCAATACTTGTGAGTAATACTCGATTTTCATTACTGCCATAATTTTTCCTCTATTTTTCTATAAGAAAAAGCCGAAATTCGACTTTCTCTCTATTTATTTCAACAATTATTTTGCTTCCATGACTACCGGTAAAATAGCTGGACGACGCTTAGTTTGATCAAAGAGGTACTTGGTCAGATTATCACGAACCTTCCCTTTAAGATCTGCCCAGTCAAAGTCATCGCCTTGAAGATAGTCTTCTACCGTCTGGTTAATCAATTCTGAACTTTCACGGAGAATATCGCGACTCTTCTTGAGATAAACAAATCCACGCGTGTGAACACGAGCCTTGGCCACAATTTTCTTCTCACGACGGTTGACTGTGATTGCTACGATGAAAATGCCATCCTCTGACAAGACCTTACGGTCACGAAGAACCACATTTCCAACGTCACCAATGGCATTCCCGTCAATCAAGACATCCCCTGCCGAAACTGCGCCAGCTGGAACAAAGTCCCCATTCTCATAAGCCATGCTGGTTCCCTTTTTAGGGATGAAAATGCGTTCTGGCAACATCCCAACTGCCATAGCAGCCTTAGCATGGGCATCCAACTCACGGTATTCTCCTTGAATTGGGAAGAGATACTTAGGTTGCAAGAGATTGATCATCAACTGCAAATCACGCGCATTTCCGTGACCTGACACACGCAAGCTTTGGGTGATCAATTTGACAACCCCACCAGCTTGATAAATCATGTTTTCCACACGCGCCATAACTGCTTCTTTGGCGATAGACGGAGTGGTTACGATATAAACTAGGTCACCGTCCTTGATTTCCACATAACGGTGGCGACCAATCGACATCTTACGAAGACCGTTGATAGGCTCACCCATACGGCCTGTCTCAAGGATAATCAACTCATGGTCTTCAAAACGAGACATATCTTTTGGCTTAATCAAAAGACTTTCGTTAGCTAGAGACAATTTCTTGAGGCGAATAGCAGTGCGGACGATATTTTCAATATCAAATCCTGTCAAGACGATACGACGACCTGTTGCATCCGCAGCGTCAAACACCTGCTGGATACGAGAGAGGTTGCTGGCTACCGCCGCAACGATGATACGACCATCCCAGTCCGCAATGGTTTGAGTGATTTCATCTCCAACTTCACTTTCGCTAGCCACTTGGATATTGCTATCCGCATTAGCTGAATCACTAAGCAGAGCTAGAACTCCGTCACGACCGATTTCTGCCAAACGAGCAAAGTCTGTCGCATAAGATTCGCTAGCTGTTTGGTCAAATTTGAAGTCACCTGTATAAACGATGCTACCTTCAGCCGTCTTCAAGACCACACCCAGACTCTCTGGGATAGAGTGGGTCGTACGGAAGAAGGACACTACAGTCCCTCCAAAATCAATCTCCGTATTCTCATCAATGACATGGAAATCATTGAATTTCTTAACTGTATCATTTCCTTTGACAAAGAGTTTGGCCAACTCAATGGTCAACTCAGACCCAAATACTGGTACCTTGGCTTCAGCCAAAAGATAAGGCAGAGCACCAATGGCATCCGCATGTCCGTGGGTCAAGAAGACCCCTGCGATACGGTCACTATTTTCAAAAAGGTAATCCATATTGGGAATGACCACATCCACCCCTAGTTGTTCATTTTCAGGATATTTCAGACCTGCATCCAAAACGAAAATAGATCCATCGATTTCAGCGATATACATATTTTTCCCGTTTTCACGTACACCACCAAGTGTTGTTAGACTGATATTACTCATTTTTCCTCCGAAAGCTTAGTTTATCTTGATTATAGGGTTGCTTACCCTCTTATTCTAAAAGCACTATTACTTTTAGCCGAATCTTTTCCTACCATTATACCATTTTTTTGATGATTTTCAAAATGAAGATTTGTTTTCAAAAAAGAGCTGGTTACCCAACTCTTTCCTATCATCTATTCTTTTTCCATTAAAAAGTCATAAATTTCTTGCACCGTACCCAGCGCCATCATTTCTTGGTCTTTAACAGTTTGTTTGAGATTTTGGTAAATCTGACTTTCTCCTATCTCCCGCTTTGGCGCCTCTTTATTGACCGTCATAACACCATCTTTAATCTTCACAAAGCCCAGTTCTTCAAACACTTGGATCATTTTGACCAGCAAGATTTGTTGAATATTGAGATAAGCTGCCAAATCCTTCAATTTATAGCGAATATCAAACTCTGGAAACTGGTAAATGGTCTTGTACAATTTAGCAAACTGCTCTCTAGTCCCATAACCTGTCAGATAATAGGCCTTGTCAATGTCATTTTTGAAATAGACAGCAGAGAAATTCTGTTCCTGAAAAATGGTCTTTAGCAGGGTAATATCCTCAGGAATTGTTTTCACAACAACCGTGTCACTAGTCGCTAAATCCGGCACTACTCCAGAGAAATCCAAGACTGGAACTCCTTCTGGCAATACTGCATTCTTCCCACGGATGTTAAAAAGTTGAACACCCTCCACACGCGCATCCACCATCATCAACTGGAGAGCGGTTTGGCCATTCCATTGGTTTACAGACAATTTAACTGCCAACTCTAGATTCTTGGTTTGAGCAAATTCTGTCGCCCATCTACCTTGGCCAAAGGCTACCACTTCAAAACTAGCTTCACCCTTAGAAATTTTCAGTTTGAGATGGGCATTGCCTGCTCCCATAGTACGAGCACTTTCAACCTGAAAATCCTTAATATAAAAGACAGGTTTCTGATTGTCCATGCCAAAAGGTGCCAAGCGTTCAAAGTTCTTGACCGTTTCAAGACTCAAAGTCTCCAAATCCAGCTCTTCATCTAGGTTTAACTTATTCTTGCCACCAGCATCTGCGCCCTTTTCACGAACATAGTCTTCTAAAACCTGAGATAAATCTAAAAGTTTCTCAACTTCCAGCGTCATACCTGCTGCACCTGCATGGCCTCCAAAGGCGATAAAGAGGTCTCGATGGGGATCCAAAGCTTCAAAAATATCGACTGCTTCCACACTACGAGCACTGCCCTTGGCACGACCGTCTTCTATATTAAGAACAATAACTGTCTGTCCTAGCTCTTCCAACAAACGACCAGCTACGATTCCTAGAACCCCAGGATTCCAGCCTTCCTTGGCCAAGACCTGGACCTTCTTCTCAGGATCCACCATGGTCTTAGCTTCTTCATAGATAGACTGGACGATCTCCTTGCGCTCTTCGTTTTTCTGATGAATCATAAGGGCAATCTCATGCGCTTCCTCGTCGTCAAATCCAGTCAACAAATCAATGGCAGGATTGGGATCATCCAAGCGGCCCAAGGCATTCAAACGAGGGGCAAGCTGGAAACCAACTGTCTCTTCTGTCACTTCATTAGCAACAATCCCAGCCATATCCAGCATTTCTTGTAGGCCAATACGCTGAGTATGCCCCAACATTTCTAGACCATATTGCACCAAGATACGGTTTTCATCCGTCAAACTCACCATATCTGCAATGGTACCAATAGCAACCAAGTCAAGCAATTCCACTTGTACTTCTTCTAAAAGGGCGCAAGCCAGCTTGAAGGCCACTCCACAACCAGCCAAATATTTGAAAGGATAGTCCGCATCCGGATGCTCAGGATGAACGATAGCATAGGCATCGGGCAGAGTTTCAGGCATGGAATGGTGGTCGGTCACAATGACATCTACTCCCATAGACTGGGCCAATTCAATGGCTTCGTGACCCGCAACCCCATTATCCACCGTCACAATCAAGGAAATTCCTTCTTGCTCGATAAAGTATTTATAAACACTGGCATTAGGTCCATAACCGTCGGTAAAACGATTGGGCAGATAAACCCGGCACTCAGCACCAAGCTGTTCCAAACTTTCCTTCACAATCGAAGCCGAGGTCATGCCATCCGCATCGTAGTCTCCATAAACGAGAATATTTTCCCCTTCTTCAATGGCCTGACGAATACGAGCCACTGCCTTGTCCATATCATGAAGTAGATAAGGATCGTGCAAGTCCTCCAAAGAAGGTTCTAAAAATTTTTTCAGACTTTCTTCGTCTTGAATCCCTCTTTCAAATAATAAGCGAGCCACCTCAGGACCCAGTCCAGCCTTCTTGGCTATCTTTGTAAAATCCGCATCTTCAACCTGCGGGGCAAACTGCCATTCATAAGTAGGTGTTATCAAAAAGACATCCACTCTTTCTAAGAATTCTATTGCTTCATTATAACATGATTTAGACGTTTTCTCTATCCAGATTGCTTTTTTATAAAATTTTAGTGAATTTTTTCAGATATGATTTGACAAGACAATTTTTTTGGTGTAGAATCATGTTATAAAATCTAACACAAAGGAGATTCCTTATGGCTTTAGTAGAATTTGAACACGTCGAAAAATATTACGGAGACTACCACGCACTCCGCGACATCAATCTCCGTTTTGAAAAAGGGCAAGTTGTTGTCCTCCTTGGCCCTTCTGGTTCCGGGAAGTCAACTCTTATCCGCACCATCAATGGTTTAGAGGCTGTCGACAAGGGAAGTCTTCTAGTCAATGGCCACCAAGTTGTTGGTGCCAGCCAGAAAGATTTAGTGCCTCTTCGTAAGGAAGTCGGCATGGTTTTCCAGCATTTTAACCTCTACCCTCACAAAACAGTGTTAGAAAACGTAACACTTGCACCCATAAAAGTTCTAGGGATTGATAAAAAAGAAGCTGAAAAAACAGCCCAAAAATATCTGGAATTTGTAAATATGTGGGACAAGAAAGATTCATATCCAGCCATGCTTTCTGGTGGACAAAAACAACGAATCGCCATTGCCCGTGGTCTCGCTATGCATCCTGAGCTCCTCCTCTTTGATGAGCCAACATCTGCCCTTGACCCTGAAACTATCGGCGATGTTCTAGCAGTTATGCAAAAATTAGCCCACGAGGGTATGAATATGATTGTCGTTACCCATGAAATGGGCTTTGCCCGTGAAGTTGCGGACCGCATCATCTTTATGGCTGACGGAGAAGTTTTGGTGGATACAACAGATGTCGATGACTTTTTCGACAATCCAAGCGAGCCTCGTGCCCAACAATTTCTCAGCAAAATTATCAACCACGAAAGTGACAAAGTAAAATAAGGAGGCGCCTATGAAAAAGAAATTCTTTTTATCAGCATTATTGATTAGCCTTTTCGGTCTTGCTGCTGCCCAACCAGTTCAGGCTGATACCAGTGTCGCAGATATTCAAAAGAGAGGCGAACTGGTTGTCGGTGTCAAACAAGACGTTCCCAACTTTGGCTATAAGGATCCTAAGACAGGGATCTATTCTGGTATCGAAACCGACTTGGCCAAGATGGTAGCAGATGAGCTCAAGGTCAAAGTTCGCTATGTGCCTGTTACCGCGCAAACTCGTGGACCACTTCTAGACAATGAACAGGTCGATATGGATATCGCGACCTTTACCATCACAGACGAACGCAAAAAACTCTACAACTTTACCAGTCCCTACTACACGGACGCATCTGGATTTTTGGTCAATAAATCTGCCAAAATCAAAAGCATTGAGGATCTAAACGGTAAAACCATCGGAGTTGCCCAAGGTTCCATTACCCAACGCTTGATTACTGAACTAGGTAAAAAGAAAGGCTTGAAGTTTAAATTCGTCGAACTTGGTTCCTACCCAGAATTGATTACTTCCCTTCATGCTCATCGTATCGATGCCTTTTCCGTTGACCGCTCGATTCTATCTGGCTATATCAGCAAACGTACAGTACTACTAAATGATAGTTTCAAGCCATCTGATTACGGTATTGTTACCAAGAAATCAAATACAGAGCTAAACAACTATCTTGATAACTTGGTTACTAAATGGAGCAAGGATGGTAGTTTGCAAAAACTTTATGATCGTTACAAACTTAAACCATCTAGCCATACTGCAGATTAAGGAGGACACCCTATGACAGATTTATCATCTTGGACAGCCTATTTTCAGGATTTTGGACAATTTTTCAATGGTTTCCTCTTCACCCTTGCCCTAGCAATTGGATCCTTTATCCTCGCTATGGTTTTGGGTATCTTCTTTGGAGCTATGTCAACTAGCAAACGTCCGATTTTGCGCATTTTGGCTCGTATCTTTGTGGAATTTTATCAAAATACTCCCCTCTTGGTGCAGTTTGTTATCGTTTTTTATGGGCTACCTCTTATCAGTGACCATATCATCATGATTCCGATTTATTGGACAGCTGTTCTCTGCGTGGGTCTCTATCACGGCGCCTATATTGCTGAGGTGATTCGCTCAGGGATTCAGTCTATTCCTAGCGGTCAGATGGAGGCCGCCTTGTCGCAAGGTTTTACCTATATCAGCGCCATGCGTTTGATTATCTTGCCTCAGGCTTTCCGTATTATTCTCCCTCCTTTGACCAACCAAATCGTCAACCTCATCAAGAATACCTCTACAGTTGCTATCATCTCTGGAGTAGACTTGATGTTTGTGACCAAGTCTTGGTCAGCCCTCAACGGAAACTACATTCCAGCCTTTCTAGGCGCTGCCCTTCTCTACTTTTCCCTTTGCTTCCCTGTTGCCCAGTTTGGTCGCAAGATGGAGCAAGCCAACAAAAAAGCCTATTCACTTTAGGAGGTTACTATGGAATCCATTTTAGAAGTTTTAACCCCAGATAACCTAATCTTTATCTTTAAAGGATTTGGCTTGACCCTCTATATTTCTCTGATTGCCATCATCCTCTCCACCCTCATTGGAACTGTGCTTGCCGTCATGAGAAATGGAAAAAATCCTATCTTACGCATTATTTCCAGCATTTATATCGAATTTGTGCGTAACGTTCCCAATCTTCTCTGGATTTTCACCATCTTTTTAGTGTTCAAGATGAAGTCCACTCCAGCTGGTATCACTGCCTTCACCCTCTTTACCTCAGCAGCCTTGGCTGAGATTATCCGTGGCGGCCTCAATGCCGTGGACAAGGGCCAGTACGAAGCAGGAATGTCACAAGGATTTACCTCTGCGCAAATCCTCTACCACATCATTCTCCCACAAGCAATCCGTAAAATGCTGCCAGCCATCATTTCTCAGTTTGTAACCGTGATTAAGGATACCAGTCTTCTCTACTCTGTTATCGCCCTACAAGAACTCTTTGGAGCTAGCCAAATTCTCATGGGCCGTTATTTCGAACCAGAGCAAGTCTTCAGTCTTTATATCCTGATTGCCCTCATCTACTTCAGCTTTAACCTAGCAATCTCTAGCCTGTCACATATGCTAGCAAAACGTTGGCAACAAGCTGCAGAATAAACAGCTACTCTCCAGTTCATTGGAGAGTTTTTCTACTCAATCGCCAAAAAACACTGCCAGATTTCTCTAGCAGTGTTTTGACATTTCATTTATCTTAGTAAACTGTTCTTTCAGTTTCTACATCGAAGAAGTGTGCTTTGTTCAAGTCAAATCCAAGTTCAACTGTTGCACCTGTTTGCAAGTAGTCACGAGCATCCACTTTGGCAACAAATTCATCTTTACCAACTTGGCAGTAAAGGTGAGATTCTGAACCAAGCAATTCTGATACAGAGATAGTAGCTTTTACAACTGATTCTGGGAATGTTTCAAGGAAAGCAGGCTCTGCATTCACGTCTTCTGGACGGATACCGAAGATCAATTCTTTACCTTCATAGCCTTTTTCACGAAGTACTTTCAAAGCGCCTTCTGGAACTTTCAAACGGAAACCGTCAGAAACAATTTCGCTTCCAACCAATTTCACATTGATGAAGTTCATGGCTGGGCTTCCGATAAATCCTGCAACGAATTTGTTAACTGGGTTTTTGTAAACTTCTTGAGGAGAACCGATTTGTTCTACACGTCCGATAGTACCTGTACCAGCAGGGTTCTTAGTTGCTGACATGATAACGATACGGTCTGCAAGTGTCATCGCTTCTGTTTGGTCGTGAGTTACGTAGATAGTTGTAGCCCCGATACGACGGTGGATTTTAGCGATTTCAGCACGCATTGATACACGAAGTTTGGCATCCAAGTTTGACAAAGGCTCGTCCATCAAGAATACTTTTGCGTCACGGACGATCGCACGACCCATGGCAACACGTTGACGTTGACCACCTGAAAGGTCAGCTGGCTTACGTTCCAAGAATTCTTTCAAGCCAAGGATTTCAGCTGCTTCTTGCACACGTTTGTCGATGTCTTCTTTGCTGTATTTACGCAATTTCAAACCGAAAGCCATGTTGTCATAAACAGTCATGTGTGGGTAAAGAGCGTAGTTTTGGAATACCATGGCGATGTCACGGTCTTTTGGAGCTACGTCGTTGACAACCACGCCATCGATAGATGCAGTTCCTTCTGTAATATCTTCAAGACCTGCGATCATACGAAGAGTTGTTGATTTACCACATCCTGAAGGACCTACGAAAACGATAAATTCTTTGTCTTTAATGTCCAAGTTGAAGTCTTCAACTGAGTAGTGTTCGCTGTTTGGATATTTTTTGTAAATATTTTTAAGATTCAATTCTACCATGAGGTGAACTCCTTTTGTCTTTTGATAGTTTTATTATATATGAAAACGCTTAACTTTTCTATGGCAAGATGACCAAAAAAATAAAAAAGTTCTGTGCAACTTGCACAAAACTTTATAAAATATCTGGTAAAATCAATTGATAACACAAGGTCAGGTCGGTCAATTCCTTCAACTGAAGCCCTGTCAATTCTTCCCATTTATCAATCTTGTATTGAAGAGAGTTACGGTGCAGATAGAGTTGCTGGGCTGTTTTAGTAAGAACAGCACTGTTTTCCCAAAGGGAGAGAATGATTTCCTGAATCTGATCCTGGTCCAAAATCATCTGGTGCAGACATTCCTTGATTGCCTTCAAGTCCACGAGTCTTTCTCCTATACTCCAAAGATAGAGCTGAGAAAAAGTATGAACACCTTGGTGCCCCTGACGCCACCAAGTCTTAAACAAATCCCGTTCCGCTTTGATTAAGTCTGATAGGGCTTGATTTCCTGTCTGAGACCAAACCTGTCCTAACATGATAGATAGACGCAGCCCAAAGTCATACTCAACCGCTTCAATCGTATCACTTAAAATAGCTCGTACAGAGGTGTATTTGTCTTGCTGAAGCACGAAAACATAATCCTGAGCTCCGACCTGAAGCACTGTCTGACAGTTAGGAAAAAGGGTCCGCATCATATCCAGCCAAGAAGCTAGATTTTCCTGCTGAAAATAGGAAAGATGACAATAAACCAACTGAATCTTTTTAAAAGTTTTCGGCGCCTGTCTCTTCCCCTCAATCAGATAAGAATACCAAGGATTGAGCGAACGAGCCTGCTCCTGCTGGGTCAAAAGAGTAACCAACTGCTTTTCACGCTCGCTAAGCCCAGCTTCATCCAGCAAAAGCCACTGCTGAGAAGCTAAAGGGAGGGTGAGATAGCCCTCTTTCTCTACTGGTTGGTCTGAAATCTGAGCTTCAGGAAACCAGTCTTGTAGTTCTTTTGCCATCATGTCCTAGTCCTCCACTTTTTGGATGCACCACGAAATCAAGCTCTCAAGACGTTCCAGATTTTCAGTCATATGGAGATAGCCCATCACTGCTTCAAAACCTGTGGACATGCGGTAAGTCACCACATCAGCATTTTTAGCCTTGGTATGGCTATTGGTATTGCGACCACGTTTGTAAATTTCTTCTTCTTTTTCCGTCAGAACTTGCTCCTCCAACATGAGGGCAATCAGGCGAGCTTGAGCCTTGGCTGACACATACTTGGTTGCCTCTTGGTGGAGTTTATTGGGCTTGGTCATGCCCTTGAGAATGAGGTGGCGGCGAATATACATAGAATACACCGCATCCCCTTCAAAGGCTAGCGCAACCCCGTTAATGAGATTGACATCAATCACGTGTCCACCTCACTCCATCCTTGGTGTCAAGGAGCTTAATCCCTTGAGCAGCCAATTGATCACGGATTTGGTCCGCTGTCGCAAAGTCACGATTGGCACGCGCCTCTTGACGTTTTTGAATCAAAGCTTCGATATCTGCATCCAAAACTTCCTCAATAAAGACAATTCCAAAGACTTCTAACATATCCGCAAGAGCTTGCTTGACACTTGCATCATAGTTGCCGGAGTTGATCCACTTGGCCATTTCAAAGACTACTGTAATACCGTTGGCAGAGTTGAAATCCTCATCCATAGCTGCTACAAACTTGTCTTTAAAGGCTTGCAAGTCTTGGGCATCCACATTTCCTGTAAATGGTTGCTCGTAAGTATTTTTGAGATACTTAAGATTTGTCTCTGCATCTCGCACTGCCTTTTCCGTAAAGTTGATGGGCTTACGGTAGTGTTGAGTCGCAAAGAAGAACCGAAGAACTTGCCCATCGAGGGTTTTAAGGGCATCGTGAACGGTGATAAAGTTGCCCAAGGACTTGGACATCTTGACATTGTCGATATTGACAAAGCCATTGTGCATCCAGTAATTGGCAAAAGTCTTGCCTGTTTTGGCTTCTGACTGGGCAATTTCATTGGTGTGGTGAGGAAACTCAAGGTCGGCTCCACCACCGTGGATATCAATAGTATCGCCCAAAATTTCTGTCGACATGACCGAACACTCGATGTGCCAGCCCGGACGACCAGGTCCCCAAGGACTGTCCCAAGAAATCTCGCCTGGTTTGGCAGATTTCCAGAGGGCAAAGTCTACAGGATTTTCCTTGCGAACCGTTTCTTCATCGGTACGACCTGAAGCACCTAGCTCCAAATCTTCCAAGGTTTTATTGGCCAACTTGGCATAGTTGTGAGATTTTTCCACACGGAAATAAACATCCCCTTGACTCTCGTATGCAAAGCCTTTTTCAATTAAGTCTTCCACAAAGCGGATAATGTCAGTCATAAACTCCACTACACGCGGATGGCGAGTCGCAGGTTTCACGCCCAAGGCCGTCACATCCTCACGAAAGGCAGCTATGTACTTGTCCGCAACCTCCTGAGGCGTGATACCTTCTTCCTTGGCACGGTTGATAATCTTATCATCCACATCCGTGAAATTGGAAATATAGGCAACCTCGTAGCCACGGTATTCGAAATAACGACGAATGGTATCAAAAGCCACCGTTGAACGGGCATTCCCCACGTGGATATAGTTATACACGGTTGGCCCACAGACATACATCTTAACCTTACCGTCCTCGATGGGGACAAATTTTCGCAAATCACGAGACATGGTGTCATAGATTTTAATCATAAAATAATAGTCAGGAAATCCAAAATTCAAGAACAGTTAGTTTCATCACTAAGAGTTCAATTCAATTTCAGTCCGAATCTCTCTACACTTCGGAATCCCTTGCTCCTTTCTCATTCAGATAAACTACCTGTGTCTGTTTGACAAAGCCAATTTTTTCATACAAGCGCTTGGCACCTACATTGCTATCTTCCACTGCAATCTGAAATTCCTTATCATTTTGCTCAATTAGCTGGTTGACAAGGGATTTTGCTAAGTAGCTTCCATAGCCTTTCCCACGTTCAAGTTCAGATATTGCTAAACCGTAGAAGTAATTCGTATTAGTCGATAAATCTACTGTGCAAGTTCCAATAACCTGACCGTCTTTTAATAAAATATATAGGTGACTTTCTGGATCCTTCAGAGCTTCGGCGACATATCTATCTACAACTTCTCTCGATTCATGTTCCTCTGAAAATGCCTGAAATTTTAACTGGCTAATTTGCTCCTGATACGAACTATCTGCTAATAAAACTTCAAGATTAGAAAGTTTTGCTAACGGATAAGGTCTTCTATCCTTACCTAACCAAGTTTCTGTATCCTCATCCTCGACCAATCCCCAGTTGCTGACAAAATCAGGATGACGTTCTAGAAAAATACGTTCTATCTGAAAAGTCACTGAACGAATAGAGAAAGAAGCCGTTTCTTTCTCAAAACTAGTAAACAATGCACGCGCAATTCCCTGATGGCGATGATCTGGATGAACCAGTATCGTCACTTCCACATCTTGGTCATCAGCATAGACAGTTAAGAGACCAACAAGTTCGCCTTTTTCATAATAAAGGAAAAAGGCAGGCATGTTTGGGTCAAAATTAAGCATGTTAGAAAGATAGGGATCACGATAGGTACCGTCATAGTTTTGACAACAGTTAATTAGTTTTTTCGCCTCAGATAGCTCCTCTTGGCTTAACTTGTTTCTTGCTTGAATCATATAGGTATCCTCTACAACCCAGACGATCTGTGACTGGCATCTTTAGCATGCTCGAGTTTATTGACGTAGTACTCTCGTTTTTCTTCGACTTCGTGGATGACCGGCTCATCCTTTTTACCATGTACACGGACAATCTTAGCAGGAATACCGACAACCGTCACATCACTAGGTACGTCTGCCACGACAACTGCTGCTGCACCGACCTTGGCATTTTCACCAATTTCCACTGGTCCAATGACTTGGGCATGAGCGGATATTAAAGCTCCTTTTCGCACGGTTGGATGGCGTTTGCCACAGTCTTTTCCTGTCCCACCAAGAGTTACTCCATGATAGAGGAGAACTCCCGTCTCAACGATAGCCGTCTCTCCAATCACCAAGCCAGAACCGTGGTCGATAAAGACACCTGAATCAATCTGGGCACCTGGATGAATCTCAATCTGAGTCCAAAAGCGCCAAAACTGACTGTGCATACGAGCCAGGAGTTTGAAGCCATGCTTCCAGAGAAAATGCGAGAGACGGTGGGCCGCCAAAGCCTTGACACCTGGATAAGTCAGCAAAACCTCCAAAGTGGTGCGGGCCGCTGGATCATTCTCTTTTACGATATCAATGGTTTCGCGCCACCATCCCATACATTTCTCCTTTTCTTATTCTGAATCTTTTGGTGTTTCTGTAATTTCTTTCTTAGGTTTGTGATCCTTGTGATGACGTGGGCGGTGAGGACGCTCTGATTTTTCACCTTTTTCATCACGTTCAGGTTTTGGAGGACGAGGAAGAAGGGCTTTCATAGAAGCATCCACACGTCCTTTTTCATCAATCTTGATAACCTTAACATCAACTTCATCACCGATTGCTACCAAGTCTTCGACATTATTGGTACGCGTCCAAGCCATCTCAGAGATATGAACAAGGGCATCTGTCTTATCAAAGAGGTTGACAAAGGCACCAAATTTCTCGATACGAACGACTTTAGCACGGTAAACTTCATCCACTTTGGCTTCACGAACCAAACCAGCAATAATTTCTTTAGCACGGTTAATAGCATCTTGGTCGCTAGAGTAGATAGACACATTTCCTTCTTCATCGATATCAATCTTAACGCCTGTTTCAGCGATAATCTTGTCGATAGTTTCTCCACCTTTACCGATGACAATCTTAATCTTGTCCACATCAATCTTGATGGTATCAATTTTCGGAGCAGTTGGAGCCAATTCTGGACGAACTTCTGGAATGGTTGCTTCAATCACATCAAGAATTTCAAAACGGGCTTTCTTGGCTTGGGCAAGGGCTTCAGTCAAGATTTCTGCAGTAATCCCTTGGATCTTGATATCCATTTGAAGAGCTGTAATCCCGTCACGAGTACCTGCAACCTTGAAGTCCATATCTCCAAAGTGGTCTTCCAAACCTTGGATATCTGTCAAGACAGTGTAGTTGTTTCCATCTGAGATAAGTCCCATGGCAATACCAGCTACTGGCGCCTTGATTGGCACACCACCAGCCATAAGGGCAAGAGTTCCAGCACAGATAGAAGCCTGAGAAGAAGAACCGTTTGATTCCAAGACTTCTGCTACCAAACGGATAGCATATGGGAATTCTTCCAAACTTGGCAAGACTTGAGCAAGAGCACGCTCACCAAGAGCACCGTGACCGATTTCACGACGACCTGGTGCACCGTAACGACCAGTTTCCCCAACAGAGTATTGTGGGAAGTTATAGTGGTGCATAAAGCGTTTCTTGTACTCTGGATCCAAACCATCAATGATTTGAGTTTCACCCATCGGAGCCAAGGTCAAGACTGAAAGAGCCTGAGTTTGCCCACGAGTAAAGAGACCAGAGCCGTGCACACGAGGAAGGAAGTCAACAACCGCATCCAAAGGACGGATTTCATCGACCTTACGACCGTCAGGACGCACCTTGTCTTCTGTAATCAAACGGCGCACTTCAGCGTGTTCCATTTGTTCCAAAATTTCAGCCACATCACGCATGATACGGTCAAATTCTTCGTGGTCTGCATATTTTTCTTCGTAAACGGCTGTGACTTGATCTTTAACTGCTTGAGTTGCAGCTTCACGGGCCAATTTTTCTTCTACTTGAACCGCTTTTTGGAGGTCGCTGTTGTAGGCTGAGATGATTTCTGCCTGCAATTCAGCATCCACATGAAGCAATTCCACTTCTGCTTTTTCCTTACCGACAGCAGCAACGATTTCTTCTTGGAAGGCAATCAATTCTTTGACCGCTTCGTGCCCTTTAAGGAGCGCTTCCAACATGATTTCTTCTGACAATTCTTTGGCACCAGACTCTACCATGTTGATGGCGTGTTTGGTACCAGCTACTGTCAATTCAAGGAGAGATTGCTCTGCTTGTTCTTGCGTAGGGTTGATAATGATTTGACCATCTACATAGCCAACCTGTACCCCAGCGATTGGTCCGTCAAATGGAATATCTGAGATAGACAATGCCAAGGATGAACCAAACATAGCTGCCATTGGTGCAGATGCATTTTCATCATAAGAAAGCACGGTGTTGATGACTTGTACTTCATTACGGAAACCTTCCGCAAACATTGGTCGGATTGGACGGTCAATCAAACGCGCTGTCAATGTCGCATCTGTTGAAGGACGTCCTTCACGTTTCATAAAGCCACCAGGAAACTTCCCAGCCGCATACATTTTTTCTTCATAGTTGACTTGAAGGGGGAAGAAATCCCCAGTTGCCATTTTCTTAGACATAACGGCAGCAGTCAAGACAGTTGACTCACCGTAACGCACGACAACAGAGCCATTTGCTTGCTTAGCAACCTGACCAGTCTCTACAATTAACTCACGACCCGCAAAAGTCGTTTGAAACACTTGTTTTGTCATTTTAATCCCCTTTGGATTGATGAAATTATACGCCTTGCCTACAAAAATCAAGATACTAAGCCGTCAAGCAACTCAAAGGAAAATAGGAAATCGAACGACGGAGCAACTGCTCCTAGGCAGATTTATCTTTTTCCATAGAGTTGTAGGCGTGTTCAATTCTCAAGATACAAATCATTAGAAAGGTTTGATGCTAAAGCATCTAATCCTTTCACGCTACTCGCTATCAGGCGATTAGCTAAATGCTTTACTAACTCTCTCGTCAAATAACATCGATTTGACTCGTTCGTGTCGCTCTTTCCTACCGTTAGTCATCAGAAAGTTTTGATGCTAAAACATCTAAGACTCTCAGTTTAAATGCATTATTTTTTTAATACCCTCATCTTTGTATCAAGTACGTACAGAGTCTATTTTATCATATTTTTCTTAAAAAGTGCGGCCTTTACCATTAAAAAGGAACCATTCCCCTCAACTGAGAAGAATGGTTTGCTTTTTATTATCCTAGAGACTGGTGATTAAACAAAGCATGAGTTGCTTGGTGGATGTATTTTGCTGTATCCGCATTGTTCATAGTGTAGAGATGCACACCGGCAACATCCTGAGTTACCAAGTCCACGATTTGGTCCACTGCATAGGCAAGTCCTGCTGCTCTGAGCGACTCAGGGTCATGCTCATACTTGTCTAAGATGGCTTTAAATTTGCGTGGAAGATGGATATTCTCACAAGTTTTCAAGAGGCGGAGAGCCTGATTTCGATTTAGAATTGGCATAATCCCTGCATGAATAGGAACATCAATCCCAGCCAAGATGCACTTGTCTTGGAAATCATAGAAGCGCTCATTGTCAAAGAAAAGCTGAGTTACAAGACTCGAACAGCCTGCATCTACTTTCTTCTTGAGATTTTGGATATCTGAAATCTGATTTGGTGAATCTGGATGCCCTTCTGGGTAGCAAGCTCCGACAATATCAAAGTGGGGTGCTTGTTCCTTGATGAACTTGATCAAGTCCGTTGCATATCGGAAATCCTTTTGTGGCTCCACATCTGGAATAATATCCCCACGAAGAGCCAAAATTTTCTGCACCCCAACCTTATCCAAGTCAGCAATGGTTTCAGCCACCTTGTCCTTGGTCAAATAGATGGCTGGCAAGTGAGCAATAGTCGGAATCGCCAAGTCATTTTGGATAAAGTCAGCCAAACGAACCGTCGTTTCCTTGATATTAAATTTATTATTGCTGGCAGTTACACTGATAAAGTGAGGTGCCAACTCCTGCATATTTTGAAGAGCTGCAATAATCTTATCGTTGCCTACTGCTGGGTTTGGAGGAAACACTTCAAATGAGAGTGACGGTGTTTGGCGTGACATAGTCCTTATCCTTTTCTAGTTGATTTTTTTCCTTAGCTGGACTCTTAGAACCCAAGTGAAACAGGCAGATTGCCAAACAGCGCTTCTTGAGAAATCCTATCTTACAATTTCTCACGCGCAGCTTTAGCTGCTTCAACAAGGCGGATCAAGCTTTCTTTTGTTTCTGGAATACCACGTGTTTTCAAACCACAGTCTGGGTTGATCCAAACTTTCTTGCTTGGCACTTTAGCAAGGATGGCTTCGATTGTGTGGTCGATTTCGCCTTCATTTGGCACACGAGGTGAGTGGATATCGTAAACCCCAGGTCCCACTTCTGTTTGGAAGTTTTTCGCTTTGAGTTCGTCCAAGATTTCAAGGTTTGAACGGCTAGCCTCAAATGAGATAACGTCCGCATCCAAGTTGTCGATAGCTGGGATGATATCTGTAAATTCTGAGTAACACATGTGAGTGTGGATTTGTGTATCTGGTGCTACTGTTGAGTGTACCAAGCGGAAGGCAGGAATTGCCCAGTCAAGGTAATCTTCGTACCAGTCACTACGACGGAGTGGCAATTTTTCACGAAGAGCAGCCTCGTCGATTTGGATGATTTTCACACCAGCAGCTTCAAGGTCAAGCACTTCATCCTTGATTGCAAGGGCGATTTGAAGAGTAGAATCCTTGATAGAGATGTCTTCACGTGGGAATGACCAGTTGAGGATGGTAACAGGTCCAGTCAACATACCTTTAACAGGTTTGTTTGTACGGCTTTGTGCATAGCTAGACCATTTAACAGTGATAGGGTTAAGACGAGTTACATCACCCCAGATAATTGGTGGTTTAACCCCACGCATACCGTATGACTGTACCCAACCATTTTTAGAGAAGAGGTAACCTGACAAGTTTTGACCGAAGTACTCAACCATGTCATTACGCTCAAATTCACCGTGAACAAGGACATCAAAGTCGATATCTTCTTGCCATTTGATCCATTCATCAATCGTTTCAGCAAGGAAAGCATCGTACTCTTCTTGAGACAATTCACCTTTACGGTAAGCCAAACGTTTAGCACGAACTTCTTTTGTTTGAGGGAATGAACCGATAGTTGTTGTTGGAAGAGCTGGAAGTTTGAAAGCTTCTTCTTGGATAGCTTCACGTTCTGCAAAGGCTGGCAAACGAGTGTAGTCTGCGTCCGTCAATCCAGCGATACGAGCACGAAGTTCCGCATTTTCACCCACACGCTCAGTCGCAAAGAGTTCTTTGTTAGCAGCAAGTGCTTCTGCACCTTGACCATTGCGGATAGCGTCCAAATCACGAATCTCATCCAATTTTTCAACTGCAAAGGCAAAGTGGTTCAAGATAGCTGGTTCAAATTCTTCATTAGCAGTTGTAAATGGCACATGAAGAAGTGAGCATGAGCTTGTCAAGACAATGTTTTCAGCTGGGATTTGCTCAAGAATGGCCAAGCTCTTTTCGTAGTTGTTACGCCAGATGTTTTTACCATTGACGATACCTGCGTAGAGAGTTTTGTCAGCTGGGAAGCCACCTTTAACGAGTTCAAGAGTTTTCTTACCTTCAACGAAATCAAGACCGATAGCATCTACTGGCAATTTCACAAGGTCAGCGTAGACGTCACGAACATCACCGAAGTAAGTTTGAAGCAAGACTTCAAGACCTTTTTTGTCAGCCAAGAGTTTGTTGTAAAGGTTCAAGAAGAGAGCTTTTTCTTCGGCTGTCAAGTCTTTGACAAGAGCCGCTTCATCCAATTGGATACGAGTCGCACCAAGTTCTGCCAATTTAGCAAAAACTTCTTGGTAAGCAGCCACTAAGCTGTCTACGAAGTCTTCTGCTTTCACGCCTTCTTCAAAGTCTGACAATTGAAGGAAAGTGAATGGACCTACAAGAACAGGACGAGTGTTGAGACCAAGTTCTTTTGCTTCTTGGAACTCATCAAAGATTTTGTGACCTGCAAGTTTGACTTGAGTGTCTTTTTCAAATTTAGGAACGATGTAGTGGTAGTTGGTATTGAACCATTTCTTCATTGGAAGGGCGCGAACGTCCCCTTTTTCTCCTTGGTAACCACGACCCAAAGCGAAGTAGCGCTCAAGGTCAGACAATTCCAAGTTTTGAACTGAAGCAGGTACCACGTTGAAAAGGAAAGCTGCATCTAGGAAGTTGTCATAGTGAGAAAAGTCATTTGATGGAATTTCAGTGATGCCTTTTTCTTTGACGATATTCCAGTGTTTAGCACGCAAGTCTTTTGCGGCTGCAAGGAGTTCTTCTTCTGAGATTTCTTTTCTAAAGTATTTTTCAGTTGTAAATTTTAATTCGCGGAATTCGCCCAAACGAGGGAAACCGATGATTGTAGTTGACATGATGTGTCCTCCAAAATTTGTTGTTGAAACTATCTTAACAGAAAAGAAATCATCTGTATAATTGTAAAAAATTAGGCTTTGATATAGTTTGAAACTATATCTCCATTTTAGACAAAAGAAAAAGACTTGAAACAAATGCCTCAAATCCTTTGTGTAGCTTGTTTCAAAGCCGTATTCCAGTTAGAATACTCAAACGCGTTATTAGTAATTCTTATAAGCGACTATGGCTTGTTATTAGAAAAGACTATAGGTTGATTTTTCTTTTGTAATTCTGATATTTCCCTGAAAAGTGCGGACGGGAGCAACTTACTTCGTAATTTCATCCCTAATTTTTGAGCCAGAATGTCTCAAAAATTCCGTTCTAGATAATAATAAATTATTATCTAGAATACCACTATAGCGGGAAATATCTGCTAAAAGCTCACTTCGTTCGCACTTGATATAAATAAAGCATAATTTTTCTATATTATACACTTGAGGCACTATAACTGTTAAATTTGTTAAAGTTTTCCAACCCCTTCCTATCAACTTTTCCCCTGTTCAAGTGGGACGACTGCTAGTGTCTTTCCTAAACTGGCTAGGACTTTTAAGACTGTGTCCAACTGAGGGCTAGTCTTACCTGTTTCCATCCTAGCTATAACCGGCTGGCTTACTCCACTGAGTTCTTCTAGCTTTTTCTGACTGATTCCTTGCTCATGTCTAGCCTCAATCAACTCACTCATGATAGCTACTCGCATATCACTTTCAAGTATTTCCTCCTTGGTAAAGAGTTCTGACCGGACATCCTTCCAGTTACTCCCAATAGCACTATTCTTCATCACTTAACCCTCTTTCTTTTAAGTCCTTTAGTTCACGCTTGGTTTTTTTAAAATTATAACTCAAAAGTTATTAAAAGTAAATCTGAACACTCATAAAAAGACGACCTTAGAAAAACTCTAAAGGTCTCATCTTTATTATTCGAAAAAATTACGAGAAGAGGTATAAAGTGCTGGTAATCCTTACGTTTACTCCAGCTCAATTCCCTTCTCTCGAAGATTAGCCAGACACTCCTCATAGTAGGCATCGTCATGTTCGCTGTATATAGGACTAGTCAATTTTTCCTCTGCTAAATCTTCATAAGGAGGGCAGGTCTTACCGCGGTAGTTCTTGTCCAGCCACTCTGGACTAACCTTGTAGCCACGACGAGCCATCTCCTTCATGATCAAATCATGGTAGGCAAATAGCTGGTAAGGCGAGTGAGTAAAGACATAGTCCACCGTCGCATGCTTTCTACCCCAGCCATTGCCACGTAGAGCGCAACACTCTCGATGCTGCCCCAAGAGTTGAGGACGGGGAAGTTGTGAAATCAAAGCCTCATGCCAAAGTCTCATGGGAGTCTCCTTTCAGTAAAGTCGAATGTTGCAAGTATGTATTTGGGTAACGTTCAAGTAAATCTCTCGTCTTAGCAATTAAGTCTTCTTTGGTGGCATGACCAGAGTGATAACGCTCCAGTAAAAACATATAATCCTTGCGTTCATTCTCCGTTGCTTTCTTCTTGAAATATCCCCAAATATGCTGAAAGGCATTGCAAACCTGACCCCTGTGTTCTGGGATTTGACAGGCATGGTCAATCATCTCTTGAACCTGACTCACTTCCACCACTTCTTGCTTGAGATATTGACGAATCTCATTGTAAATATTGCTAGAATGACTCAAAACGAGGTATTTGTTTCTAGCCCAGAGTTGCTGGCACTGGGATTTTTGGTTAGTTTGTTCCATCTTTCTCCTTACTTTCTACTAGTTCCCCGGAAATATGGAAACAAAGTTATATCTTAAAAATGAGCGAATCAATTACTCTCATCACCCTTCAAACTCTTTCAAAAACTTTTTGAGTTCAGCATCGGCTTCTGGTGTGGTTCCGTGTAGTTGACCGAGCATTTCGAGTAGGGAAGCGGTTTGGTTTTGGATTGATTCATTTGTCTCGTTAATCTTGCTAACGATGTCTGTCAGGGGTTCGACTTCTTCTTCCTCAAAGGTATCTACATAGCGAGGGATATTGAGGTTATAGTCATTTTCGACGATTTCT
Source organism: bacterium (assembly GCA_905221245.1). GTDB lineage: Bacteria > Bacillota > Bacilli > Lactobacillales > Streptococcaceae > Streptococcus. The sequence goes on from CAJNCK010000003.1 coordinate 279,773, forward strand.
TCATAGCTTGCTAGATGGGCAAACTTGTCAATCTCCTCACGTGACTTGTAGGCTTCCAGAATCTTCTCGATATGAGCATCCGTCATGATATTCTGGTTTTTCCCCTTATCAAACTCCTTAGAGGCATCGATAAAGTAGACATCACGATTGGTACGGTTCTTTTTGAGAATGATAACCGTGGTCGGAATGCTGGTATTAAAGAAGATATTGGCAGGAAGACCGATAACTGTGTCAATAGCCCCTTCTTCTAGCAAAGCCTTGCGAATGGTTCCCTCCGCATTTCCACGGAAAAGAACACCGTGGGGAAGAACGATAGCCATAACACCATTATCCTGCTTGAGATGGTAGTAACCATGCAAAAGAAAGGCAAAATCAGCCTTGGATTGGGGCGCTAGTTTCCCAAAAGGAGAGAAACGAGAATCACCCAAAAATTCAGATCTAGCAGACCACTTGGCAGAGTATGGAGGGTTCATGAGAACCCCGTCAAAGTTTGTCGGTTCTTGAGTAGGCCAATCTTCATCCAAGGTGTCGGCATTGTGGAGAAATTGATTTTCAACAGGAACACCGTGTAAGATCATGTTCATCCGGGCCAAGTTATAGGTCGAGGTATTGAGTTCCTGACCAAAGTAGACCACTGTCTGCGGTTTATGAGAGTATTTCTTGGCATTGAGCAAGAGAGAGCCGGACCCCATGGTCGGATCATAGATGGTAAAACCTAACTGGTCCTCACGACCCAAAAAGGCAATCTGAGTCATGAGCTTAGCAACTGGCTGAGGTGTATAAAACTCACCAGCTTTCTTACCCGAGTCGGTCGCAAACTGACCAATCAGATACTCATAAGCATCCCCCAGCATATCACCCGCATGACTAGCCACATCTAGCTCAGCCAACTCTTTCATAATCGCCGCCACCGTTTGGTTTTGCTTTTGCGGAGTCGCCCCTAGCTTTTTGGAATAGAGGTCAATATCTTCAAAGAGGTTTTCATAGAGTTCATCACTCTGCTCGATATCTCGAAAACCCTGAGCCAAAAATTCTAACTGAAAAGAATTTTCATTGACACGTGCTAGCAGAGCCGTAAATGTCAGGTTAGGCTTGATGATATAGTTAAGCTCATCTTTTATAACAGATACCAGATCTTCATGAGTCTCCGCATCCTCGTAGTAATTGCGATAGACCTCAAGGGCATCCTCAAGACTATCTATCCCCTCTTCCATGGTCTCAGCCACGAAAAAGAGCAACTTGTCTGACAGATACTTATAAAAGACCATGCCCAAAAGATAGGACTTATATTCATTAGCATCCATCTTAGAGCGGAGAACATCCGCTGAATCCCACAGGGCTTGGGAGAGTGACTTGGAAGTTTGTGTTGTTTCCATAATGTTTCTTTCTAAATCATTTTCTTACTTTAATTTAATTTTTTTGCATGGTTAGCTTCCATTTTATGGTGAGTTATTGGATTTGTATATAACCGTCCAAGTGCTAACTTTAATAAACATGTTAATTTTCTATTACTATCAATTATAAAATTTTGATTATCGTCTAACTCAAACTCTTGATTAGGATACTGACTGTACGTTCTCAACAAAGTACTTTTAACGGCTATATCATTCAAATCTATTCCATAATCTTTTAAAACAGCTAACATCTTTAAATTATTGGTTTTTATCTTAAATTCTTTAACAAAACGTACTAGATTAAATTCTTTAAACTCATCAACTTCTGCCTGACTTGCTATACGATAGTAATCATCAAGCCCCTTAAATAAGCTACTAATCGTTCTAAAATTTTTGAAATACAATTTATCATTTCCATCAAAATAGGCATCGTTCTCAGATTTTAGTTCTATACCATTTTCAATAATTGTTCTTTCAGCTCTTCTATGTCTCAATTTCAATATTGACTTATCAACCAGTCTCTTTGATTGTGTAATTTTTTGAAAAACTAACCCATCATTTTTAACTTTACGAAAAATCAAGTCAATTTTTGAGAACTCTGCTTCATTCACATCATTTAAACCCACAGTATTTAAAAATTTATCTTCATATTCTTTGACCATAGACATATGCGAATCATCAATTTCTACATAGAACCATTCATCATGTTCTAATTTTATTTCTGGATCAAATTCTCTACTATTTTCAGGATCAATCTCCGGAGCAACTAATTCTGAAATATCCTCCGAGTTCTCCAATTTTCTATATATTTGACCTACTTTTACTAAAAACATACTATTCCTTCTCCAAAAAAGTAAAATTATTTATTCTAACAAGTCCTTTTATAGTCCCAGTTTCTTTAACATCTTTTTTCTTGCTATAAATAATAAAGACATTGCCGTTTTTATCAGTGACTCTGTAATAACGATATGAGAATAACCATATCAAATTAAAATAATACGATCTCTCCATAAGAATCCACCATATTAGAAAAATGAAAGCTATTACTATAATCTGATATAAGAATGTTAATTCACCTAAACCCAACATAATTACAAAAAGGCCTAAGTAAGTTGGAATGATTTCATTTTCTACTGGTTGTATACTTTCAACTTGAGCAGTATCATTTGCTTCTTTAAATCTTATCAAATACTGTAAAACTCCAAAAGAAAAAGAAAACATTAGAAAAATTAACACTACGATTTTTAGTATACTACATACATAGGAATCATGTGAGGGAAAAATGTCTATAGTAAACAGATACAAGACTAAACCTGGCGAAAAAGAACAAATTGATAAGCAAAACGACAAACATAATCTTTTAAAGTCTTTCATAATAAAATTCTATATAAACATATCCTGCAAGAGTTTCTTTTTCAGAGTCTCAAGCTGAGAAATTTTTTCTTGGTGAGAATTAATGAGGTTATCGAGTGTGAAGAAATAGGCACCGATGGCTTGTTGTTCGGTTACACTCGGAGGTAAAAAGATATTCGTTTCTAATATATTCTTATTGTATAGTCGTTTTATTGTTGTTCCCTCAATTCCAGACCATTTTATTATTCCATAATATTGTTTCAAATATAAATTATCTAATTGCTGATCATGCTTTAACCATACTATATTTGAATCTTGATAATAAGCATCTTCACCGTTGTATACAACAGTTCTTCCAATACTACCAGATGCAGATATAAGGATATCGCCTATTTCAGGATAAGGATATTTTTCTTTATACTCTTCGAATTTTTCTTTGGATATAAAAGCATCAGCAGTCCCTCCAAATGTTCCAACCTTATAGAAAGGAATATCGCCATTTTCACTAGTTTCATCTTTAAAAATACGTTTATTCATAGCAACCGAACCCAAACTACCTAATGTCTTTTCTTTCCAATCGCCTTCAAATCCATCGAATCGAATCTCAGGAACAGTCTGACCAACTTTCGGAAACATCTTGGAGAGCATAGTCGCCTTGAGACATTGGTAGTTGGTCAGATTCTCTTTGTGGCTTGCTATAAGTTCGTCGAGAGTGCGTAAAAGAGAGCCGATGGCGGTTTGTTCTTGGAGTGAAGGAAAGCTCATTTTCATACTTTTCAATACTGTGCTAGATAAATTTCCAATCGCACCATTTCCACCTTGTACAAATTGTAACACTCGTTTATACTCATTTGAACTCATCCAGGCATTTACAAAGTAATTCTGCTCAGTTTTAAAAAGTAGCATGAACCCGCCATGAACAACTATCTCGTTATCTACTAAATTTTCTACTATTGCATGTTTTCCTACTAGTTTTGTGGAGCCATTAGCTGCAGTTACTAAAATATCACCATTACTTATTCTAGGAATGTTTACTACAGCCTTATCAACAAAAACATCATCATCGGATAATATAAAAGTATCATCTACAATATTTGAACTCCTCAAAACTCTAACACCACTACTCCTCACATCACTAGGTTTATATGTTAGCCCCCTTCGGATTTCTACTTGGTCCATTAGCAAAGATTGCTGCCAAGGATTTTCAAAATTATTAAATCTTAACTTAGGTTTGAGTTCTTCTTCCATCTATTCTCCATTCATAAACTATATTCTTCATGTAGTCTAGTCGCAAATTCCTTAATTGCATTATTAAGGCCTTGTCTATATTGTAACTTATTTTTATTCGACTTATGAAAATATTCCTCATAATTTGCTGTTTCTCTTAAGGCTGTTTCTCCGAGCTGTTTCTCTTCTTTTCTTCTAATATCAAAATTTAAAACATAAAAAGTCAAAGCTTGTTTATCAATTGCCCACTCTTTAGCAAAATCACTAATTTCATTTTCAATCTTTTGCGCAACTCTCTCCTTTTGTTTTTCTCCATCATCAGAATGTAGTAAAGTGTTTTCGGACAAGTGATCTAAAAGTACTTTATAATTCTTATTCTCTGTATCATCATCCATAACTTTACCTTCTATTGATTGAGGAGAAGAAACATAACAATCTGTTATATCAACAATTTTCTTCCGATCAATTATAATCTCTGAATCTAATTCACCAGACGATACCTTATCTGTAGATAATTCCTCGTTAGATTGCGTCTCAGAAACTTCCTGCTGTACTTTTTGAAAACTTTGTTCGTTAACCCATAATTTTATGAGTTCAATTTGCTCACCATTATATGTAATTTGTTGCGTACTCGGAATAATATCAAATATTAATTCTCGACTATTATCCAGAACTGATAATTCTATTTCTTCTAGATTTGGTAAAAATCTCGTATTCTTATTTTTATTGTTCTTTTCAAACTTAAATAAAGAAGATAATCTATAAAAACTTGTTTCTTCTTTTAAATCTATTTTTTTATCAGACAAAGATATTTCTAGTAATTTTAGAGTTCTAATATTAGGAGTAAGAGTGATTCCTGGTATGACTGGATTTATATCTACTTCCTGCGCATCAAGAATAAAGGTTGAGACATTCGAAAAGTGTATCTCGTAGCCAAACTCAACATTATTCGGATAATCCATCTCAAAATAACGGCTATCCTGAGAAAAAATCATCAAAGAATGATCTGTTTTAAGATATGAATTTTCTCGAACAATTATTTTTTTTAGAGAATTGCTAGCTCTATTATTAGAAGCAATTATATTGACTATTTGTCCCTCGCTGATATTATTTTTACTAATTTCTAAGTATTCAATATTCTGAAGATAACTAACATCAATAACAATGTTTTCCTCGTTACCATAATAAAAAGTGCAATTGCTGATTTTTAATTTTTCACATTTTTCAGCATTTAAAAAGATACCTAATAACTTCTCAACACTTAACGAGGAATTTGTTATTTCAATAGATTTGCTATTATTTATACATTTAGTAAATTCATCCATATTAAACAACTCATCCAAAACTAAACTATCATTAATATTCCCTTCAACCCCATCAATTATTATACGGAGATTTTCAATATATGTCTCATTTATATCTAAAAAGCTTAAAATTTTTTTTAATGATTCACACTCCAAAATATTCGAAATTTTTAAATAATGAAACTGATTGAATATAAAAAGTTTATTCGTTAAAATGAAATTATCAAAAGGCTTGACAACAGGTAAGGATACATCAAATATTCTTTTCAATAGTTCAACATCAGTATCGTTCAGCTGAATTGAGCTAGAATTATTACCTCCAAATTCTAGATTCGTCTTTTTTACATCAACAAGAATATCATAAAATGGTACTAAAACTATTTTTTCTAAAATATCTGAATTCAATACCTTACTAATCTTCTGTAATTTGATTAAATAGTCATTTCCATAATAAAACAAATAAATTCTTTTTGATTTTTCAAATATTTTATATAAAAATGGTAAATCACTTCCATATATAGAATGTCCAATAATGTATGTATCAACTGAATTTTCCTGATACTCTTTAATTTTCTCTAATAATTGTCTGCGTTTTTCAAATAAATAAGTATCTTTTTTAATTCGGATAAGTTTATCATTATCCATAGATCCCGGAATATTAAAAACGTTAAACTCTTCATTACCAGTGAATCCTCCTCCAAAAATAATATTCTTTTCAGCTAAGGAGCCATGTACTTGAAAATATCTTGAATTTTGATTATTTTCTATTTGAACTAGTTCTATATCAGATAAGGTACTTGTATAATTAAAGTTAATTACATCCGCATCTTTGAATATGTTTTTATAAACTTCATTGACTATCAAACCTTTATTATTATTTTTTCGAATTCTATATGAATTATTCCACTTCTCATAAGAATCAGATAAATAGGAAGAAAACAATTCTTCCAACTCTTTAAGGTATGTATTTATTTCGGTAACACTGTATAGACTTCTAATTCCATCATCATTATTGTAAGTAATTTCATTAATCTCCTTGATATGATTTTCAAAAATAGACTCTAAATCATTCCAGTTCAATGATTTACCATCAAATTTTTGCAAAAACAATTTATTAAAATTATAAATATCTTCATTGGTTTCAAGTCTTTCCTCTACCCTTATATGTTCTACAAAATTATTATATGAGCTTTTTATACCCGCACTAATATCAAAACCATTGCCTACTATTATCATTTTTGAATAACTAGACTCAGCATTAATTGCGTTATTAGTAACTATTCCACTTCGACTAATCCCCTCAGACATCTATATAAACACCTCTCTAATTTTATTGTAAATATTTTTAAAAAAACTTGTCTATACCATTATATCAATTCTTACTGAGTATATAAAGCTTTTATATACAAAATACCCCTTAGAAATTAATTCCTAAGGGGTTGTATTTATCCTGCTACTTGTGTAGTTTCTTCTGATTTCGCTTTCTTATCCTTCTTACTCGAACCACTCAATCGACGTTTACTATCTCGGATTGTATTGAGGTCTTTCAGGAGTTTGGTCAGGTGCTCTTTTTCTGGATAGGCTTCTGCACTGGCTGCGGTGTAACGCATAAAGAGGTCGTAGATGCTGGTTAGTTCGGTACGGACTTGTCTGGTCTTGCCGACTTCCTTGGCAGATTTATGCGCACGCGCCTGACTTTCGACCTTATCATAGTCTTCCTGTGCACTAATCACCGCCGTCAACATAGGTGTCAGTCCTAAACTGGTAACTGCTGTCTGGTAGGGCTCTTCGCTCAGCGTTTTGAGCAGACTCTTGATTTCTGCCGTTTCCACATCATTGCTATGCTTGGTGATATCCTTGTACTTGGCAAAGACTGGCTTCAAGGTCTCATGAGCTTCTTTGAGTTTGGTCTCCTTGATCTTAGCAAAGCCCCTATGAAGGGTAAAGAGACCGACTAGGGCACTATCACGATTTCGATCGACTTCAGTCAGGTTCGTCGCCTCTTTCTTTTCTACGATAGCGAGTTGGCCTTGGAAGTCTGCTAGCTTGCTCTTGAAGGAATCGAGATGTTTGCTATACATAGGCTCGTCCTTATGTGCCTTGGCAAAAACTTCTAGTAGTTGACCCGTATCTACCATGAGACTTTCAAACTCGCAGTTGGTAAAGTTGGTGTAGCTTAGAGGGCGGATAGTGAATGTTTTTGTCATGATGATATCCTTTCTATTTAACGAATCATTTATTATCTTCTCTATCAAACCAAGACTGGATTAGTTCTGGAAGATAGACCTGTTCTTGATCTGTTTTTACAATGCTTCCTTGTCTAGGAGGTTGAATCAAAGGTCTATCCTTAAATACAAAGACTTGAAACAATGCACAGACCAAAAATAGAAGCCCCCATAAAGGAAGAGTCGATAGTATACTCTCCTCATCATCTCTAACTTTCTTCATCAATTTTTCTCCTTTAAGTTGATACATCCATTCTAACAGTTCTCCAAGCCATTTCGACTCCCATCCGCTCAACTGTCATTATTTCCATCTAAAATGTACTTTTCAGGATAAATCAGACAGTTCAAAATAATACTCAATGAAAATCAAAGAGCAAACTAGGAAGCTAGCCGCAGGTTGTACTTGAGTACAGCAAGGCGACGCTGACGTGGTTTGAATTGGATTTTCGAAGAGTATTAAAAATCCCTATCTGACTGGAAATACATTTCGTCCATCAGATAGAGACTCTTACTATTTTTAGATTTTAGCCTTTCTAACTTTAGAATACATCTAAACTTTAGGAAGGACAACTATTCGAAAGTTCGAAGACCTCAAAATTTTCTCAGATAAGCCATTCGAAGCTTAGAATACTTGTAAATTTATGTAATTGCAATCATTCGAGGCTTAGAATACATATAAATTTTAGGAAGTAGGCCTATTCTAAGTCTCGAAGAGCTATCTTCCAACCCTCAATGGCTCAATGACTTCCTCTACTAGCTGGGTATAGGCTTCCTTAATTTGTTTTTTATAGAGGAGAGGATTGAGGGCATCCGCCACCTCTAACTTATAGTCCTGATAGCGCTGGCTCTTAGTCAGCTGGCTTTCTCCTAGTTGTTTTTTAGCTCCCTTACGGTAGTGTTCGACATAGTAACGGAGTTCATCCTCACCGACATACCAGCGTTTGCTAAAAACATGGATGTGTTGCTGGATGACCGCCTCGATCATCTGATCCAAGATATTTGCGATAGACTGACCACTATAGCTTTCTGGATAGTCTTGAACTTCTCTCCACAGTTCAGTGATGATCTGGGCAAGATTTGGATTAGTCTTCTCAAGACTCTGAATATAGTTATCCACAGTTTCCCTATCTTGAGCGCTTAAGTTCTTTTCTTGACTTTGACCTTGTTCAATCAGGCTTTGGATCAAGGTTAGAATATAGGCATAGTTAATTTCGTCCACTTGGATAGACTCCAGTTCATAGTGGATATCAAGTGGTTCACCATCGTCATCATCCTCTACTCGGCTTTTTAATTCTGCAAGGACATTGCGATAAAGGCCTAGATACCTTTCCAACTTTTCTCCATCAAGTCCCGTCTGACTGTAAACTTCTTCCTCATCATACTCTTTGTACACTCGGATAGAGGCTAGGTACTTATCAAAGGCTTGATAGGTTTTAGCTAGTTTCCTCAACTCAGGCATAGAGAATTGCTCGAAATCTAGACTATTCACATAGTCATCAGTAGCAAGATTTTTGAAATCACTGCAACTCCGTAAAAAGTTCCTCTTTTCCTCTTCCCAGCTAGGAGCTAGGACCTCGTTTTCACCACCATTTGAGTAGAGTTTGAGGGCATTATCCACTGCTTCCTTAAAGGCTATAGGTTTTTGAAAGGTGATGATATGACCATAGGTCTTACTGCTGTCAAAAATACGGTTGGTTCGGCTAAAAGCCTGAATCAAGTCCTGCGGTTGCATGGGCTTGCGATCGATAAAGAGAGTCGATAAACAAGGAGCATCAAAGCCTGTTAAGAGACGATTGACCACGATAACCAAGTCCAACTGTTCATTGCGATAGAGGTATTTGTCCTGCTTTCGAGCTAGACGGTTATTGACATCCGTATTAAAGCCACGCAGATCCGCCATGGTAAAGTGGGTATCAAACTCTTGGTTATAGTCTTCTAAAACCTGCTTCATGTGGTCTTGATTAGCTCTTGACTCTTCTTCATTTTCAGTGACCGAGTAGGTGATGGTCATCTTTGGAAAATCAGGAAGGACCTGCTTGACCCTCTCCGATACCTTGACTCTCGTCTCCCCAGCCTTGACTCGTTTGAGCAAGTCATAGTAGGCCTGGGCTTGAGGAATTGACTTGACGGTCAGGATAGCATTATAGGTCTTACCCACTCCTTTTTGGAAGCCTAGTTGTTGGCGGGATTTATTGATAATGGCATCCAAGACTTCTAGCATATGTTCCTCATCCTCGTAGACAGTATCTGGTATGTCATTTTCGGATTTATCCGTGATAAGGGTATTGCGATAATCCACCTTAAAGCCTAAAACTGCTCCATCATGGATGGCTTCCTTGACCGTATACTCATGGAGACGGTCTCCATACTGTTGCTGAGTAGTTTGGGCGAGATCGCCGACCTGCTGACGTTTATTTTCCTTAAAGATAGGCGTTCCTGTAAATCCATACCAGAGCGACTGTGGGAAAAAAGTCTTAATGTCTTTTTGTGTTTGTGGCGTCACGGAACGGTGGCATTCATCCACGACAAAGGCCACTCGAAGACCCTTGATTTTGTCCGCATCTCTTTGGTAAAGACCTTGTTCAAACTTACGCATCATGGTAGTAATTTTCTGGATGGTCGTTACCACCACACGCTTATCATTACTTCCTAGTCGCTTGACCAAATCATGGGTATTATCCGTCTCATCAATATCAATGACATCGTTAGTCGCATAGGAGAGAAAGGACGAAGTAGTCTGTTGGTCCAAGTCTCTGCGGTCAACGACAAAAATCGTCTTTTGGATGGATGGAATCTGGAGGAGATTCCGAGCTACCTTATAGGAGGTCAAGGTCTTCCCTGAACCTGTCGTATGCCAGACATAGCCTGATGCTTGCTGGCGAGAGGCTTCTTGCACTGCTTCGATTGCATGGATCTGGTAGGGACGCAAGAGGATAAGAGCCTTCTTGCTATCATCAAGGACAGAATACTGCATAACCATCTGGTGGGCACGAGGGATGGAAAGGACTTCATGGGCAAAACTGGTCAAGCTCGTTATAGGTTGGTTGTCCTTATCCACCCACTTGGTTAGAAATTGCTTGTTGAGTTTATTTTCCCTAGCTGCAGCGATATAGCGAGTATCTACCTTATTGGTCACAACAAACATCTGTAAGCTAGAGTAGATGCCACGGAACTTTCCTTCTCTATCATACTTCTTGATTTGATGAAAGGCATCTAAAAAAGCAACTCGGGGACTTTTAAGCTCAATTTGAATCATGGGAAGGCCATTAATCAAGAGGGTCACGTCTAGCCTGCGATCTTGATCCTGAGGATTTACTTTGTCTCTCTCGACTTGGTTGACAACCTCATAACTAGACTTACCAGCTGCGATATTGTCTCGCCAAATGACAGATAAACGGATAGTCCCCAAACTAGCATCTTCTCTCTGAACTTCAACCTTGGCAATGCCATTTTCGCCGACCAACCACTTGGCTGCATCATAGTAGCTAACAAAGTTCAGTTGATTCTTTATCTGGCGTTTTTCCTGTTCTGTCAGGGGATGATCTGCTATCAGGGCAACGTTGTTTTGGGCTAGTTTCTCAAAGAAGTTTCCCCATAATTGTTCTTCTGTTTTTAGGTCTTCTCGATAAGTCCATTGACTTTCCCCAGTCACCAGTTGGTTGATCAGCTGTTTTTCTATCTCCAGTTCTGGTTTTACCTGCATTTATATTTCTCCTTCAGGGACAGCATTCTCCCTATTATTATATCATATTCCATGTAGAAATAACTCCTTCTCCCTATTTCAAATCACTTTTGACCTTTTTCTTAGTAATGATGCGGTCATTTTTGTTGGCTAGAGATTTGAGTCGAGCTTCTAGCAGGATTTTTCTCCCTACTTCGTTGCGGGTGTAGACTAGCTGGTAATCACCTATCTGAGGTGCGACGGCATCTAGGAAGAGCTGGGCATCTTCCTTGCGTTTTTCAAAGAGGCTAGGAACCACAAAATACTTGGACTGCCCTGCTGGTGCTTTTTTAACTACTAAGAGGTAGCGTTGATTGTCCACGGGAGCAAAGAATTCACCCAAGGTCTGAGAGAAGAGTTCCTTGTCTCGCATGCTGCCACCTTTTAGATAGGAAAATACGTTAAAGCTTTCCTTGTCCTCCTCGACCTGCACGCGCGACTGGTCATCAGATAAATGCCCGGCAGTCACCATGACTTTGCGAATAGCTTCACCGATCTGGCGCAAGCGTTTATAAGGACTCTTGTAGCTGTAATAGCGAAAGGCTGTGATAGCTAGGAAGAGGACACAAAGAGCTGTCAACCATGGCAAGGCAAAGAAGGTTAGTCGAACGACATAAGCTAGGAGACTAATGGCAAATACCATCAGAGCGTAGCGAAGCCACTTTTCAGCATCCGCTAGAGCAAGCAGAGGGATTCGTTTGCTGTCTGTCGCCACTTCATTGACAATCTCAATCTTGTCAGCAACAATGAGAGATTCCTGCCATCTTCTACTAAGGGAGGCACGATCCTTGGATAGTTCCATGATCTTCTCGTTATAGTCTTCGAGTTTCTTTTTCTTAAATGGGAACTCAGGAAAGTTTAAGCGGTCCAAACCTGTTTCAATTGTATCTTCCTTATAGGACAAGCCAAGGAAATGGTCCATACGACGGGCAAGGGTTTGTAGGTCCTGATAAGGATTGAGGTCTTGTTCTTCTTGATCCTCCTTAGAAAAGACTGGATTTTTGTAAGGTTTGATGGCTACTAGGTGCCAGATATTGCTGGTCTTATCTGAATGTCCTGGCCAGATACGGATGGCACGGCCCCGCATTTGATTGCTGAGCATAAAGCTTCCGACAAAACTTCCGAGGATGAGAGAGTTGACGCAAGGGGCATCCCATCCTTCTCCCAAGAGAGACTTGGTTCCGACCAAGACCTGGATAGAACCACGTTGAAAGAGCTCGGTCACTGCTGCGACCATCCCCTTAAAGCTGGATGGAAAGCCTACTTGGAGATAAGTACCTTGATCGAGTTTTCCAATGGCAGAGAAGCTTAAGCTAGTGTTTGGAATGAGTGCTTCGAGTTCTGCCTTGACACTAGCCGGTATGATCACGACACCACCAGAAAGGACTGCTATCGGGACAGACAAGCCTTGCTTTTGTGCACTTCTGCGAATGGTTTCAAAGTAAGGGAGGACACCTAATTGAGTGATTGGTGCTTGGTCATCTCCTAGATAACTGGCAAAATCCTTACGGATATAGTCCGCCAAGACCAACTGTCTCAAGTCCTTTCCTAGACTGGCATACTCGGTCTCAAAGATAGATGCAATCCCAGCTAGTTTTCCTAGAGATTGGTTGAGGATTTGGTCATTGGCCTTGGATTTGACCAAGAAAACCTGACGTTTTTCAATCAGTCCTCTTGATTTCAGTTCTGCTTCTATCTTTTTCTTTGTCTCCTGCGGATCCTCATACCAGTCAGGAGTCTGATAGAGAAGGCCTTGCAAGAGAACTTCTAACCAATAATAATTGAGGGCAGGCAAGCCTTCAGCTCCCAGTAAATCTCGTAGATGCTTGGGAATTTCCTGTTTTTGAGCTTGTAGATAAATGAGGAGCGACGAGAGATACTTGGGATCTTCAAGGAGAATATCCGCAGAAATTTCCCCTTTGAGGACCTTGGAACTCCGAATCAACTCTTGGAAGTCAGGATCAAGGACTAGTTGACTGACATACTGCCACTTGGTGTCTTCAAACTCTTCCAAGCGCTTGTCCTCTTCCTTAGTCGGAAAACAGATATAGACAAAGTCCTGATGAGGGCAAAGAGTGTCTTCCTTGACCAATTCTGGCACTGTGATTTCTTGGTCAATCTCACCACACATCTGGAGATAGCGATCCCAGAGTTCTGGTTCACTGTCATAAGGCGGTGTCGCAGTGAGAGAGATGACTTGCAGTTGCTGGTAGTTTTTACGGAAGTCTTCTAGACTTTTCCACCATTCATTTCTCAAGTGATGGCATTCGTCCAGACAGAGGGTTTCGACACCCTTTTCCTTGAGTCTGGCAAGCAGGTCAAAGCCTACAAAATCCTCAACCTCGCCGTTATCTTCTTGAGATTGTACCTGTTGCATAGCGCTGTGAAAAGCTTGGTAGGTGGCGATGGTGATTTGCTTCATATCCTTGAGATTTTGAGACACGAGACTTGTGACTTGGTCCTCATCCTCTAAAAAGGCCTGGCGAATCCTTTCTACCCATTGTTCTCGGATGGTGACCGTCGGCACCAAAACGAGAGCAGGTTTATCAAAGCGGGCAATCAACTCGATCCCTATAGTTGTTTTCCCTGAACCTGGTGCTGCCACCAAGTGAACATGCCGATCCGCTTGGTATTCTTGGAAGTTGTCCAAGACCTGTTTTTGGTAGTTGCGCCAAGTCCCATTAAACTTTAATCCCAACATGATTCTTCCTTAATCTAATTTAGCATTTGATTATTTCCATTTTACCATAATTATTCTACCTCTAGACACTCAGATAGTTTAAAACCGTAAAATATGGTATAGTAGAATTATACTATCTATGAGGAGTTTACATGTCACAGGATAAACAAATGAAAGCTGTTTCTCCCCTTTTACAGCAAGTTATCAACATCTCATCGATTGTCGGTGGGGTTGGGAGTTTGATTTTCTGTATTTGGGCTTATCAGGCTGGGATTTTACAGTCTAAGGAAACCCTCTCTGCCTTTATCCAGCAGGCAGGTATCTGGGGGCCACCTCTCTTTATCTTTTTACAGATTTTACAGACTGTCGTCCCTATCATTCCAGGAGCCTTGACCTCTGTGGCTGGCGTCTTTATCTACGGTCACATCATCGGGACTATCTACAACTATATCGGCATTGTCATTGGCTGTGCCATTATCTTTTATCTGGTGCGCCTCTATGGGGCTGCCTTTGTCCAGTCTGTCGTCAGCAAGCGCACCTACGACAAGTATATCGGCTGGTTGGACAAGGGCAATCGTTTTGACCGTTTCTTTATCTTTATGATGATTTGGCCCATTAGTCCAGCTGACTTTCTCTGTATGCTGGCTGCCCTAACCAAGATGAGTTTCAAGCGCTATATGACCATCATCATTCTGACCAAGCCCTTTACCCTCGTGGTTTATACCTACGGTCTGACCTATATTATCGACTTCTTCTGGCAAATGCTTTGACACATAAAAAATCCGTTTGGTTTCCCAAGCGGATTTTTAGAGCGTAGATTGATTATAGCTTGATACTAAATATACTTTTGTATGGAAATCATTCCTATTTTTCGATAGTGAGGCGAGGACTTACCTAGCCTTTTCGCCGTGATAGAAACACCTGAAATCTAATGGTTTCAGGTGTTCGGAAACTTTGAGACATTAGGCTCAAAGTTTAGGTATGGAATTTCGAAGAAAGTCGCTACCGTCCGTAATCACTTAAGGAAAGGCTCAAAAATATTGTTTTCAACCACAAAATCCGTTTGGTTTCCCAAGCGGATTTTGTGCTTTATTTTGAAACTTCTTTTGCAAGGACAAAGTTCCCAAGTGTGGCAGAACCATTTCCTGCGACTGCTGGAGTGACGATGTAGTCACGCACATCAGGTACTGGTAGGTAGCCATTGAGAAGAGATGTAAATTTCTCACGGACACGGTCCAGCATGTGTTGTTGAGCCATGACTCCTCCACCAAAGACAATCACGTCTGGGCGGAAAGTCACTGTCGCATTAACCGCAGCTTGAGCGATATAGTAGGCTTGGACATCCCAAACAGGGTTGTTGAGTTCAATGTTTTCCCCACGTACACCTGTACGAGCTTCCAAACTTGGACCAGCTGCATAGCCTTCCAGACATCCCTTATGGAAAGGACAAACACCCTTAAACTCTTTTTCAATATCCATTGGGTGTCTAGCAACATAGTAATGACCCATTTCAGGGTGACCCACACCGCCGATAAACTCACCACGTTGGATAACACCTGCACCGATACCTGTACCGATTGTGT
This sequence comes from bacterium, assembly GCA_905221245.1. Taxonomy (GTDB): domain Bacteria; phylum Bacillota; class Bacilli; order Lactobacillales; family Streptococcaceae; genus Streptococcus. The sequence continues at coordinate 295,260 of CAJNCK010000003.1, forward strand.
AGTAAACCAAGTTTTCGATACGGCCACCAGCATTGTTACGGGCAACCACTTCACCATAAGCAGAGCTGTTTACGTCTGTAGTGAAGTACATTGGCACGTTTAGGGCACGACGAAGGGCACCAAGCAAGTCCACATTTGCCCAGTTTGGTTTTGGAGTCGTCGTGATAAAGCCATAAGTTTTTGAGTTTTTATCAATATCAATCGGCCCAAATGAACCAACTGCAAGACCAGCAAGGTTGTCGAATTTTGAGAAGAACTCAATGGTTTTATCGATTGTTTCGATTGGAGTTGTTGTTGGAAATTGTGTTTTTTCTACAACGTTAAAGTTTTCATCACCGACAGCACAGACAAACTTTGTACCGCCCGCTTCCAAGCTTCCATATAATTTTGTCATGATAAACCTCTTGTTTTTATTTTCTTTATTATAGCATATTTCGAAAGTCTAAATTTCTCTATTTTTTAGATTTTCCTCTGTAAATCTTACCATTCAAGCAAAAACGAACAAACATGTCATTTGTTCGTTTTCACATTAGAGAGGATTAATTAGATTTTCACTTCGATCACAGCATCCCCCTTCGCAACTGAACCTGTTGCGACTGGAGCTACTGAAGCGTAGTCAGCTGTATTTGTAACGATAACCATTGTTGTATCATCAAGTCCAGCTGCAGTAATTTTGTTTGAGTCAAATGTTCCAAGAACATCGCCAGCTTTAACCTTATCACCTTGAGCAACTTTTGCTTCAAAACCGTCACCGTTCATTGTTACAGTGTCGATACCAACGTGGATCAAAACTTCAGCACCATCAGTTGTTTTCAAGCCAAAAGCGTGTCCTGTTGGAAAGGCAATTGAAACTTCAGCATCAGCTGGTGCATATACCACACCTTGACTTGGTTTTACAGCGATACCTTGTCCCATAGCTCCACTTGAAAAAACAGGGTCATTAACATCAGCAAGAGCGACAACATCACCGACGATAGGAGTTACAAGTGTTTCATTTTGAAGAGTTGCTGGAATATTACCAGTTGTTTCTTCTTGGACCAAACGTTCTGTCGCTACTTCAGAAGCAACTTCTTTTTCATCTTCGTAACCAAACATGTAAGTAAGAGCAAAACCAAGGGCAAATGATACGGCTACCATAAGAAGGTATTGTGCAAGTTGTCCGTTACCGATGTAAAGCATTGTACCAGGGATGATGGTGATACCATTACCAGTACCAGCAAGTCCAAGGATAGAAGCCAATCCACCACCGATTGCACCAGCAATCAATGAAAGGAAGAATGGTTTACGGAAGCGCAAGTTCACCCCGAAAATAGCAGGCTCTGTAATACCGAGGAAGGCAGAAAGAGCAGCTGGGAAAGCAAGTGTCTTTAGTTTTGGATTTTTAGTTTTAACACCAACCGCAACAGTCGCAGCACCTTGAGCTGTCATAGCAGCTGTGATGATCGCGTTGAATGGGTTAGCATGGTCAGCAGCAAGCAATTGAACTTCAAGCAAGTTGAAGATGTGGTGCACACCTGATACGACGATCAATTGGTGAACCCCACCGATCAAGAAACCACCAAGACCAAATGGCAAGCTGAGGATCGCTTTTGTAGCGATAAGAATGTAGTTTTCAACGACGTGGAAGACTGGTCCGATGACAAAGAGTCCAAGGATAGACATAACCAAAAGTGTCACGAATGGCGTTACTAAGAGGTCAATCACATCTGGAACAACCTTGCGGACAGCTTTTTCAAATTTAGCTCCGACAACCCCGATGATGAAGGCTGGAAGAACGGAACCTTGCAAACCAACAACAGGAATGAAACCAAAGAAGTTCATAGCTGTTACTTCACCACCTGAAGCGACTGCCCAAGCGTTTGGAAGTGAGCCAGAAACAAGCATCATACCAAGAACAATACCAACGGCTGGATTTCCACCGAATACACGGAAGGTTGACCACACAACCAAACCTGGCAAGATGATAAAGGCTGTATCTGTCAAGATTTGAGTGTAAGTTGTCACATCAGCTGGAAGTGTCATTCCAAGAGCAGTCAAGAGACCACGCACACCCATGAAGAGACCTGTCGCTACGATAACTGGGATGATTGGAACGAAAACGTCACCGAAAGTACGGATAGCACGTTGGAACCAGTTCCCTTGTTTAGCAGCTTCTGCTTTCATGTCATCTTTAGATGATGTTGGCAAACCAAGCGCAACAACTTCATCGTACATTTTGTTAACTGTACCAGTACCAAAGATAATTTGGTATTGACCTGAGTTAAAGAAAGCACCTTGAACTTTTTCCAAGTTCTCAATCACTTCTTTATTGATTTTTCCTTCATCTTTAACCATGACACGTAGACGAGTCGCACAGTGGGCAACACTGTTGACATTTTCACGTCCACCCAAGGCATCGATGACTTTTTTTGCAATTTCCTGATTGTTCATTTGCAAAAATCTCCTTATATAAAATTTTGTTCTTGTTTGAAAGCGATTTTATCCGCCCTACGACTTTTATTTTATCATGTTTTAGAAATATGTCAAGCGTTTTGCAGAAAAAATATCATTTCCACTTAGTAGCCTTGCTTTAGATTGATTGTTTTTGACTGTTTTAGCAGATAACACTTAAAAAAATAAGTTTAAAATCTTTGTTATCAGGATTCTATTTCATTATCTTTCATCTTTTCTTGAAAAGTTGATTGATTTTCTGCTTTTGATTTATGATAAACGTTTGACAGTTTTTTCTCTTTTTTAACATAAAAGACTTGCTTTTTTAACCGAAAACGGTTACTATTAAAAGTGATAAGATTTTTGGAGGAATGAATGAATGGAATGGACAACTGAGCGTCGTTACAGACTTTATCAAGATTGGACGCAAGAAGAAATTCAACATATAAAGGAAAATATGGCACAATCTCCATGGCATACTCATTACCATGTTGAGCCCAAAACAGGACTTCTCAACGACCCAAATGGCTTTTCTTACTTTGATGGGAAGTGGATTGTTTTTTATCAAAACTTTCCTTTTGGTGCAGCCCACGGTTTGAAATCTTGGGTGCAATTGGAAAGTGAGAACTTGGTTCACTTCACAGAAACCGGAGTCAAAGTTTTGCCTGATACTCCATTAGATAGCCACGGTGCCTACTCTGGTTCTGCTATGCAATTTGGCGATAACTTGTTCCTATTTTATACAGGAAATGTTCGTGATGAAAACTGGATCCGTCACCCTTACCAGATTGGAGCTTTGATGGATAAGGATGGCAAGATTACCAAGATTGACAAGATCTTGATTGATCAGCCAGCAGACTCAACTGACCACTTCCGTGATCCGCAAATTTTTAACTTCAAGGGCCAATACTATGCTATCGTCGGTGGACAGGACTTGGAGAAAAAAGGCTTTGTCCGTCTCTACAAGGCTGTTGACAACGACTACACAAACTGGCAAGCTGTTGGCGATCTTGACTTTGCTAACGACCGCACTGCCTACATGATGGAATGCCCGAATCTGGTCTTTGTAGGGGAGCAACCTGTCCTCCTCTACTGCCCACAAGGATTGGATAAGAAAGTTCTAGACTACGATAATATCTATCCAAATATGTATAAGATTGGGGCTTCCTTTGACCCTGAAAATGCTAAAATGGTAGATGTATCTCAACTTCAAAACATGGACTATGGTTTCGAAGCCTATGCAACTCAAGCCTTCAACGCTCCTGATGGACGTGCTCTAGCTGTTAGCTGGCTTGGCTTGCCTGATGTTTCATATCCATCTGATCGTTTTGACCACCAAGGAACCTTCTCTTTGGTCAAGGAACTGATTATCAAAGACGGCAAACTCTACCAATATCCTGTCTCAGCCGTCAAAGAACTTCGTTCTTCTGAAGAGGTCTTCTCAAATCGTACTCAAACCAATAACACCTATGAATTGGAGCTCAACTTGGAGGCCAATAGCCAAAGCGAGATTGTTTTACTTGCTGATCAAGAAGGCAAGGGACTTTCCATCAACTTTGACCTTGTAAATGGTCAAGTGACAGTGGATCGTAGTCAGGCTGGTGAACAATATGCCCAAGAATTTGGAACTACTCGTTCTTGCCCTATCGCTAATCAGGCTACTACGGCTACGATTTTCATCGATAACTCTGTCTTTGAAATTTTCATCAATAAAGGAGAAAAAGTATTTTCTGGTCGTGTCTTCCCACATGCGGACCAAAATGGTATCCTGATCAAATCTGGAAACCCAACCGGAACTTACTATGAATTAGATTATGGTCGCAAAACTAACTGATGTCGCCAAACTTGCAGGCGTCAGCCCTACTACCGTCTCTCGGGTTATCAATAAAAAAGGTTATCTCTCTGAGAAAACCATTCAAAAGGTCAATGAAGCCATGCGGGAATTGGGCTATAAACCCAATAATCTGGCTCGTAGTCTCCAAGGAAAATCAGCTAAGTTAATCGGTTTGATTTTCCCAAATATTTCCAATGTTTTCTATGCAGAATTGATTGATAAGCTGGAGCACCAACTCTTCAAAAATGGTTACAAGACCATTATCTGCAACAGTGAGCACGATTCTGAGAAGGAACGTGAATACATCGAAATGTTGGAAGCCAATCAGGTGGACGGCATCATTTCTGGTAGTCACAACTTGGGAATCGAAGACTACAATCGCGTGACGGCGCCGATTATTTCCTTTGACCGAAACCTGTCTCCAGATATTCCTGTCGTTTCCTCTGACAACTATGCTGGTGGAGTTCTTGCAGCCCAGACCTTAGTTAAGACAGGCGCCCAGTCTATCATCATGATTACAGGGAACGACAATTCTAACTCGCCAACTGGACTACGCCACGCTGGTTTTGCATCCGTACTCCCCCAAGCTCCTATTATCAATGTTTCCAGTGACTTTTCTCCCGTCAGAAAAGAAATGGAAATCAAGAATATCTTGACTCGTCAAAAGCCAGATGCCATTTTTGCTTCGGATGACTTAACAGCTATTCTGGTCATTAAAATCGCTCAAGAACTGGGCATTTCTGTCCCAGAAGAACTCAAAGTCATCGGCTATGATGGGACTTACTTTATCGAGAATTACTATCCTCATTTAACGACTGTCAAGCAACCTTTGGAAGAGATTGCCTGCCTCACTGTTGATCTACTCTTGCAAAAAATCGAAGGTAAGGAAGTCGCAACAACAGGCTACTTTTTACCAGTTACATTATTACCAGGAAAAAGCATATAAGTACAAAAAACTCAGACAAAACAGTCTGAGTTTTTCTATAATCGTAAGTTTTCTAAATGGCGCTTAGCTGTATCTAGGTTAAAGGTTTTATCTGCAATGAGGCGCTCGACTAGGGGAGCTACCTCGGATTCACTAGCACCTGCGAGAAGTGCCAAGGATTTGGCCTGCAATTTCATATGGCCTTGCTGAATCCCTGTACTCACCAAGGCTTTGAGGGCTGCAAAGTTTTGGGCAAGTCCTATAGACACGATAATCTGGGCTAATTCTTTGGCAGAAGGATTTCCCAGTAGCTCATGACTGAGGGATACACGAGGGTTGAGGCCGATAGACCCACCCTTGGTCGCTACAGGCATGGGCAGGGTCATCTCACCGACCAATTCTTCTCTTTCAAAGTCCAGCGTCCATTGACTAAGACCTTGGTAATGTCCATCTCGACTGGCAAAGGCATGAGCCCCGGCTTCGATGGCACGCCAGTCATTACCAGTGGCAATCAAAATGGCATCAATACCGTTAAAAATCCCTTTATTGTGGGTAGTGGCTCGGTAAGGATCAGCCTGCGCAAACTGACTAGCCAAGGCTATTTTCTCCGCAATCTCTCGTCCTTGATCCTTTTGGCGGCTCAAGTAGCGAAAGGCGATGCGACAGCTTGCTGTCACCAGAGAATCGGTCGCGTAATTAGACAGGATTCCCATGAGACTCTGTCCCTGGCTGAGTTCTTCTAAGACTGGTTTCAAGGCTTCCAGCATGGTGTTGAGCATATTGGCTCCCATGGCTTCCTGGGTATCGACATGAAGATAAACAACGAGAAAGTCTGTTTCGCCTTTTATCTGCTCGACATGCAAATCACGCGCCCCGCCTCCACGTTTAACGATGGAAGGATAGGCTTGATTGGCAAGCTCCAAGAGCTCAGCCTTCTTGCTGGCAATCTTCTCTTGAGCTTGTTCAGGTTCAGCAACTTGATAAAGGGCTACCTGTCCAATCATCTGACGCTCATGCACTTGAGCAGTAAAGCCACCTGCTCGCTTGATGATTTTACTTGCATAGCTGGCCGCAGCAACCACAGACGGTTCTTCTGTCACATAGGGAACTGTGTATTCCTGACCGTTAACGAGAACCTCTGGAACCAACGAATAAGGTAGAGAAAAAGTTCCCACTACATTCTCACTCAGCTGGTCTGCCACAGTCACACTCATCTGTTCATCCTGCTCCAAACTCTCTTGTCTCTCAGGACTAAGGAGCGCCTGAGCTTTTAACAGCTCGAGGCGCTCTTGGTATGATTTTTTTGAAAATCCATTCCAACTTATCTTCATTATTTTTCAACCTTGCTATAACTGCGTTGGTGGTCAACAATTTCAACCAAGGCAAAATCTTGATTTTCATAGCCAGCAAACTGGGCAGAATTTGTTTCATCTAAGTCTACTTCCTCAAAGAAGACTTTTTCATAGTCTGCAACAGACAGGGCAGTTCGTTGGTTGAGCTTGTTCAAACGGTCTTTATCCAGATAAGCTTCATATCCTTCAACCAATTCACCACTGAAGAACTCAGCCACAGCACCACTTCCGTAACTATAAAGGGCAATTTTATCTCCAGCCTTCAGGCTATCTGTATTTTCTAAGAGAGACAAAAGTCCAAGGAAAAGTGAACCTGTATAGATATTCCCCACCTTTTGACTGTAGAGAATAGACTGGTCAAAATGCTTTTGCAAGAGGTCTTTTTTCTCTTGAGACAGGCTCTTATCCATGATTTTTTTCAAGCCTTTTAAGGCTAATTTAGGGTAAGGCAAATGGAAACAAACAGCTGCAAAATCATCCAAAGTAAGCTGGTAGCGTTTTTGATATTCGAGCCAAGTCGTTTTCAAACTATCTAGATATTGTTGGGTAGAATAAACACCATTTACATAAGGAGTTGTCGAGTAATTTGGACGCCAGAAATCCATGATGTCACGGGTCTGAGCTACATTGTCATTATTAAAGGCCATAATGCGTGGATTTTGTGTAATCAACATAGCTACACTTCCAGCACCCTGAGTTGGTTCTCCTGGAGTTTCAATACCATATTTGGCAATATCGCTTGCGATGACCAAGACCTTGGACTCTGGAGAATTTTCCACATGCAATTTGGCATAATGAAGGGCCGCTGTCGCTCCATAGCAGGCTTCTTTAATCTCGAAACTACGAGCAAAAGGCTGGATGCCCAGCAAACCATGCACAAAGACGGCCGCAGCTTTACTCTGGTCAATTCCTGACTCGGTAGCAACAATGACCATGTCAATTTCTTCTCTTTCTTGCTCAGTTAAAATAGAATCACTTGCACTGGCCGCCAAGGTCACGATATCCTCAGTTAGGGGCGCAATACTCAATTCCTTGAGTAAGAGTCCTTTGCTTAATTTTTCAGGGTCAATTCCCCTCGCTTCTGCTAAGTCTTGTAATTTCAAGACATATTGACTGGTCGCAAAACCAATCTTATCAATACCGATTGTCATATTTACCTCTGTTTTATCATTCATTGTAAAAAATCGTTCTATACTATTTTATCACAAATAGCAGTAAAAGAGAGAAAAAAGACTTGATTCACCAAATCAAGTCCCTTATTATTCTAACTTTTATGCTGTTTTCTTAAGTAAGAATAAAGTCTAAGAATCACGGTTCCACTAGCCATTCCAATGGAAATCACCAAAGCCAGCATAACAACCAAGGTTGCACTAGCAATGGCATGACTGTAATCTCCCGTCACAAAAAAGGCAGTTGTCCGATAAGAAAGGTATCCCGGAACCAGTGGTGCCAAGATGGCCAAGATAAAGACCACAGCAGGAGTCTTATAAAGAATACTTAAAATCTGGCTGACACAAGAACCAATAATAGCCGCAATAAAGGTAGCCACAATAACATTGGTCGGTTCCTTGAGCAAGAGATAGATTAGCCAGACAGCCATGCCCAAAATCCCTCCTGGTAAGAGCATAGAACGTTGAACATTGAGTACGATTAAAAAAGTGATAATGGCAAGAAGACTTGCTACTGCTTGTAATAAAAAGGTTGTTAGTGTCATATTAATTCATCAATACCAAGGCGACAGAAGTTCCCGCCCCTAAAGCAAGGGTAATGAGCAGGGATTCAAACATCTTACTCATACCAGAGTTTATGTGGTTGGTCATAATATCACGAACCGCATTGGTCAAGGCAATTCCTGGTACAAAAGGCATGACCGCACCAGCTATAATCAAATCTGCCGTTGAAGGAAAGCCTGTGTAGCGAGCCCAAAACTGGGCTATCATCCCAAAAACAAAGGCTCCAGCAAAGGCTGTCACAAAGGGAATTCGGATAAACTTCTCTACATAGAGGGAAAAGGCAAAACCAAATAAGGTAGCCACTCCTGCCCCAAGTGCGTCGTAGATATTTCCACTAAACATAATCGAAAAGAAAGGAGCACTAAAGGTTGCAGCCAAAGTTACCTGCAACTTAGTATAAGGAAGGGGCTGGGCTTGCAAGGCCTTCAATTGCTTGAAGGCTGTCTCTAAATCAAGATTTCCTCCTACCAACTGACGAGAAATTTGGTTCACATCACAGACTTTTTCGATGTTATAAGAAGATGAGGTCACGCGTTTCATTCGCGAAATATTGGTATTTTCAATGGAGAAAAAGATGGCAGCAGGCATGGCAAGAACATTGCAATCCACAATCCCCTGTGAATGCGCAATCCGAATCATGGTATCTTCTACACGATGAATCTCTGAGCCACTTTTGAGAAGAATGGTTCCAGCTAACATAATCACATCGATGACGGCATTTAATTCTCTTGATTCTTCCATACTTTCCTCCTTTTATCAACTTCCTCTATTCTATCACAAATCTGGAGTCAAAAAAAATCTTTGCCATGAAATCATGACAAAGATTCATTTAATTACGTGAATTTTCGTGGCTTCCCTCACTACTTGATTGATTAGTAGAATGAGTATCTCCTCGTTGATTTCCTTGCTGGTTCCCCTGACTTGGTGTTGTAGTAGAACCTTGGTTTCCACGTTGGGCTGGTGCTGATGATGATGTTGACGGCGGTGTTTTCGGTTTGTAAATTGAAATCTTGATGCGTGTCTTATTCAAATCTACCTTTTCACCTGCTCTTGGACTCTGTTCAACGACGGTACCTTCAGCAGTTCCGGAAGGAGCTGTGGTAACTTCTACAACTTCAATGTTGGCTTCTTTAATACCGACAATTTGAACGAGATTATTTTTAGTAAATTCAAGACTAGATCCTATATAACTTGGCATAGCAACGCTGGTTACTTTCTTAGCAATAGTTAAAGTAATTGTTGAGGCCTTACTCAAATCATAAGTTGTTCCAGCTGACGGGCTCTGTCTAAGAACTGTTCCTTCTTCACTCTCGCTTGATTCTTCTTCCTCTATCTTGATGAGATTTTCAGGTACCTTCTTCTGCTTGAGTTCTGCGATAACATCGGTCGATTTACGGCCGATATAATTGCTCAATTGGAAAGATTGCTTACCTGATGAGACAACCAAATTGATTTTCGTTCCTTCTTTTCGACCAGTTCCAGCGTCAGGATCTGTACGGATAATCCGCCCTTCTTCCACCTTTTCACTAGCCTCTGATTTCTCCTCGCCAATCTCAAAATTGGCTTTCTTGAGGGTTTCCTTGGCTTCCGCCACTGTCTTACCTGCCACATCTGGAATGGCAATGGTTGCAGGAGTTCTGGATAGTATCCAAATAAGAGAAGCTGCCACCAATACAATGCTGGCCAACAAAATCATATAGCGAACTCTAAATTTCCGTTTCTTAACAGGCTTGGTTGCGTAATTGTCCTCTGAAGCCTGCTGACTCGGCTTCGCAGTCTGTGGCTTTGGACTTTGTGTTTGCACCTTAGGAATCGAAGTCAAGGTACTTTGTGGAACTTTAGGAAGAGTCTTGGTGTCAGCCTTAGTGGTATCATTAAACACCAATTTAGGCTCATTGCGACGATTATAAGACAAACTACTAGACAAGTCCACATACATCTCTGCAACTGACTGATAACGATCTGTCAATTTCTTGGCAGTTGCCTTGATGACAACATTCTCTAAAGCCTGAGGCACAGATGGATTCTCAGCTATAACCGATGGCAATGGTTTCTGGAAATGCTGGAGGGCGATGGTCACTGCACTATCCCCATCGTAAGGGATATGTCCTGTCAACATCTCATAAAAGATGATCCCCATGGCATAGATATCACTCTGTACAGTCGCTTTAGAACCACGCGCCTGCTCTGGTGACAAGTAATGAACCGAGCCCAGCATAGAGTTGGTCTGAGTCAGACTCGTCTCAGCAAAGGCTACCGCAATCCCAAAATCTGTGACTTTGGCAGTCCCATCTGGTGTCAAGAGGATATTTTGAGGTTTCAAATCGCGGTGAACAATGCCTCTAGTATGGGCTAAGCGCATAGCCAAGAGGATTTGTCCCATGATTCGGACCGCTTCTTCATTTGAAAGAGGATGGTGTTCCTTGATATAGCGTTTGAGGTCAAGTCCTGCTACGTACTCCATAGCTAAGTACTGTTGACCGTCTTCCTCACCAATATCTGTAATCCGAACGATATGAGGATGGTCCAGATCCGCCATGGCTCTCGCTTCCCGCTGAAAACGAGCCACTGCAATAGGATCTGTCTGGTAGTTGGTCCTCAGGACCTTCACTGCCACTTCTTCACCGTCCAAAATCAAATCCTTGGCCAAATAGACATCTGCCATGCCTCCTCGACCAATTTGTTTGATAATCCGATACCGCCCGGCAAAAATCTTGCCGATTTGGATCATTCTGTTGCCTCCTCATTAACAGCAATAAGGGCAACTGTGATATTGTCCAAACCACCTGCATTGTTGGCAAAACGAATCAAGGTTGCTGCCTTATCTGCCAAAGAAATATCGCTGGTTACAATATCAGAAATCTCACTGCCTGAAATCATATTTGTCAAGCCATCACTATTGAGTAAGAGATAGTCTCCCGGCTCAAGGGTGATCATTCCAAAATCAGGCTGAATTTCGTCTTTTTGACCGATTGACTGGGTAATAATATTTTTCTGTGGATGGCTAGCAGCTTCTTCAGGTGTCAATTGACCAGCCTTAAGCAATTCATTGACCAAAGAATGGTCGCTCGTTAACTGGTGGTATTCTTCTCCACGAATTAAACCGATACGAGAATCTCCAACGTGGGCATAAATAGCCTGATTGTCAATAATGGCTACAGCCTCAAGAGTTGTTCCCATTCCTTTATAGGCTTCATCTTGCCCAAGTTGGTTAATCTTTTGATTTTCAATCTCAAGGTTATTAGCAAACCATTCACGTACTTCATTAACTGTATCGATTTGAGTATCTACCCACGCTACACCTAGGTCTGTTACCGCCATTTCACTAGCAATATTCCCTGCGCGATGACCTCCCATACCATCAGCTAGGATAATCATAGTACGTCCAGCTCTATTGACATAGTGGTTGACATAGTCTTGGTTATTTGTTCGTTTCTGACCAACATCTGTTAATAATGAAATTTCCATGTGTTAGTTCCTTCCTAATCCGATATCTTGCGAAATTGACTGATGAAGAATCCATCACTTCCATACAATTCAGGTGTAATGAGGATACAGCCGTCTTTCATGATATCCTTACATTCATGTTCTAGTGTTACCTGCTCAAATTCAGGATGACTTTCTAAAAATGCCTGTACGACTTGAAAGTTTTCCTCTGAGACAATAGTACAGGTACTATAAGTTATTATACCACCTTTGCGTAGTGTTTGACAAACACTACCTAATATTTCTAGCTGAATTTCCTGTAAGGACGCGAAATCTGCCGTTTCTTTATTGTATTTGATGTCTGGTTTTCGACGCAGAAGACCAATTCCTGAACAGGGAGCATCCACCAAAATCTTATCAAAAGAATCCTGACCAAAAAACTCATGCACCTTTCTGGCATCTAATTTTTGCGTTTGAACCCGATCTGCAACTCCCAGACGTTGAGCATTTTCTTGAATCAAGTCCAACTTGTGATTGTAAAGGTCCAAAGCCGTAACCTGACCTGTCGTGAGATAAGAGGCTATATGGGCTGTTTTTCCACCCGGAGCCGCACAGGCATCTAGAACCTGCTCATCACCTTGTAAATCAAGCGTCGGAGCAACCAGCTGACTGGACTCGTCTTGGATAGTAATAGCACCCTCTGAAAATAGGTCATGTCCCGCAAAGTGGCCTTGCTCCTTAACCAGACCAGAAACAGACAAAGGTGAAGCACTAGCCTCCAACAAGACTTGGATTTCTTCTTTTCGTCCTAGGTCCGTTACACGAATACTGGCCTTGTTTCGCACCAAAAGGCTTTCAAAGATAGCTTGCGCTCGCTCTTCTCCGTATTCTTCCTTGAGCTTGGCAACTAGCCAAACTGGGAGAGAATAGGCAATGGAATCACGCTTGTTTTTTCGTTTGATGCTAGCAATATCTGGCCAGCCTTCACGCAAGATACGGCGAAGGACAGCGTTGACCAATTTTTCACTGCCTTTTTTACGGACTTTGGCCAATTCTACTGCTTCATTGACCACAGCATGGTCTGGAATCTTGTCCAAATAGCGGAGTTGGTAAGCACTCATGAGAAGAAGGACATAGAGCCAGCTGTCTAGCTGGTCTCTGTCTTCGATAAAGTGGGACAAGTACCATTCCAGAGTCAGTTTACGGGCTACCGTTCCATAGACCAGCTCGGTCACCAAGCCCTTGTCTGCTGCCGAAAGTTGACTTCCCTTAAGATGCTTATTCAAGGCGATATTTGAGTATGCTTGATTGATAAAAACATCCTCTAATACTGCTAGGGCTAAACTTCTAGCCGTTTCTACTTTAGTCACCAAATCGTTCTCCTACAGTCAATGTACGTCCAACTCCATTGAGGAAGGAAGCAATGTCCATCTTAGGTTTACCAGCTGGCTGCACTTGTTTGAGGGATAGAGCCCCTTCTGCCGTTGCGACAATCAATTCTTTCTTACCAATAGATAGGATCTCACCTGGATTTCCCTGACCTTCTACTGCTAAAGCTTCATAAATCTTAAAGCGGTCGCCCTTAAGGAAAGTATGGGCAACAGGCCACGGATTCATCCCACGGATTTGGTTAAAGAGTTGACGATTGCTTTTATTCCAATCCAATTTTTCTTCCTCTGGCTTGATGTTTGGCGAGAAAGTAACCTGACTTGGATCCTGTGGTTCAGGTTTAATCTCCCCAGCAATATAGGCAGGCAAAGTATCCAAAAGCAAATCACGACCAACTAGCGCCAATTTCTCAAACAAGGTGCCGACATTGTCCTCATCCATAATCGGAATACTACGACGAGAAATCATATCCCCTGCATCCATTTCCTTAACCATCTCCATAATGGTCACACCAGCTTCCTCATCTCCTTGAATCAAGGCATAATGGATAGGCGCACCACCACGGTGTTTGGGAAGAAGGGAAGCGTGAACATTGACCGCAAAGTCCATGCTATCAAGGAGTTTACTTGGGAGAAACTGCCCAAAAGCAGCGGTCACAATTCCATCCGCTCCTAGCTGCATAATCTCTTCCATCTCTGGACTTCCAGATAATTTTTCAGGTTGGTAGATAGGAAGTCCAGCTTCCTTGGTAGCCTGCTTCACTGGAGTTTCTTGAATCACTTTTTTACGGCCGACAGCGCGGTCCGGCTGGGTCACAACGGCTAGAATTTCGTAGCGGTCATCTGTCAAAAGTCCTTTTAAGACTGTTGCTGAAAAGTCGGGTGTCCCCATAAAGATTAATTTTGTCATATCTTCTCCTTCTTATAAAAATTGCTGTGGCTCATGGTCAATGCTGAGACGGAGCTCACTATTTTCCCGTTCTTGAGTCAAGGCCAAGACCTGGTTGAGGGTCGGACCTAGCTCATCTTCTAAACGGTATTTAATCAAAATCTGGTAATGATAGAGGTTGTGGGTACGGGCGATAGGTTTGGGTGTCGGGCCAAGGATGTTACTGGTCGCTGACAAGCCTGACCGCAAAATATTCATAACTTCATAGGCACGTTTGACCACCTCTTCTTCTTTCTTGTGAGAAAGGGTAATGCCAATGGTGAAATAGTAAGGCGGATAGCCGAGTTGTCGTCTGATTCCCATTTCATAGGCATAAAAACCTTCGTAGTCCTGATCCTTGGCAAATCGAATAGCATAGTGCTGCGGATTGTAGGACTGTATCAAGACCTGCCCAGCCTTTTCAGCCCGACCTGCTCGACCTGCCACCTGAGTCAAGAGCTGGAAGGTTCTCTCAGAAGAACGGAAATCTGGTAGATTCAAGGCCGTATCTGCATTTAGAACTCCTACTAGGGTCACATTTGGAAAATCCAAGCCCTTGGCAATCATCTGAGTACCTAGTAAAATATCTGCTTCTCCTTGTCCAAACTGGTCAAGCAGAGCTTGATGGCTACCTTTCTTACGAGTCGTGTCCACATCCATCCGCAAAATACGTGCCTGCGGAAAGAGTTCTGCCAGCTCGTCATAAGCCTTCTGTGTCCCCGTCCCATAGTAACGAATACTGCGACTCTTACAGTTGGGGCAAACGTGAGGAATATCCTTCGAAAAACCACAATAATGGCAGTTCATGGTCTTGGTATCCATATGCAAGGTCAAGGAAATGTCACAGTTAGGACAAGTATCCACCGTCCCACACTCCCGACACATAACAAAGCTAGAATAACCACGGCGATTGAGCATAAGAACCACCTGCTCTTTTTTAGCCAGACGGTCCTGAATAGCTTCTAACAAAGGTGGCGTAAAGTTTGATGTCTCGTTTTGTCCGATATAGTCTCGAAAGTCAATCACTTGAACCTTGGGAATAGTAGCCAAAGGATTAGCTCGTTGGGTCAGACGTAAATGTTGATAGACGCCTTTTCCAGCCCGAGCACGGCTTTCCAGACTAGGAGTTGCTGAACCAAGTACCAGAGCTGCTTGATTATACTGAGCCCGTAAAATAGCCACCTCTCTAGCATGATAACGGGGATTACTGTCCTGCTTATAAGTCGCTTCATGCTCTTCATCGATAATCATGACACCTAGATTTTTCAGCGGAGCAAAGATAGCCGATCTGGCGCCAACCACAACTTGGGCATCTCCTCGTTCCACCTTGCGCCATTCGTCGTACTTTTCACCATTGGACAGGCCTGAATGAAGAATGGCCACCTTGTCTCCAAAACGAGCGATAAAACGCTCCGTCATTTGTGGAGTCAAGGAAATCTCAGGCACCAGCAAAATAGCTGTCTTGCCCTTGTCCAAAGCCCCTTGGATAATCTGCAAGTAAACCTCGGTCTTCCCACTTCCTGTAATCCCTTGAAGGAGGAAGGGAGGCTGATGACTGCCAATCGCACTCACAACCGCATCACGCGCCTGTCTTTGCTCTGGATTCAACTCCAAAGGCTGACTTGCCTCAATGCCTTCAAAATAAGCAGCCGAGCGTTTCACTTCCTTTTGGACTATGGTCACAGCACCTTGTTCCACAAAGAAGTTGACTTGCTCCCGCGAATAGAACTCTAGCAAACTAGCCAAGGAAGCACTCTCAGGATGAGAAAGCAAATAGTCTCTCAGTTCTAACTTTTTCTTGGCGCGTGTAGAAATCTCTACACTTTCTAATTGAGCAAGATTCACCTCATACCAAGACTGGGTCTTGACCTTCTTTTGATCAATTGCCTGATATTCCAGACCAAGCAGGCCTTTTCTAGTCAAACGCATCATTTCAGCTTGCTTACCTAAATCCAGAGAAGAAAAGGCAAGCGAATCTTCTGAACCAAACAAGCGTTTTTTGTCTGCCTGACTCAGACCTGCCAGAGGATAGAGAATCTTGTCATAGCTGGAGTTCAGAAACCCTGGTAACATAGTCTTGAGGATGGAGATCTTATAGGAGAAGACGGACTTGCGGAGCTCTTCAGCTAGCCAGAGTTGTTCTTGCGTGAGAACAGGAGAAAAATCCAGCACCTCAGCAATATCTTTTAAATCTTTCTCCATATCTTCCTCATCTGATTGAGACTCCAAACCAAGAACAATCCCTTGAATCAGACGATTTCCCTTACCAAAAGGCACATGAACCCGCATCCCAACTTCCAGCATTCCCAGAAATTCCTCCGGAATCCTGTAACTATAAGGCTGATCCGTCTGCATCAAGGATACATCTACGATAATCTTAGCTATGTCCATCTTCTCACCTCCTCCTTGTCAGTACATTCTTGCAATAGAAAAAATAAGATTGAGTCCCCCCAACCTTAAATTTTTTCACCATCTTCTTTTTCTTTAGCAATTTGCTCTTTGATTTTCTTTTCTTCTTCTTCTTTGCGGCGTTTTTCTTCTTCGATACGGCGACGCACTGCTTCACGTTTTCCTTCTGGATCTGGGTGAATGGTTACGTTTCCTGATTCGATTTCTTCTAAAGCGCGAAGAGTTGATTTTTCAGATTTGAAACCTTGAGTTGCTGGCGCACCTGCTTCCAATTCGTGGGCACGTTTTGCTTCCAAGATTACGAGTGAATATTTTGAAGGAACCTTGTCGAGTAAGGTATCAATAGAGGGTTTTAACATCATTTGCTTGTACCTATTTTCTAAATTTTATCGGGTAGTTGGAGATTTTGGTAACATCTCCTGATAGTGACCAATGACACGATCCACACGGAAGTGCTCTGCTTCGATCACACGTTTGACACGCTCAGCAGCTAGGGGCACCTGATCGTTGACAATCGCATAATCATACTCACGCATGAGGGCAATTTCTTCCTTGGCTTTTTCGATTCGTTGGGCAATCACTTCTGCACTATCTGTTCCACGTCCTACCAAACGATCTTGTAATTCATCCAAATCTGGTGGTGTCAGGAAGATAAAGACAGCATCTGGAACCTTTTTCTTGACCTGAAGAGCGCCTTGAACTTCAATTTCAAGGAAAACATCGATTCCCTTGTCCAAGGTTTCATTGACATAGGTCAGAGGAGTTCCATAGTAGTTGCCGACATATTCTGCATATTCCAACATCTGACCTTGACGAATCAGCTCTTCAAACTCTTCTCGAGTACGGAAGAAATAGTCAACACCGTCCACTTCTCCAGGACGTTGTGCGCGTGTCGTCATCGATACAGAGTATTGAAATTGGTTTTCAGAACTCTCAAAAATCTCTCTCCTAACCGTTCCTTTTCCAACTCCTGAAGGACCAGAAAAAACTATTAGTAAGCCTCGGTCTGCCATTGTGTCTCCTTTTAGTCAGTCTGTAAAAATAAAATAAGATTTCCCTTCAGATAGTAGCATTTTGTGCAAACTATCCTTCTACAGTCTTTCTATCTAGTGTAACAAAAAAGCAGTAATTTTTCAACTGCTCTTTCTTATTTATTTAGCATAATCTACTGCACGAAGCTCGCGAATCACGGTTACCTTGATATTTCCTGGGTAATCGAGATTGTTTTCAATTTTCTCACGAACTTTATGAGCCAAGATTGTGACTTTGTCGTCCTTGATTTGTCCTGGATTGACCATGATGCGGATTTCACGTCCTGCTTGAAGGGCAAAGCTTGTTTGCACTCCTTCAAAGCCGTTCGCAATTTCTTCCAAATCATGAAGACGCTTGATGTAGCTTTCAAGAGACTCACTACGAGCACCTGGACGGGCTGCGCTCAAGGCATCTGCTGCAGCAACGATAACTGCAATCACGCTTTCAGGTTCTACATCGCCGTGGTGGCTAGCAATCGTATTGACCACAACTGGATGTTCCTTGTACTTACGTGCCAATTCCATACCGATTTCAACGTGGCTACCCTCAACCTCGCGGTCAATAGCTTTACCAATGTCGTGAAGGAATCCAGCACGACGGGCAAGAGCCGCATTCTCACCAAGTTCGCTCGCCATGATACCAGCCAGCTTAGCAACCTCAATCGAATGACGTAAGACATTTTGTCCATATGAAGTACGGAACTGCAAGCGACCCATGATTTTCATCAAGTCTGGGTGAAGGTTTGGCGCACCAATCTCATAGGCTGCTGCCTCACCGTATTCACGGATCTTATTGTCAATCTCTTGACGGTTTTTCTCAACCAACTCTTCGATACGAGCTGGGTGGATACGACCATCTTTGAGCAACATTTCCATAGTCATACGGGCAATCTCACGACGAATCGGATCAAATCCTGACAAGGTCACCACTTCTGGTGTATCGTCGATAATGACATCAACCCCTGTCAAACTTTCAAAGGTACGAATGTTGCGACCTTCACGACCAATAATGCGTCCCTTCATAGTATCATCTGGCAGATGAACTGTTGAGTTTGTCGACTCCGCTACATACTCACCAGCGATACGTTGCATGGCTTGAACCAGGATATCCTTGGCCATTTTGTCAGAACGTTCCTTGACCTCTTGCTCAGCTTCACGAATGCGGCTGGCAATCTCCTTGGTCAAGTTTTCCTCTGTCTGAGCCAAGATAATATCTCGTGCTTCTGCCTGAGACAGAGCACCAATACGCTCTAGCTCTGCTTCTTTTTGTCTTTCGACTTCCTCTAATTGCTCTTCACGCGCATCAAGGTTTTTCGCTCTATCAGAAATACTTTGTTCTTTTTGTTCAAGTGTTTGTTCTTTACTCGTCAAATTGTCGTCCTTGCGGTCGAGGCTAGTAGCTCTCTCTGTCAAACGACTTTCGATTTGTTTGAGTTCTTGACGTTCTGATTTGAATTCAGCGTCCACTTCTTCACGGTATTTTCTGGCTTCTTCTTTGGCCTCCAATAGTGCTTCTTTTTTAAGAGACTTGCTTTCACGTTTGGCTTCATTAACAAGTAAATCAGCTTCACGTTCAGCTTGTCCACGTAAATTAGTTGCTTCTTGTTCAGCATTTAAAAGCATCAACTCTGCAGCTTCCTGAGATGATTTCATCTTAGCTGAGATGCTGACATATCCAATGACTAAACCAATGATGACGGCAAAAACAGCAATCGCAAGCGACATGATTTCCATGTTTTTACCTCATTTTATTGTTATTCCGAATGACATACATTCTTTTACATTCTACCATAAAAAAGTGATTTTCACAAACCTAAAATAGAATATGTTTTGAGGAAATTGGAACACGTTTGCTTAAAATTTATTAGTGCAATCTCTATTTCTTAGAAGTTATAGCTTAGTAAAAATTATAGAAAAAGCCCACCTTTCAGTAGACTTAGTAATGATCTTTAAAAGACAAGAAAGCCACGCTATCTTCATCCATCATATAAATCAAGCGATTTTCTGCATCAATACGACGTGACCAAGCTCCTTGGTAGTCATACTTGAGTGGTTCTGGTTTACCTATTCCTGTAAAGGGATCACGTTGAATATCCTTGATTAGTTTATTGATTCTTTTTAACGTTTTCTTATCCTGATTTTGCCAGTAGCAATAATCTGCCCAGGCATCTTCTGTAAACTTGAGCAGCATTTCTTACTCCTCAATAACATGAACCTGAGTACTTCCAGCACGAACTTGAGCCATTCCTCGCAAAACCTTATCAGAAAGTTCCTTATTTTGAGCAATTCTCAGGGTTTCCTGAATACTGTCCCACTCACTCTTTGAAAGGACTACAATGTCCTCGTCTGGATTTTTATTGACCACCGTCAAAGGCTCAAACTCATCGTTTACCTTCTTCATGTAGTCTTTTAAATGATTTCGGAATGTTGAGTAAAGGACTGCTTCCATAACCATACCTCGTTTTACCTCTTTTCCACTATTATACACGAAAAGAAAGAAATTGTCAGGAACTTGTACAAGATTTTCTTTTCTATCTATTTATACTCAATGAAAATCAAAGAGCAAACTAGGAAACTAGCCGCAGGCTGTACTTGAGTACGGCAAGGCGACGTTGACGTGGTTTGAATTTGATTTTCGAAGAGTATTATTCGTAAAAAATCTCAAAAAGCCTACCTTTCAGTAGACTTAGTTTGTTTCTATTCTAATCGGTACTCTGCCAAAATTCTGCTCTGCTATACTTGGATTTCCTAGTTGGTAAATCTGGTCTGCCTTTTGAGTCATGACATCCCAAGGTTCTTTGCCAATTCGGCTGACTAGACTGACCTGACCTTTCAAAGACTTGAGATGTTGCCTGCCTTTTTCAGCAAATCCAAGGACATGAATGGCTTCTGGCAAGTCACCTTCTCTAGCCTGCACCAAGATATAGGTCAATAGGCGTCTGACACGCGCCTTGGTGTAACGTTTGGTCGCAACCGCCTCAACCAAGTCTTCCACAGACTGGGCTGTCTTGATGGCATCCTTGATGCGTACTGCCATTTCTTGATTGAGCTGATAGATAGTGGTTAAGTCTGGATTGGACAAGATTTGATAGCGGAGCAAGGGAAAATAGTCTTCCCAGCTCACCTTACTGGCCTGCTCAAATAGGGCAATAGAAGGCATAAAGCGTTCTAAGAAATTTTTGTCTGATTGATGCTGACGGAGGGCTGTCGCTGAGGCAAAATCCACATCCTTGTCCACGGAATGGTAACCCGCACCCTGACGCTGAATCGGATAAAGTTTGATGTTTCGTCCCGCAACCGCCTTGGCATAAGCAAGAGCAAGGACATGATTGGGCGTATTGCCTGAAAAATCAAGACCAACAAATTCCTTCCACATAGCTTGGGTTTTCTGGGGATAGGAAAGGGAATCAGGCAGATTTTCCACAAACTTCTCCATCTCAGCACCTTGCTCTGTGTATAAGTCAGCGATTTTTTGATAATCCAGAACTTCCTCCGTCCCAAATGCTAGAGTATCAATGCCCAACCGAGCCAAGATATCCACAGCTCCTTGACCGAAGAAATCTGCTGCCTGAACACTGACTAAAAAGGGTAATTCCACTACCAGATCCGCTCCATTTTCCAGCGCCATCTGGGCCCGTGTCCACTTGTCCACAATAGCAGGTTCTCCACGCTGCATGAAATTTCCAGACATGGCAACGATTTTCAGTCCCTCTGCTTGATCCAGCAGGTATTTATGGCCATTATGAAAAGGATTAAACTCCGCGATAATACCTGTGATGGTCATGCTAATCTCCTACTTCTGCGCCACAAAAAACCAACGGGTGCTGGTTTCTGTTGGCTCCTTGTCCTCAAAGTCTGCATAGAGTTTGAAAGACTTGAAACCAGCCTGCTCCAGCAAGATATCATAGGTTAAGACTTCGTATGTACGCTCCTCATGCACTTCATCGTGGCGACTAAAGGAACCGTCAGATTCCTTGATAAAAAAGGTCAACTCATGCACGATGGAGTGAGGTGCTTCGTCCTCGTAGGTATCCCAGAGCATTGCAAAATCTTCTGCATTTTCATGATAAGAATAGCCTGGAAAAACTTCGTCTGTCTGGTAGGTCGAATGCACATCAAAGATGAAAACTCCATCTTCATTAAGGGCATTATACACTTCCTTAAAAACATCCCCTACTTCCACCTCATCCTGCATGTAGCAGATTGAGTCCGAATAACAAGTAACAAAGTCATATTTACCTGCCTTGGACAAATCCAGCATATTGCCTTCAATAAAATCAATCTTTTGCTTGGCTGAAGCCGCTCTCTTTTCAGCAATCTTCAACATATCCGCACTCAAATCAAGCCCAGTCACATCAAAACCAGCCTGAGAGAAGCGCACAGATTGAATTCCTGTCCCACAAGCCAGTTCCAAGAGTTTCTTTCTCTCCTTGGTCTTAGGCAAATGACGAAGCGAAAAATCCGTCCATCTATCGTATAAACTGTCGTCCATGACCGCATCGTAAACAGCCGCAAAAGTTTCATAAGTTGCCATAATCATGATACCAAGTCCGCCCGTAATTCGATAGAAAATTAGGAGCCTGACGATGGAGCCGAGTTCCAAGGAAGGCTGTCTATTTTCCGAGAATTACAGGACGGGTTCAAATCCTTTCTAAGATACAAAGAGCCTTAAAAGCAAATAGTACATAGGAAACTTTCTTCCCTATCGTCAGATACAAAGAAAGTTACTTTTTTCCCCTCATTTTTTAGCTCGTGTTCAGTTTCGAAATGAAGCAAACACGAGGCCCTTTACTTTCTATCCATTTTTTTCTAAAATAAGCAAAGAAACCCAGTTGACTACAACTGAGTTCGTCTTCTAAGCCAGAGTTTCAGATAAATCTACAGAATTCGCCTCATGCCATAGTTTTTCTAGGTTATAGTGGGCACGCATTTCTTCTGAAAAGACATGCACAACGATAGCGCCTAGGTCTAGTAAGACCCAACCTCCAGCTGCATCGCCTTCGATATGGTTACCTTTAAAGCCTGCATCAGCTACTTTTTCACGGATGTTATCAGCGATAGCGTCCAACTGACGGCTATTCATTGAACTAGTAATAACAAAGTAATCCGTCACGCTAGTCAAATCTTGTACGTCAAGTGCGAGGATATCCTCCGCACGTTTCTCATCAGCCGCTTTCACGACTAGTTCTAGTAATTCTTTTTCGTTCATTTAGTCCTCTTTCAAATAGTGCACAAAGGCGTTATAGGTTTCAAGGGTTTGGGGATAGATGGGGAATCCCTGATGAGCTAGATGCTCCACGGTTCGAGATGTTTCATAGGCCACCGCCTTATTGAGCGATAAACTTGCAATCTCACGCGCCACATCTACTCCAGGAAAGGCTCGATTATGTTCGATATAGTCTGCTACATAGATAACCTTATCTAAGTCTGTCATCTGAGCCGCCCCGACTGTATGGATTTCAATGGCTCGCAGGATTTCAGAATCATCCAAATCCAAGTCTTCCTGAATCTTGTAAATTCCGACCATACCATGCCAGACATTATTGCCCCAGTTTTTGAGGTTAGAGTCTAGCTGATAACGGCCAATCAAGTTTAAAAATTCCTGATCTGACAGCTTTTTAGCGTAGTCATGAAGAAGGCCTGCTAGTCCTGCTTTCTCGGCATCTACTCCAAATCTCTCCGCCAGTTCTATGGCTGCACGCTCCACACCCAAGCAATGGGTTAAGCGTTTCTCGGGTAGAAGCTCTGCCATTTTTTCCAACAAAGCCTCACGGGAGCAGTTGATATAGTCTTGATAGGCCATCAGTAGAGCCCCTCCTTCTCGATGTAGTCTAGCACCGGCTGAGGCAGGAGAAAGTTGGGTTTCCGTCCTTGGGCAATGAAGTCACGCACCATACTGGACGAGATATCCATGAGAGGCACATCCACCCAGATAACGGGATAGGAAGTCCCTGCCTTGTAGCGTGGGCGCTGAACCCCTACAAACTGAACCATGTCTACCAGCTCATCAATTCGATACCACTTAGGCAGATAGTCCACCATATCCGCCCCGATAATGAAGTAGTAATCCGTGTCAGGATGTTGCTCTGTCAAGATTTTCATGGTGTCGTAGGTGTAGGAAATACCCTTACGCTCCAACTCGATGGTTTCAATGGCTAGGCCTTCAATCCCCTCAATCGCCAATTCAAGCATCTTGAGACGATGGTGTTCAGGGATGGTTTCTTTTTTATCTACGTGAGGAGGTTGGTATTCAGGCATGAGCAGAACTTGATCCAGTCCCAACTGCTGCCGTACTTGATCCGCAACAATGAGATGGGCATTGTGAACAGGGTTAAAATTCCCCCCTAAAATCCCGACTTGTTTGCGTTTTTTCTCCTTGATTTCTGGCTCCAACTCTACCTTGGTAAAGGGAGTCAATAGTTCGATTGCCATAGGCTAGTCTCCTTTATTTCTCTGTAAAAACAGTTATTTGGAGTTTCGGTCTTAGATTTCTTTGACTTTCTTAGAAATCTTACGATTTTCTTTCTTGCTAGATTGTTTAAACAAAATCAAGATGCGTCCGATTTTTTGGACTGTATCCACACCGATTTCTTCTTCCAAGATTTCAGCTACTTCGTGGATATTTTCATCTGTGTTTTGTAAAAGAGTCACCTTGATCAATTCACGTGCGTCAAGAGCTTGACGGACGCTGGTCTTGATTTGGTCGTTGAGTCCATTTTTTCCAATTTGGATGATGGGTTTGAGGGTGTGTGCCTGGCTATTGAGGAAGGCACGTTGTTTTGATGTTAATGACATAATTTCTTCCTTGTTTTTTGATAGTTATTTTAGGTGGTGAGGGACGGTCGGAACTAATTTTCCAAAGATCTCATCTTTGAAAAATGGATTTCCTGACCTCACAATTGAGCCTTGGTCTCAATTGCGCCCCTTGCCAATCTACAGATTGGCAAAACACCACAGCAATAACTATCTTTTTATGAGCTCACTTTGTTCGCTCAGTGATTTCATTTTAAATAATTGCTTTTCGTGTGACGACAGCAACGCCTTCTGGTGCCCAGACGGCGACTTTGGCTGTGCCTGTTACACGGATCCAGCCTAGGCCTGAAATGACTAGGTCAGTCTTCTCCTTAATGTTAAATATATGCTGGACCAGTTTTGGGAAATCTTCTTTTTCCTTGCTATTTGGTGGTGTCAGAAGGGTTCCGACGTGCTTATCGTAGAAAGAACTAGCTCCTTCTAGCTTGGTACGATGGAGTTTCAATTCGTTGTCAAAGAAGGCTGTGAAACCTTGCTTTTCTCCTGATATAAAGTCAAATCGTCCCAAACCACCTAAAAACAGGGTTTGCTCAGGATTAAGCTGATAGGTTTTGGGCTTAATTTCCTTTTTAGGGCTGACATACTTGAGGTTTTTGGCCGTCAAGTAGTGGGCCATCTGGTGGCGGTGGATAATCCCTGGTGTATCGTAGATATAAGATCCGTCGTCAAGCGGAATCTCAATCTTATCCAAGGTTGTCCCTGGGAAGCGTGAAGTCGTAATGACATTCTGATCACCCGTGATTTCTTGGATAATAGCATTGATTAGAGTTGATTTTCCAACGTTGGTCACACCGACCACATAGACATCGCGGCCCTTTCGGTAGTGCTCGATTTTGTCAATGACTTCCTTGATGGCATGTTTGTTTTGTGCCGAAGTTAGGACGACATCGACTGGACGAAGACCTTCTTCGTGGGCACGTTCCATGAGCCATTGGCTAATCTTACCCGGTTTAACTGACTTAGGCAAGATATCTTTTTTATTTCCAACCAAGAGGACATCATTGCCCGATACAAAACGTGGCAAGCCTGGGATGACAGAGCCATTAAAGTCAAAGATATCAATGACATTGACTACCAAGGCATCACTGTCTCCCACCTCGTGCAAGAGCTTGAGGAAATCATCGTCCGTCAACTGGACATCTGTGATTTCATTGTAATGACGGAGACGGAAACAGCGTTGGCAATATACTTCGCCTGTCTCCAAGCCTTTTTCAAGTGCCGACTGGGGAGTGAAACCAAGACCAGCCTTGTCTGTTGTCTGAATGGTTGCTCCACAACCAATACAGAGAATTTCTTCCATAGTTAAATTCCTTTTTTATATGTAATCGGTCCGTACTTTTCAGTGATTTTTCGCATAACACGGCGCTCACGAGCTCGGTTAATCTGCGTTTTGATTGAGTCGTGCTGAACTAAGGGTTTTACCAAGATTGAGCGAATGCCTGCACGGTGAGCTGCTCGTATATCTGTCATAAGCTGGTCGCCCACCATGACCACTTCACTTTTCTCATAGTGAAATTCCTTCATGGCACGGTCAATCCCAAATGTAAAGGGCTTCAGAGCCCAATAAACGTAATCAATCCCAAACTTCTCAACTGCTCGTTGGACGCGTTTCTTAGTGTTATTTGAGACTACGATAATGCGAATGCCCGCGTCCCGAAGATCATGTAGCCATTGCTTCATCTCTGGCGTCCCGTCAGGATTATTCCAAGCAATGAGGGTATTATCCAAATCGACCAAAACAGCCTTGATTCCCTGCACCTGCAGGCTTGGGACTGTCAGATCATAGACTGCTTCCACAGCAAAATCTGGCATGTAATTTTCAATCGCCATTCTGGCTCCTTTTCTTAACTTTTTTTCGCAATTTTCCTTAGTAATAATGACAGGATAATCCACAAACCGGCACTTGCCAAGCTGATATAGAGCCAAGCATGGGGCTCATCTGTTAAAGGTAGCGGAACATTCATTCCGAAAAAGCCTGTCACGACTGCCAAAACAGCCAGCAAGACTGAAATGATAGTCAAGGTTGTCAAATTATCATTCAGATTATTGTTTAGGATGTTGTTGTAAGATGCTGATAGTTGTTGGAGAACTTGAGAAATCAAATCTGTCATGGACACCAGCTGATGAGCTTCAATCATAGCATCATCAAACTGCTCTCTCTCAATCTCATTAAAACTGCGATAAAGGGCATGCCCTTGAATATGCTCTAGCAACATGCGATTTTGCTTAGCAGCCGCAGTAAGATAAACCATACCGGTCTCCAAGTCAGACAAGGCAAAGAGATTTTTCTTGGTCGTCCGCTGACGCAAGAGGCCATTAACCTCATCCTTACTCTTGTCCATCTGCTCGATGACAGGATAGTAGGCATTGCTGATGATTTCCAGACTGGCAAAGAGAAACTTGTAAATCGAAAGCGTGTCATGGCTCTCCAGATAATGGGTCATCTGTTCAATGACATAGGCGTTCTTGGTATTACTAATGGTAATCAGGCGACGATGTTCCACGATAAAGGTCATGGGAAAGGCTTCGTAGTATGCCTTATCCTTTTTCAAGTTCAAGACATTGTAGATAAAGGTCACAGTCCCATTTTCACGGTGATAATCCATGTGGGCACGCTCATTCCTATCCAGTGCGTACTCAATGGTTTCCTTGTCCAAACCGTAGATTTCTGAAAGGTCTTCTAGTTTTTTCAACTTGTCCAAATCTAGGTTAATCCAGGCACAGCCATTGCCCAACCGTTTTTCTAAAAACATCTTCTCTCCTTTACCAAACTCTTTCTATTGTACCATAAATCTGCTAAAATTTCAGGCCTGGTCTTTCCGAGAGAAATTGCTGACGACAGTGATATTGCGATTGGGAACAAAGTGCAGAACCTGATCTTCTCCTCTGAGTTGAGTTGTTCGAATGCCGACGCTGACGACCTTTCCCGATACAGTAATAGGCCCATTTGTCAGAACGACCTCATCTCCCACATCCAGTTGACGTTCAAAGAGGATGAAAAAGCCATTGATAACATCTGACAGAAAACCTTGCGCTCCCATACCAATAGCCACCCCAGCAATCCCAGCCCCTGCCAGCAAACTAGAAACTGGCAAACCTAAAATCGACAAAATGCAGTAAAGTAAAAAGAAATAAAGGGTATAATTAAACACATTTTCTAACAGACGTGAGATGGTTTTCTGACGT
This sequence comes from bacterium, assembly GCA_905221245.1. Lineage (GTDB taxonomy): Bacteria > Bacillota > Bacilli > Lactobacillales > Streptococcaceae > Streptococcus. Next base: position 322,715 of record CAJNCK010000003.1, read on the forward strand.
CCGACATCATGACGAGACATTTTTAGAGAAGGTTTGACAATTCTCTGCACCATGGTATGGAGCATTTTCTTAGCTATATAGAATAGCAAAAATAGAAATAACAGAGAAAGTAACTTGGTTAAGATATTCTCAATAATCGTTGTTATATCAAGCTTATTGAGGTAGGTTTGAAAAAAATCTTGCATAGAAAACTCCTTTCATTTATTATACCATACTTTCACAAGTGATGAATCTCCATAAATATTCAAAAATAATAGCAAAAATAGACAGAAAATTCTTGATTTTAGTTCATATTTATACTATAATCATTAACATTACACAACAAAGGAGATTGTTATGAAAAAATTCATTCATGCTTGGAATAAGGCAAGCCTGATCAAACGTATTTTGATTGGTATGCTTATTGGAGGAACTCTAGGACTAACACTTCCTAACATTTCAGGAATTGGCCTGCTCGGAGATCTCTTTGTTGGTGGCCTCAAAGCCATCGCACCGATTCTAGTCTTTGCCCTCGTTGCCAATGCCCTTTCCCAACATAAAAAAGGGCAAGATAGCAACATGAAAACGGTTATCTTCCTTTATCTAGTGGGGACATTTGCAGCTGCTCTTGTAGCGGTTTTTGCTAGTTTTATCGTTCCTATTGAAATTACCTTGAATAGTGCCAATACAGAGATTACGCCTCCTGACGGTATAGGTCAGGTCCTCAGCAACCTCTTGCTCAAACTAGTTGACAATCCAGTCAATGCCCTTGTCACAGCCAACTACATTGGTATCCTATCTTGGGCAGTTGTTTTCGGGATTGCGATGAGAGAAGCCAGCAAAAATAGTAAAGAATTGCTCAAAACAATGGCTGATGTGACTTCTAAAATTGTCGAATGGATCATCAACCTAGCACCATTTGGGATCTTAGGACTTGTATTTAAAACCATCTCTGATAAGGGAATCGGAAGCCTAGCCAATTATGGAATCTTACTTGCCCTCTTAGTTACCACCATGTTCTTTGTAGCCTTAGTAATCAATCCGCTAATTGCCTTCCTCTTTATGAAGAGAAATCCTTATCCCCTCGTTTGGAAATGTTTGCGTGTCAGCGGTGTGACAGCCTTCTTCACTCGTAGTTCTGCGGCTAACATCCCTGTCAACATGAAACTTTGTCACGACCTTGGACTGGATCCAGATACCTATTCTGTTTCTATCCCACTTGGTTCTACTATCAACATGGCTGGAGCAGCGATTACTATTAACGTTTTGACCCTTGCTGCAGTAAATACTCTTGGAATCCCTGTTGACTTTGCCACAGCCTTTGTCCTCAGTGTGGTAGCAGCTATCTCAGCCTGTGGTGCTTCTGGTATTGCCGGAGGTTCCCTCCTTCTTATCCCAGTTGCATGTAGCCTTTTCGGTATTTCTAACGATATTGCCATGCAAGTTGTCGGAGTTGGATTTGTCATCGGGGTCATCCAAGACTCATGTGAAACAGCCCTCAACTCGTCTACAGATGTCCTCTTTACTGCCGTTGCCGAATACGCCGCAGCCCGTAAAAAATAGCTCATAAAGACAAGCCTGCTCAGGTCTTGTCTTTTCCGCTTTTATTCTAGTCTTATTAGGAAATTCTTATGTCTATTAGCCAACGTACGACCAAGCTCATCTTAGCCACCTGTCTTGCCTGTCTTCTTGCTTATTTTCTCAATCTTTCTTCAGCAGTTTCTGCTGGAATTATCGCTCTCTTAAGCCTATCTGATACGCGTAGAAGTACCTTAAAACTGGCCCGCAATCGTCTTTTTTCTATGCTTCTAGCTCTGGCTATTGGGGTTTTGGTCTTTCACTTGAGCGGATTTCATATCTGGAGCCTTGGCCTCTATCTGGCTCTATACGTTCCTCTAGCCTATAAGATGGGCTGGGAAATTGGCATCACACCAAGCACTGTTTTGGTTAGCCATCTCTTGGTACAAGAGTCAACCTCGCCAGACCTTCTAGTCAATGAATTCCTTCTCTTTGCAATCGGTACAGGATTTGCCCTACTGGTCAATCTCTACATGCCTTCCCGAGAAGAGGAAATCCAGCACTACCACACGCTGGTAGAAGAAAAGTTAAAAGATATCCTCCAACGCTTTAAATATTATTTATCCAGAGGAGATGGACGCAACCGAGCACAGCTGGTGGAAGAATTGGACACCCTTTTAGAAGAAGCACTCAGACTAGTCTATTTGGATCACTCTGACCACCTCTTTCACCAGACCGACTACCATATCCACTACTTTGAGATGAGACAAGGCCAAAGTCGTATCCTGCGAAATATGGCCCAGCAAATCAACACCTGTCACCTAGCTGCCAGTGAAAGCCTGATTTTGGCCCAACTCTTTTCAAAAATTGCTGGCCAACTGAGCCAGACCAATCCTGCTTCTGATTTGCTAGATGAAATCGAACGCTATCTAGAAGTCTTCCGGAACCGCAGTCTGCCCAAGACAAGAGAAGAATTTGAAACCCGTGCCACCCTTCTTCAACTCCTACGCGAAGCCAAAACCTTCATCCAAGTGAAAGTTGACTTTTATCAAAAATATGGACAGTAAAAAAGAAAACTTCAGACCAATCACAAAAGGTGAATCTCTGAAGTTTTCTTTTATTTGTAAGTTATCACCATAAAGGTTAGTAATAGAACGAATAAGGCCAAACTCACCAATAAAGTAAGAACCTTGACCAAGGTGTTGCTCTGCCAGTAGCTTGGTTTACCAATATTACTAGTCGCGTCCATAGAGAATAATTGATTTTGACGGGGTTGTATGGTCACCAATACAATCAAAGCAAGAGATAGGACAATAGCTAAAACAATCAGTATTTCAATCATAGGCCTACCTCAAAATCCCCAGCAAAGTAAAGAGCAAACCAATCAGAATCATCAAGCCCAGTAAGAGTGAAAAAGTTTTACTAATCTTTTCCCCTCGGGTTTCTTTTTCCTTCTTAATCGGTCTTTGCTTCAACTCTTCCATGCGACCTTCAACGTCTTTGTAAAATAAATCTTCATCTGACATGTTAGCCTCCTAAAACAGTTTGCATGGTTTCCTGATATCGTACCAAATCAACATAGTTGGCATGTTGGCCTTGCTTGCCAAGTGCCTGACGCATTTGTTCAACATCTGAAAGGGACAATTTAATGTTCTCAACCAAAGTAGCAACTTCACTACTTTCAAATAGATGATCAGGAGCGATATAAAGTCTATTGTGCACTGTCTGATACAATCCAAGAATCAAGAGATTGTGTTCAAAGGCCTGACGCACTGCCTGCAACAACTCATTGCTGTGATTGATATCCAAATAAATATCCGACAGTTGATAGAGCTCCTGAATCTTCTGTGGACTAGCGTTCTGGTAAAGGACCACATTAGGATAACGAAGCATATCTAATAACTTAGAAGACATCTCTGTCACCGCCGCGATGCGGAAAGTGACATCAGGCAAGGCTTCTACGATTGCTTCTACTTGCTCAATCTGATCGGAATTGGTCAAGATTAAGGCATCTCGTCTTAAGAAATTATCACGTTTAAACTGGTAATGATAACCCAAGTGCACAAACTGATCATGGTATTTCTCGTCAGCCAACTCTAAAGCGCGTTCATAAGTCGCCTTGTTGGGAATGATGATTTTCTTAGTACGCACATCATCACTTTCCAAAATCAACTGCATATTGCCTGGAATGGCATCATAGAGAGGTTCCTGCCAAACCAGGATATCTGAGCCAGATTTATCTGGATAATGGAAGGAAACCAAGAAAGGAGTCGCTAAGGTATTAAAGATAAGCTGACTTGTATCTATTTCCAAATCTTGCAAAAAGAAGGTGATAAATTCAACCTTATTTGCAAAGTAACGCATGGACTGACCAGGTAAGGTCAATAAGATATCACCCGTCACATGGTTTTCAAGTAAAATCTCCTGACCATTGACATCTTGGTAAACCGTCATAATCCGCTCACTATCTGCGCTATAGGTCGTTGTAGCAAAGCAAGCTCCGAAGCGATTGTAATAGTCAACTTGACGTACTCGACCTTCCAGGTCTTTCCAATCTACCTGTTTAACCAAACGCGCCTGCATTCCATCAGCATAATGAATAACAGCCCTCTCCTGTGTCATATCTTCAATACGAGCAGACTGATTATTTCCTGAAATTTCCCAAAAAGCTGGAACAGATACTTGGTTAAAATAAAGAGGTTTTCCCTTTTCATATCCTAGATAATAAGTAAAAGGAGATACCAGACCATCAGGCAGAAAACCATCTGCATCGATGACCACTCCAAGTTGAGAAAGACCAGTAGCTACTAGACTTTCATGTAAATCTCGACTTTCCTGACTATAACGATCATAAAGTTCAATCATGGAGCACCTCCTCTACTGTTTTCTTCCACTTTTCTAAAATTTCTTCGGTTAAGAAGCCTTCTGCAATTTGGTAAGAATGGGCACGCATATCCGCCAAACGATTTTCTTGATACAGTTGGCAAATCTTAGCTGCGTAAGCTTGCTTGATTTGGTCTTCTACATGGTCAGATGAACTTGGAATTAAATAACCATTTTGCCCATCTTCTATAAAGGTCTGATTGCCATAAGGCACATCAAAACCGATTAGTGGTAGTCCAGAACCAATAGCTTCCATCAAGGTCAAACCAAAGCCCTCGCTGGTTGAAGCCGTCAAGTAGACCTCATACTGGCTATAAATCTGCGAAAGTTCCGCATGTCCCTTGAGCTGGATATATTCCTCTGCCTTATGACTAGTAATAATTTCTCTAAGCAGAGAATCTTCTCCACCACTACCATAGATATCAAAGGTTAATTCAGGAATTTCCTTACGAGCCTCAATGACTGCCTTGACCAACCAGTCAATGTGTTTTTCTTTAGCAAGACGTGAAGCCGTAATCAATGAAAATGGTTTACGTCCCTGATTTGACTCAGTTAATTCATCAATACTTCCTACAGGAATAGTAACAATCTTTGGACGATGCTGAGTATATTTGGCAAATTGCTCTTGCAACACTTCATTTTGTCTATCAGTGGATACGATAAAGAAATCAACCTTATCTGCATTGGTAAACTGGTAATCATAGTAGTTATTCCAAAGGATATAGTCCTCGTTTGTAGCATTTTCACTATAATGCTCCGCGTGGACAACTACCGCCAGATGAGCCGCTTGTGCTTCCTCAAAAACAACCTGTCCAATGCCTGTCTCTCTATCAAGAATGACCAAATCAGACTTGTTCAAATTCAAGGATTTCATAAAGGCACGCATAAAGGCTTGCTTCCTATAGAAAATCTTGTCCTCGAAACGATAAACTTCTTCCTTCCCTTGATTCATCAAGATATCATAGGCTGGAGTTCCGTCTTCATTATAGAAAGTTCTTTGGTATAGCACTGCAACATTGTCCTTGGGAGCAAAGTATTCGGTGCAATAACGCGTGTAAGAAAAGTAATCCTTTCGAATCAGTTTTCCTTTAAAAACATACTCTGCATGTTGAACCAAGTCCGTATTCTCATCCACCAAATAACAGGTAACAAACTTATCTTGGTCAGAAAAGAAGATACGTAAAACCTTGCCATTTTTTTCTCTGTGACTTTCTTCACCACCAAAGTAAGCCAAGACATCATCCACTGTCATGCTAGTCGGCGCAATCTTGATATCTGTGAAATGATTATAAAGCCAGATAACTTGATCGTCATCAAAACCAATATTGGCTGTCAGATGCTGAATATTATCGGCTAAAATCATATCTGTAAAGATAAACTTAGAAGACAGATTTAATTTCCGAAAAACACCAGCACGATAGGCTTGTGCGTATTCAACACCGCTACTAGCCCAACCAAGTCCTAAATTTATATTGTAAATTGTCATATTTTCTCCTCTTATGGAAAATGAGTCACGATTTCACCTTTTGGAGAAATGTCTACTCTGCTCAATAGAAGGTTTCGAACCATATCCTTTTTGACTTGCCTTTTCATCTCTTCAAATCCATGATAAGCTTCTTGATAATATTCGACAATAGGATTCTTTTGAGCAGCTGATTGCCCGCCAATCGCAAAAGTTAATTGTTGAAGATAGTCTACTTGTTCAACCCAATTATCATCAATAGCCTTTAGCAAGGCCAAACGCTGAAAATCTGAAAAGAAGTCATGAATTTCCAGAAGTGTTCGTTTCTCTTGTAAAGTTTTTTGGACTGTTGTCTCCAAAACTCGTTTAATGGCATCCTTATCCGTCATATCCAACTCTTGAGGAACTGCATGATAAAGAAAACTGATATTTTTTACGATAAAGTGATACAATTCCTCTTTGCTTTCAAATTGTTCGTTTGACAAACTCTTTTTTATGAACTCATCTAGTACATCTACAACAAAACCATCTAGATCCTCAGTCCCATCAATCAAGCGATTTCTTTGACTATAGACCATCTCTCTTTGGATATTCATACTCTCAGCATATTCTAAGGTTTGACTTCTCGCTGATCTAGCGGCGCTATCGCTTGCTTTTTGCGCTTTTTCCACTAATTTTCGATAGCGTCTTCCTTCTAGGAGCTCAGGACTTATATGTTTGTTCACTGTATAGTCCTTATACATCTTATGGACCCAAGAAGGACCAAACTTTTTAATCACATCATCTTCCAGTGATACAAAAAATTTCGATAAGCCCGGATCTCCCTGTCGTCCCGAACGCCCTCGAATCTGTAAGTCAACTCGCTTACTTTCCATGCGCTCCGTACCAATAACCACTAAGCCTCCAAGCTCCGCAACTCCAGGTCCAAGTTTAATATCTGTACCTCGACCAGCCATTGAAGTCGCAACTGTCACAGCTCCCATGCGACCAGACTCTGCAATCATCTGCGCTTCACGAGCTACATTATGAGCATTCAAAACATTATGAGCAATTCCTTCTCGCAGTAAGAGAGAAGAATAAAGTTCCGACATCTCAACCGAACCCACAAAAATCAATAAAGGGTTCCCTTTTTTATGGTAATACTTAATCTCATCAAGCGAGGCATAAACTTTTTCAGGTAACGTAACATAGAGATTATCCGGATAATCAATTCGCTGGTTCTTTCGGTTAGTTGGAATTTTCACAACTGACATACCATAGGTTTCTAAAAATTCCTTCTCTGCAACTTTTCCAGTACCAGTCATACCAGAAATCTTTTTAAATTTCTTAAATAAACTTTGATATGTTATAGAAGCCATTGCCCTAGTTTCTTCAGATAGAGGAACCTGCTCCTTTGCCTCAATAGCTTGATGCAAACCTCCTTGAAGCTTGGTCATTTCTAATAAACGACCTGTACTTTGATCCACTAGAACCAGTTCGTCATCTTTCTCACCCTTCCGAATAATATAGTCTTTATCCCTTTTAAATAGGGTATGAGCTCGTAAAGCAAAGGTCAAATGTCTGGCTAGTACACTATGTTCTTCAGAATATAGGTTATCAATTCCAAGAAAACTCTCCGCAGTTCTAGCACCCATAGTAGTAAGCCATACTTCTTTTTTCTCTTCTTTAAAAATATAGTCTTTTCCCTCTATTAAAGTTGTCATCAAGGTGTCAATAATTCCATAAAAATTGGATTGTACCCTAGGTGAACCTGAAATAACTAAGGGAGTTTGAGCGCTATCTAACAAAACTGAATCTACCTCATCTACAATAACAAAGTTAAATTCTGCCATGTACTTTTTGTCTTCACTTGATGCTAAATTATCAATCAAATAGTCAAAACCAAGACCACTGTTAGTAGTATAGATAATATCCGCACTATAAATTTCTCTCTTATCTTCGGACGTTAACTCTTCCTCATCGTCTTCAGAAAATGGGATACGAATCGTCAAACCTAAGAACTCATAGACTCGACCCATCTCCTCTGCATCACGCTTAGCAAGATAGTCGTTAGTAGTCACCAGCATTACACCTTGACCTGATAAAGCATTGAGATAGATTGGCATCGTAGCAGTCAGGGTTTTCCCCTCACCTGTATTCATCTCCGCAACGTTCCCTTGATGGATAACAATCCCACCCATGACCTGTACATCATAGGGAAACATTCCTAGTATCCGCTTATCAGCTTCACGTACAACTGCAAAAGCTTCCACTAAAAGATCATCTAAGGTTTCTCCAGTAGCCAACCTCTCTTTAAATTCTTGAGTTTTACCTGCCAATTCAGCATCTGTTAGCGAGGCCATCTCTTCTTTTTTTAGATTAATTTGATGCAAGATTTTTTTCACCTTGCTCAACTGTCTATTATTCCACATCTTGTTTAGAATAGTCCTCTTCTATTGAAAATGAATGAAAGTCAACTGATTGTAATCCTGCGCTCAACAGTTGGACTTTATAATGATAGGCTTCTTCTGGATAGATAAAGGTGAAATCAAAATTCTTTTCAATCACTTGATCAATCTGCTTATCATAACGATCCATAAAAATGAGTCTAAAATACAAACCTTTTTGGGGCTGAACAGTCATTTGACTAACCAAACGATAACGATGCCCCTTTTTTAAAAGAGGCAAGGTTGGAGTTAAACGATTTCCTTGAAAATTAAAACTTGAGGTCCACTCATGAATCATAGTACCAGAATTCACCATACCATTTTCAAAATAAACATGATTTCGCGAATGATAAATAACAACTGAACCATATAAAAAACTATTCTCTTTCAAGTCTCCTAAACTGGCCCCTTTAAATTCTCCCCAATAAATCTCTCTAGTCCTTTTGATAACCATCAAAACTTTCTCCCAAAATTTTTCTCTAATATCATTTTATAAAAATTCATGAACCAAGTTATAGTTGTGTCATTATCATCGTTATGTCGACCTGAAGTCCCTTTTGACATGATACGAGCACCAGAATGATAGAGTGTCTCTACTAAATCATCATAAGCACGCGGGTCATAGTCTTCCTCTTTCATATAAGAGAGTCCAAAAATTGTTTGACTAAAATCCGCCTGTTTAAAAGGAACCCAAAAACGGTCATCTAAGAATCTCATGGCAGCTAAACTAGCATCTCCTTTAGAATGGTGACGTAAAATGTCAAAGGCGGTAGGGAAAAGCCCAGGCGCCTCAAGTCTGCCTCTTTCTGCTATCAATCCAAGATTGGTCAAGGGTTTTGAAACAATAACAGCCCTAGGTTCAAAGAAAGAACTGTAATACATAGCACCATAGGTTCCCATAGATATACCCGAGAAAATTAGTTCCTTATTTGAGAATCCTAATAAATCAAGATATTCTTGAATCACATTTCGAACGCCATTTTCAAGGTAGTCATCACCCAAGTAAAAGGCTCCCCCATCTATTCTCGGATCTTGAAAAAGAAGGAAGGGTGCACCAAGAAATCTCATCATCCCAAACCCCTCAAATCCTTCCGCTCGTCGATAACCAGAAAAGTAGATATTCAAAGGCGGTTTAAAGTCTCCTGGATAGAAAAAGTAATTAAGTTCCTCACGCTTTTTATTATGTATAATGCCTCCACCTAGAACATACTTGCCAAATTGGTAGCGTGTTAAACGCTGGTGAAGAGCTCCGATTCTCAGACGTCCTGCTCCTCGCGCTTCTAGAGAAATACTGATAAATGAGGAAAAATCATCGTCCAATACAAGGGCGGTCTCCATATCCTCAACTGTAAAAACTCGTTCTTTAACAAAACTAGCAGTGGACCCATCTTGGATATTCCGAACAACAAGGCGAATATCACAAGTCCAATCTTTCTCATATTCTAGCCAGAGTTCTACTGGGTTAAACTCGCTTGCTCGAATATTGTATTTCCAGCTAATTAAGGGACGGAAGTCTTCACCATACTTTCCTAAGAGTTCTAGATGTTCATAACCATTATAACGAACCTCCCCCGCAAAAGCAGGATTAACAAGCATATCAATCGGGGCCAACTTGTCTCCATACTGCCCTCTAAACAAGGCCTTAGATAGGAGGCGTAAAAGTTCTGCTGGTTTTGAAAAATCTGTTGCTTGAGCACAGGTTCTTTTCAAGAAATTTTGAACATCTTTTGATTGTGGCTCAGCTGTATCTGGGTAGAAAATAGTATAAGGAGTGACCTTTTTCATCAAAGGAATCAAATCCGATAAATGTTCAGGATTTTCAACCAAAATAGCTGAAAAAGTTTTTAATCCCTCCATTTTCATGACCTTCCTTATTGCAGTCGTTGATCTTGGCCAAAAGAAATGCCAGTCCATATTCTCAGGAATCTCATAATAATGACGCCAGTTTCTGCTACCTATCTGCAAAATCTGTAATTTATTGCTCACCCTTTGCCTCCTCTAACCATTTTTCCCACTTGTCTACAAATTGTTCACCTGTATTTTGTCGAATCTTATCGATTGAGTAAATTAAGGCTTGATTCCAATGTTCCAAGGTATCTAAAAAGTAGTGTCCAGCTTTACTAAATTCTGATAAATCCGACAGGATATACCCATTTTGTAAGTGAGTAACATATTCTGACTCTTGTAGGTTGATTTGAGGAATTCCTGCACTAATCCCTGCAATCTGTGTGTAAATATTAGCGACTGGATTCAAATCAACAATTAAACGAGTATATTCTAACTCACGAATTAAGCCCATCTCATCATTTAGATTGATAATCTTAAAGCGATAATCATCTCTAGTATTTTCCTCTAATGTATTTTCTGCATCAGATAACACAGAATCCTTTAATAGATCCCTCGGGTTAAGACGCTCCATAATCAGCATATCGAGTTGATTTTGCAAAGCTTCAATTTGATAACCTTCTGCATTGAATAATGAAAAAACAACCTCCGTCAAAGGATTTTTCGAGACAAAATGTAAGATTTCATACAAAACTTTTGGATCTTGTTGCATCTGTACATCTAGTTGGACATAAATTTTTGATTCCTTTAATCGTTGACTAACTCCTAATTTCAAACGCGTATCAAAAGAAGGTAAATGATGCATTTTTGAAGCAAATTGGGGATAAGTCTCTTGTAATCGCTCAAGAAAATCTTTCCGATCACTAATCAAAAATCTGGACTTCTCCACTACCTGACGATGATCTTGTAAATTATCTGCTTGATTTCTTTCAATAAAGAAACTTATAATTTTAGGAGCCTCTTCTGGCAATCTTTCTAACAATTGATTTTGAAATCTGGTATGAGCTGCCAAAACAAATGAATCTCCAACTTGATAGTCTTGATTTAAAAATGTTGTTAAGAATTCCCAAATAACTTCATCTATACTCTCATAAGTTAATTTTTCAAAACGGTAGCTTACTGCTGGGTTTACCTTTACAATTGGCTGTCCCCCTTGCAAATTCTCCCTCAATTGCCACTGTCCTTTTGCATTGTAATAATAACGGTTGACTGGTTTTTGATCCTCATACTCTATAAGGCTAGATAAAAAGCCACGATCATCAAAATAGCAAATAAAATCAATTTTATTATCTTTAAAATAAGTAATATAGCTGATAAAACCTTCTGAGCCATATTCAACTTCAGCATAAAGCGCCCCTTGCTGTTTAACTGCAATTACAAAGGGAGTATAGATAAAGTCACAATCTTTATCCCATGTTAAATCTTTCAGTTGCAAGGGGTGCATCTCCTCATTTGCAATATTTTGAATAGCATCAAAAACAGAGAAAACATCAGACTCCAATAAATCTTGTCTGTGTAACAAATAGCGCAGGTGGGGATGATAAGTCAACCATAGCATTTTAGATTCTAATTCTTGGCGTTTAAAAATCCGAATTTGGTGCAAGATATCATCAAATTCTAAGCGATAAGGAGTCCTATACCAGGGCACAATATTTGTCTGCCAAGATTGATTGTCACGCTCCAAAAAAGGAATGAAATAATACATATATTCTCCTCTCAATTATGAATTGATTTCTAAGAGTGGTCTATAGTTCTCATTCAACGTCAAGGCATGAATCTCTTCTTTGATATTAAACACCATTCCGTTAAAAATCAAGAATAACCCTGGAAGCATCGTTAGTTGCATATAGCGCGGATCATATATAACCATCAACATTGGCAAGCCAGCCATAATAACTGTATAAGTAGAACCAATGATTGCAAAACGCAAAATTAACCAATTGATATAGCGACTTGTCGCTTCTCCTGGATAGATGTTATAGATATACTCTCCAGATTTTTTCATCTTTTCAGCTATTTCCTCTCCACTCATATTGACAAAAGAAAAAGCAAGCCCCAATGCAAACAATATCAGAATATATGTACATAGCCATATTGGCCGTCCAATTGCAAATTGGCCCATCCAGTTCTGTATCCAAGAAACATTTGGAAAAATAATCTGGAGTAACATTAGAACATACTGCGGAATTGATACCAAGGACATGGCATACATAAAAGGCATCCCTCCCGCAGGATTTAACTGAATATCAAAATAAGAATAGCGTTTAAAACGATTGTGAATCATAATCTTATTCACTAAAATACGATAGCGTGCCCTCTGCATGATGACAGCAGTATATAGAAAAACTAGAGAAAACATAAGTAATAGTACAACAAATAAAATACTAACCTGTAATTCTTTAATACTCTTGACTATGTTTTGTGGCATACTAGCTACCATACTGGACATCAAGATAACTATAGAACCCCCGACACCAAACTGAGAATTGAGATCCGATAACCAGACCAAGAAAAAAGTGCCCGCAATCAAGAGCAGAACATTCAAAATCAAGACCATTCCATAATGCTCCCCCGACTGAATAGGGAGATTTATGGTAATGGCTAATGCCTGGATTAAAGCTATGACAAATGTTAATATCATTTTTCTTCGTTCTTGAACTTCAAGTGGTAAGCTACCAAAACCAAGCTTCTTAGACATACTAAACATTTGCCATAAAATCATAGCCGACATCCATGGAGACAGTCCGACTGAAAATAAGGAGATGCTTTGAAGATTGCCACCTGTTATAGCAGTAGAAAAAGCTAAAAAAGCTACAGTTCCACCCAAAAAATTTGCATCATTAACGTTTATAAACGGAAGAGTCAATCTACTTCCTAGAACATAAATAAACAAGAAAGAAATCGTCCACATAACACGTTTCACGACGACTGATGTCAATTTTATCTTCAATTTTTTTCTCCTACCTTATTCGAGTGATGAAATATTCTGATGAATATAGCTAAATCTATAAATTGACTGTTTGCCACTACTGTCATTCCCTCATCCTAATGGATGAGGGGTATTCATAACTACCCTATTCTAGATATCTAAAACCTGCATCACTGCAGCAATCAATAATTTCTTTGTAAAGTATCCTTCTTTTAAGATATAACTAACTTTATATACATTTTCAACCATGTGTTGATAAGCTTCTGCTGTCGTGTACTCTACAAGACGATTTGCTTCTTCCAAACTGTTCACTACATAACCTAAGCCTTTTTCTTGTATGAAACTAGCATTTGAGAGATAGGATGGCACTACTACTGGAATCCCTGCAGCAAGATAAGTACTAACTTTATGAGAGATATTCAATCGATAGTAATCTTCCTCATCAGTTGGATTTTCACTGGTTCCCCATACTAAGCCAAAGCCTCCCTCTGACAAAGCAAGAAGCAACTCTGTATCTGTTTTCCAACCTTTAAATGAAACTCTTGGGTTAGGATTCTCTTGATTAGACTCGGAAAAAATATCGAGAGGAATTGAATAAGCCCAATTAGATAAGTGTTCAAAGCGCTCCACACTACCCGCAAAATATAGTTTTTTCTGAAAATCTGGTCGTCTCAAAGGATAGTCATGAACATGATCCCACATTCCTTGGATAATAATTTTTTGAACTGTCAACCCTTCCTTAATCAGACGTTCCTTCATTTTTTCTGACGGAACAACTACTAAATCCGATTGGTTATACATTTCAATATACTCCGGCATCAAGTAATAATTGGATGGAAACATAAGTGGGGGTACGTCATGTATAAAGGTGATTATTTTAGCATTTAAAATCTTACATTTTCTGATAAAGGCCTGATCATACTCCCTGCCATTCCATGTGGGAGATTGATAGACGACGATATCTCCATAACCAAGCTTAGCTAAAACACCATCTAAACGGCTATTCAACTCACCTTGACTATCACTATAAATATCGTAAAAGTAAAAGCCAAGTTCGTGAAAGTCTAACTTTCTTGCAATTTTAACGGTTTCATTCTGGGCGATTAGGGCTGTACTTTGACCAGACATGCCATAAATATTTGTAATGTTAATTTTCATTTTCTTGTTTAAATCCTTACAACAACTTGTGCATTATAAACTTCATCATCAAGCAGTTGAATTTCTTGATCAAAATTATGCTCTGCGGTATGCTTATGTGAGAATTTCACTTTTGAAGTTGCTCCCATCTTAAACCACTCATATTCGGAATCAATGTGACCTAGATCAATTGCTTGTATGCCTTTTTTGCTTAAGTGATAAGCTAAAACCTTGGCTGTAGGCCCAAGCATCAAGAATACTAATTTACCAGCCACATGCTTTTCAATCGCTTCTTGAATGTCCTGAACTTTACTATAGGCATTTCTAGAAGGGCAGACAATACGCTCAACTGACTGAGCATTGTCAAAAAGATCATTTCCAACTCCTGAACGAGAGTTTTCACCTTCGACAATTAAGATATCTCGTTTATCCCAAAGTTTCTTTAATTTTTCAAAGTGAGCTACCGAAGCAGACTTATCTTTGAGGTCTATATAAGGACGAGATATAAAAGTCGAACCATAGAAAGGTGCTGTGCACAATCTATGATAGGCTTCTTTATAATTTTCTAAATGCTTTTTCCAAAAGTTGACAGCTTCGGGATTGTAGCGTTCCAAAACTTCAAAAACATCAGAAAGACAAACCAGCAATTCTGGAGAGCTTTCTAGTTGGATCATTCTTCTAAGCTGTTCCGCCAATGTCTCATCATAGTCTTGATAAGGAATCCCATGGCCCATCATAATATCCATTTCTCCATCCCCATAACGAATAACGGAAGAATGGTGTTCCAATATATAATCAAGACTCTGCTGGATATCCAGTACCTTTGGATAGGATTGCAGCTTTTTTACAGGCAACTCTCCATTTTGACAGTAGGCTTCAATAAATCGAACCATCTCTTCAGGATGCCCTTGGTCATAGAGGAACTGACCTTGCTCACCATGGGCTACACTTTCAAAAGCAAATACTGGTTTTCCTGCTTGTTGAAAACGTCCAATAATGCCATCAACTTCAACATCAGCATTTATATCTAGTAAGACATCACAGCCTTCAATCATACTATCAACCAAAGCTGGTTGTCCTGCTATATCAGATAAAACTGAAACATTTGGATACGCCAGCAAAGCTGTAATACTATCTGCCACCGTAACAGGAGCAGCTATATAAAACTTTATATTTGGCAAATTTTCAATTAAATATACTATATTTTTCAAATCACACGAGAATGTATAAATAAAAGCTGAATGTTGAACTCCTGTGTATTGACTCACCTGACTTTTGGTAAGACAAGGAGTTGGCTGACTCATATCCGACCAATCTTGGTCATTATAATACCACCAAACATCACGATAAATGGAGCGCTCGTAAAGTCCCCAAGGTTTTCTCTCTGTCAGGTAATGGATAATCGGTGGATAAGTTCCAAGCTCTGGTCGATAATCCGAGAAATGTGTGTGCAAGGTAATACAGTTATATTTAAAGTCTAAAGCTAACCAGCGGTCTTTAAATAAGATATTCAAAATACTTTGATCATCTTGGGCAACTTTGTCATGTAACTCATTGGTCATTTCAATCAGTTGTTTGCGAACCTCTTCTTGTTTCCAAAGGCGATTATTGATTAACAAAACACCTGCATTGAAGCCATGCTCATTAAAATATACTTGAGCCCCCAGATCCTTGACTGCCGCCAATGGATAGTCTCCCAAGTCGAAATCAAACAGAGGACTTAAGTCTCTTGTGACAACCAAATCACAGTCTAGATATAAGACCTTATCTTCCTCAACAAAATCCGAAATAAAATAACGTAAAAATGTTGCATAGTGAATATTGGTCTTATATTGACTTATGTGAGAACTATTGACACGGGCATTAACAATTTCACAGTCTAGCTTCTTCAACTTACGATTGAGATTATAAAACCATTCTGTCGGAAAATCGCTGTTAATCAGATAAAAACGAAGTCCTTGATTATGACAGCAGATTGATTTGATTGTAGTTAGCACCTTATCTGCATATTGGTAATTAGCTCCTAAAACAATTGCCCTCATGGCTATTTTATCTTTCTTTAACTCTTCAATAGTTTCTATCATTGACTGTGGAGATTGAGAGGAAACTACTGTTTTTTCCAATTTGTTTTTATTGGTTATATCAAAAGTCAATACTGGTCTGCTTGCACTAATATAACGATTGACAATGAATTCCATAGGACTTCCCGTATGAATATCCAAATAGGCATCTGACTTCTCAATCATTTCATCAATCACCACCCCTACCATACTAGGATACAAGTACACATTTGGATATTTTTCTAAAGCTAGAAGAATATCACCCATGTCTGTATAGGCACCAATATGGAACCCAACATCAGGCAAAGCTTGGGCTAGTTCATCAATATAAAGAACATCCTGTGAATCTGTAAATGTAAATAGATTGACATTGTGAAGGTCATAAACTCTTTTGATAGTAAAACATCCTGCGTAATGGTCCGCAATTTGATCGAAACTAACGTCTCGAAAAGCCCACCATAAATCCCGATAGCGATAGCCCATCAGTGTGGACCATGGTTTTCTATAGGTCGTATAATGGATAATCAATGGTTCTTGATCCAATTCAAAATGTGAATCCCAATGACTATAGAATGCGATGACATCATGCCCAACTTGAAGATTAAAATGCTTATCCAACTCTAGCCAATGATTCTGGAAGACTAAATTAAAAATGGTTTGATCCCCATTGAAGTCCTCTGTAGTATTCTGATTAAGGTAAGACATGTACTCCACTGTCTTATCAAACAACAAGGAAGTAACATCTTTTTCTCTCCACTTTTGACAATCAATGACCAGCATCCCTGAATTAAATCCATTACCATCAACATCCCTTACTGCCGCTAAAGAGTAGTCTCCCAAATCCAAGTCAAAGAGCGGACTCAAATCTCCATGTACAATGATGTCACTATCTAAATAGACTACTCTATCTTCTGTAGTCAACCGTGGAATTAAGTATCGAGCGTAAGCAATGGGTGAGATGTGTGCTTGTGTTTTCCATTCAGGATTAATCACATCACCGATATAAATATCCTCTACTATACTTCCTAGCATTTCTACTTGAACCTTGAGTTCATGGAACCAATCGCTAGGGATATTCTGATGTAGAATATAAATCTTAACATTTTGATTATAATACAAAATAGACTTTATTGTTGTGAGTATTGGGGTAAGATAATGTTTATCCCCAGCAAGTACAATTGCCTTCATATAAATCCTTTTAATTACTTAATCGTGCGCAATATTTTTTAATAGCTTCTACCATCTTCTCCGGTTCCGATGATGAAAAAATATGACTTCTTCCACTTGAATCATGACTAGTGTTATCAAAAGTAAAAATTGGCTTATTTCGTTTATGAACTTCTTCGATAATATTGGCAATCTCCCCTTCATGATTGATATCTAGGTAAAAATCCATCTTATCCAAGGTTTCCTTCAGATTAAAACGATTAAAATTAGGGAAAAGTGACAAATTTAAATAAGATTGCAAATCAACGACGAAGGGAGCGAAATTTGTATGTGCCAAAACAGTAAAATGTACTTCTGGCAGTTCAGACAAGAGATACACCAATGATTCCATAGCTGCACTATTTGTGAAAATACAAGTATTGTACAAGGGAGCTCCTACTAGTTCATTAAAGGATCGTTTAGTAATATCTACATTCAACAACACATCGTTCCAATTCAATCCATAATAAAACCACCATAACTTACGAAAACGTGTTAAGGTCAAATGAGTCCAAGGTTTATATTCTGTAGTATAATGGATAATCTTTGGAACACGATGACCATAATAAGAAGAATTATACCATTCGCTATTTCCATTTAAATGTAAAAATTGATCCAAACCAACCATAAAATTATACTCTTTATCCAAATGTAACCACTGATCACCAAAATACATGTTAAGAATACCTTGATCTCCATAGACATGTTCATGGTGTTGGGCAGTCAACTCCAATAATCTTTTTGTCGAATTATTTTCCCGCCATTTTTTAATATCAATTAATAACATACCTGAGTTAAAAGTTGATACCAAACCATTCATATCATGATCTTGAACGGCTGCAATTGCATAACCCTGTAAATCTAGGGAGAATAAGTCATCCAGTTTATCATGGACAATCATGTCCGAATCCAGGTATAAAACCCTATCTTCTGACACTTCGTCTGCTATGAAATATCTAAAATATGCCGCATAGGATATAATATTATTAGGTAAATGAAAATCATGGAGATTATGCTCTGTCTTTTTAACATTGACAATCTCAGAACCAATAACCTTTAAACGATTTCTCATCAATAAAAACCACTCACTAGGTAGATCATCATTAAACACATAAAATTTCACATCGTGGTTATGAACCGAAACCGACTTTATCACGGTTTCTACCTTGTCAAGGTAATGGACATCAGCTCCAAGAGCAATCACTTTTTGAGGCATTCTTATCTCCTAGTCTTTGTATTTTTCTAATCAATTCATCTATTTCATTTACTGTAAAAACTGTGCTTTCCCCATTGAAAAAATGATTGGTGCAATCAAATGAATAAATTGTCTTTCCTCGTCTAACCATTTCCTGTAACACCTGATCCATAGCTGGCCCATAATTAATATCTAAGCAAATATCTGTTTTGTCTATGATATCCTGCTTCATTTTAGGATCAGCACATGGATAAATGTAACAATTTAAATAGCTTTGTAATTCAATAATATTTGGCGAAAAATATGTTGGTGCTACAATATGAAATTGGACATCTGGTAATTTTTCTAGTAGATAACTGATCCCCTCAAGATCTCCTGTATTCGTAAAAATACTAGCATGTTGCAATGGTGGTGAAATCAATTCTACAAATGTTTCTTTCAAAACATGAGTTCGTAATAAAATATCATTCCAATTTAAACCATAGTAAAACCACCAGATATCTCGAAAACGATTAAATCGAAAATGTTTCCACGGTTTATTCTCTGTAGTATAGTGAATAATACACGGAATACCTTCAAATAATTCGTACCAATCATAATCTCCCATATAATATCGATGGGCATCGGCACCAACCTGTAGGTTAAAAGTTACATCAAATCGCTTCCATCTATCTTTAAAAAACATATTTAAAATTTCTTGATCCCCATAAACATGTTCGTGGTGTTCTACGGTCAAATCAATGAGTTTTTTTGAAATATTCTCCTCACGCCACATATCCGTATCAATAACAAGAACTCCTGAATTAAATCCATCATAAGTATTGGGTAAATCAGGAACAGCTCCAAGTGGATAACCATCTAAGGATTTTTCAAATAATAATGTTAAACAGGATGTTACCACAATATCACTATCAAGATAGAGAACTCTCTTTTCATTAACAAAATTAGGAATAAAATATCTAAGATAGGCTGCAGAACTGAGATGTGGTGTAGGAAGATTAAAATGATTGATTGTATCATCTGTAATTTTTATATTTACAATCTCCGAATTTAAAACAGATAGTCTTTTATTCATCAATTGAAACCACTCTGTAGGAAAATCACTGTTGAAGATATAAAATTTTATATCCCTATTATGACTACAGACTGACTTTATCGTCGTTTCCACCTTATCCATATAATTGCCATCAGCCCCAAGTACTATGGCTTTTTTTTGTTTAGCAACATTATACTGCATTATCTATTCTCCATTCCTATCTACCTTTAACTGATGACGAATTGTTGCAACCATTTTATCTTCATCTTTCAAACTGAATACATGTATCTCTTCATTCTTCCTATGAACTACATTTTCAAAGGCAAATATTGGTTTTCCTCTTTCTAAAGCACGTCCGATAATATCATCAACCTCATTCCAATGGTTAATATCTAGGTAGAAATCAGCCATTTCTAAAATGCGATCTGAAACTTCTCGTGATTGACAATACTCATACAGTTGAAAATTCTTAAATCGTTCAAAACTCCTTAAATAGTCTGATACATTCGTTGGTGCTGCAACATGAAAATCAACTTCAGGTAAACTAATCAGTAAATACTCCAAGCCTTCCAACTGATCTGAGTAAGTATAAACAAAAGCATGAAATTTTGCAATATTTTTAGATGTAATCTTTAATTGTTCACTATGAGTCACAATAGAATTACTTGGAATATCTTGATAAATCAGACAGTTCGCCCCGATAACAACATTATCACCTATAGTAACTCCTCTAAGAATAACTGTATTGGCTCCTATCCAACAATCTCGTCCAATGTGAATCGGTGCACTACTCATTGCAGTTTTAAACACATGATAGTTGTTAAACTTATGATTTGAATCAAAAATTCGGACTCCATCCCCAAACATAGTATCACGTCCAATGGTGATTTTTTCCGTACACCGAATTGAACAATGATCATTAAAAAAGACTCCCTCTTCAATTGATAAAATTGCCCCCATGAAAACTTCTAAACTTGTAAAAGATCGCATGGTTACCCCCTGAGCAATCTGAAGGCAAGCTCCCTCGGATATTTCAATATGGTGATAATTCCCCTGAAAGTTAATCGGAACATCCAAATTTATTTTCCCCCTTTTTACTCATAAATGGTACAATATAGCTTCAATTTTTCTACGACAATCCTAGGTAACTTCAATAGCTACTTCCTTATCCCTTATACAAATCTAATCTAAACAAAATTTCTCTATACTCATCAGTATCTGTAAGATTATAAGTTTCACATAAGTATTTATATTCATTTAGAATATTCACAAAACGAGTCCTCATAACACTAGTATCAATACCAGCAAGAATAAGATCCGCAAGTTTTAAACTAAATACTTGCAAAATATCCTGTACCCAAGATATATCAAATTGCGAAGTCATAATACTGCCTTGTCTAACACGATAGATATAAAGATTATCATTTACAAAAATTGTTTTCTGACTTTTTATAAACAATCTATGAATCGTTGCTTCATCATCAAAACGCCGACCATTAGTGAATGGAACTTGCAATAGCAAGTCTTTTTTGAACAGTTTAAACATGGGCATAATAAAAGCTGAAGCATTTAAATGCCAATACCCTGCTTGGCGATTAATTAATTCTTGAGCTGATAATTCCTCAATGCAAAAATCTCTTTCAAGAACATAGAATTTACACTGGCAATCATTCTCATCATAAATAAAATAATTTCCAATTACAATATCCGCTCCAGTCTCTTCCACTTGTTTGTGCAAAGTTTCGACCATTCTATTTTCAGCAATATCATCTGAATCTACAAAAAGGACATACTCCCCGAGTGCTTGAGCAACACCGAAGTTTTTAGCTAAGGCTGCACCTTTATTTTCAGTATGAAACACACGAATCCGGCTATCCAATTCAGAAAATCGATCACATATTTCCCCCGAAGTATCTGTAGAACCATCATTTACCAGAACTACATCTAGATTCGTATAAGTCTGATTCAAAACACTTTGAATGCATTCTTCCAGATAATTTTCTACATTATACACAGGTATAACTACACTAATTAAATCTTCCAATTATACTCCCTTATCCTGAGTCCCTAACTTATTTATGATTAACTACTCTAAAAATGAGACTTTTTAGAAATTTCCTTTATACATTATACCATTTTTACACTATTTCATAAAGAATTACATAGATAACTACTAACTTTTAAAGCGAATAAAAATTTCCAAATACTGATTCTATTATGACTTTTTCTTAACTTTTTAAGATAAGTAAGGATACTATTTCTTTAGGGGCATTGTAATAACTTTGTAACTATAACTTTCAACATTTCTAATATAAAAGAATGACTATCTTACTCCTCTCCACGTTGTAACTTTCCCATCAGCCCAATACAGTTGGCAGATAGAAAAACTGGCTCTATAATATTTGTAGTGGGTAACCCCCCTATAGATATTATGGAGCCTATTTTTGTGTAGAAAAAAAGTCCCATATAACCTATAATGAAAAGCGACTAAACAACTCATTA